>JAZNFH010000088.1:0-37896 GCA_045589055.1 Faecousia sp. | reverse complement strand
CGGAAGGCCATGGCAAAGGTCTCACCGTTGAGCTGGCCGGAAACGGTCAGATTGGTGGGCTTGCCGTAGAAGTCCTGAGAGAAGTCAACCTTGCCGTCTTCGGTTTTGGGAATGTTGTTCAGATCCAGCGTGGTGACCTGGAACATTTCACCTGCGCCTTCACAGTCGGAACCGGTGATGAGGGGCGTGTGGACATACACAAAGTCCCGATCCTGGAAGAACTGGTGAATCGCCATGGCAGCCAGACTGCGGACACGGAATACGGCCTGGAAGGTGTTGGTTCTGGGACGCAGATGGGTGATGGTACGCAGGAACTCCATCGTATGGCGCTTGGGCTGCAGGGGATAGTCACCGGTGGAGGGACCCTCCACGGCAATGGTACTGGCCTGGATCTCGAAAGGCTGCTTGCCGTCGGGCGTCAGCTCCACGATGCCCTTCACCACCAGAGCGGCACCGATATTGATTTTAGAGATTTCCTGAAAATTCTCCAGGGTATCGTTATAGACGACCTGAACGGGGGTAAAATAAGTACCGTCGTTCAGAACGATAAAACCGAACTGCTTGCTGGGACGGCGGTTACGAACCCAACCACCGATTTCGATTTCTTTTCCGGCGTAGGCAGCGGTGTTTTTGAAAAGTTCACGAACGGAAATCAGTTCCATGATACATTCCCTCTCTTGCATTTGGATAATATAAAAAAGTATACGCCAATCCGGCGGAATTTACAAGAGGAAATATGCAGATTTAGGCAGTTTTTCTAAAAAACTTTGAAAGTATTCTTGTATTTGCCGGTGTACGGTGATATAATCAGCGCAGTTTCCATGAAAAAGCAAGAAAAACTTAAGAATCTTTCCGGTTGTCATTTATACTTTCTTCATAAATGATTGCTAGAGTGAATGTGGAATAAAAGTGAAGGAGCAAGAGCAAAATGGGTATTTTGCGGGGCGGCCGATACAGCAGGAAGCAGCCGAAATGGGTAATGCCATTTTGGGTAATTCCTGCTGCTTTTCTATTGATTGAGGGATACGCATTTCTGTTTCTGCGGAATGAGGCGATCGACTGGTGGCCTTTGGCCTTTGGCGTGCTGTGGGCCGGAATCCTCAGCGGGATCGTATTTCTGGTACCCCGAAAAATCGGCAGAGTTTTGTTTGGTGTGTTCTACGGAGGATTTCTCGGATACACAGCTGCCCAGACCGGCTATTACATTCTGTTCCGCCAGATGCTCTGGGTGTCTGAGTTCCGGTATGCGTCGGAAGGCTCCGAGTTCTTTTCCGTATTGCTCCAATATCCCATCGGTTGGTGGCTGTATCTGGCGGGACTGGTCGTTCTTGGGGTGCTGCTGGTCTGGCGGTTTCCCCGATACCGCTGGAACTGGGGAAAAAGCATCATCTCCGGTCTGACTGCTGCTGTCTGTATCTTTGGCGCGGTTTTCCTTCCCTATGCGGTGTTCCAGCATGACCGGGAGATTCAGTATGCAGTGTCGGACTATGGCCGTGCCCAGTCTGCCGAGGCAGCCTATAATAATATGTTCAATACCCACAGGCTGTATCAGGTTTGCGGTATTTACCAGACCGCAGTCAAGGATGTGTATCGGGATTATATTTTCCCAGTGCTTCCGGGATATGCCCGGGCGCAGGCAAAGGCCAAGGCACAGATCGATGCCTATTTTGCTGCCCGCGGTGAACAAAAAGTCAACACCATGACCGGTATGTTCCAGGGGAAAAATGTGATTCTGGTGCTGATGGAATCCATGGATGATTTTGCATTGGGGGAGCATACACCTACCATTAACCGTCTTATGGCGGAAGGGATCAACTTTACGAATTTCTATACCCCCGGATACGGCGGTGTCAGAACCTTTAACTCGGAATTCTGCGGCAACACCGGGTCCTATTTGACCACTAGCGGCGGATATGCTTTCGACTATATCACCAATGATTACCGCCAATCTTTAGCCAATGTGCTGCAGTCAGAAGGCTATAGTGCCAAGGTCTATCACTACAATTCACCGGATTTTTACAGCCGCGGTGTGTTTTCTCCTGCTATGGGATATGAAGACTATGTGTGCTATGAGGACTATGTGACGGAAGCCACGGAAGACGATTTGTACAGCGACCTGTTCCTGTTTGATTATGAAGCGGTAGCCGATGATTTCTTCCGGGATGGCCCGAAGCTCAACTTTATTATTACCCGCAGTGCCCACTTAAGCTATAAGTATAACGAGGTGCTCAGCTGGTACGCGTTGAAGCAGTATCCCCAATTCCGGGGTATGACCGGCGACGAAGAGCTGGACTGTATGTATGTGAAAGCCAAGCTGGTAGATGATATGTTTGCCCGGCTTTTGCAGGAACTGGAAGCCAGGGGCGAACTGGAAAACACCGTGATCGTGGCTTATACCGACCACTACGCCTACGGCTTTAAGAATGAGAAATTAATGCTGGAGCAGTCCGGTGTAGAGGATGTCCTGCTTTTGGAAAAGACACCTTGCTTTATCTGGAGCGCCGATGGCCCTGCACTGGAAGTGGAGAAAACGCTGAATACCGCAGACCTGCTGCCAACGGTATTGAATCTTCTGGGCGTGGATTCCCCCTACGATTATATCGGACAGGATGCCTTTGACGACCGGTATCCGGGCTATGCCCTGTTCCCCAACGGAAGCTGGGTCTGCGACGGTGTTGCTTACTCAGCGGCATCGGAGGAGGTATTCATCCTGCAGGAGGGGAAGACTGCGGATCCGGACCGCATGGAAGCCATGGCCGTCTATGTCAATGACTTTGTGCGGATCAACAACATGATTCTGGAAACCAACTACTATAAGCGCAAATAATGATCCGGGGTGCGGCTTGCCGCACCCCGCTTTTGCTGGAAGCTTGATACAAAAAGAAGACTTTTCTTTTGGGTGGTTTTATGGTATGATACCATCCGGAAATGGGAAAGGAGTATGCTATGAGAACCATTGCGGAGATCCTGGCCGAAGAACTGGGCCGGAAATTGGAATATGTTGAGAATGTCATTGCCCTGATGGATGAGGGCAATACCATACCGTTTATTGCCCGCTACCGGAAAGAGATGCACGGTGCCATGGATGATACGGCACTGCGTACTTTGGAGACCCGCTTAACCTATCTGCGGAATTTGCAGACCCGGCGGGATGAGGTGAAGTCTGCCATTGAGGCCCAGGGAAAGCTGACAGAGGAGCTGTCAGCGGCTATCGATGCCGCTGCCACCCAGGCAGAGGTGGAAGACCTGTACCGTCCCTATAAGCAGAAGCGCCGTACCCGGGGCAGTGTGGCACGGGAAAAGGGACTGGAACCGCTGGCGCAGGCTATTTTTGCCCAGGATGGCAGTAACCCGGCTGTGTTGGCGGAAAGTTATGTAAACCCAGAGCTGGGAGTCGAGTCTGTGGAGGATGCGCTGGCCGGCGCTTCCGATATCATTGCGGAGGATCTCTCTGACGATCCGGCTATCCGGAAGAGCCTGCGGGAACTGATGAACCGCCGGGCGGTGCTGACCTCCAAGGCGGTGGATCCGGAAAATGACAGTGTTTACCGGCTGTACTATGATTTCTCTGCGCCCATCTCCCGATTGCAGGGCCACCAGGTGCTGGCACTGAACCGGGGAGAAAAGGAAGAATTTTTAAAGATCACCATTACACTCCCCGGAAATGAGGGTGCTGCATTGGTGTGCCGCCATGCGCTGAAACCCAGCATGCTCGTATCTGCCTTTGTCCGGGCAGCAGCGGAAGATGCCTACGAGCGGCTGATTCTGCCCTCTGTGCAGCGGGAAGCAAGAAATGATCTGACAGATATGGCCAGTCAGGGTGCCATCCACAACTTTGCGTTAAACCTGAAGCCGCTGCTGATGCAGCCGCCGGTGAAGGGTTTTGTGACTATGGGTCTGGACCCCGGCTACCGCAACGGCTGCAAGGTCGCCGTGGTGGACGGTACCGGCAAGGTGCTGGATACCTCCGTGGTCTATCCTACCTTTAATCAGCGCAAAAAAGAGGAAGCCATTGAGATCCTTGGCCGCATGATGCGCCGCCATGGGGTCAAGCATATTGCCATCGGCAACGGTACCGCTTCACGGGAAACGGAAGCTATGACCGTGGAGCTGCTGAGAAGCTTCCCCGATGCCAGCTATGCCATCGTCAATGAAGCCGGTGCGTCCGTCTATTCCGCATCTCCGTTGGCGGCAGAAGAATTCCCGGAATTTGATGTGAATCTCCGGTCTGCGGTATCCATTGCCCGGCGCTTGCAGGACCCGCTGGCAGAACTGGTGAAGATCGATCCCAAGGCCATTGGTGTGGGTCAGTATCAGCATGACTGCCCCCAGAAGGAGTTGGATGCGGCCTTGGGCGGCGTGGTGGAGGACTGCGTCAATGCTGTCGGTGTCGATCTGAACACTGCCTCCCAGAGCCTCTTGAAGCAGGTATCCGGTTTAACTGCCACGACTGCAAAAAATATTGTGGCCTACCGGGAAGAAAACGGCGCGTTTACTTCCCGCGCGCAGGTTAAGAAAGTACCGAAGCTGGGACCCAAGGCGTTCCAGCAGTGTGCAGGTTTCCTTCGGGTTCCCGAAAGTAAGGAAATCTTGGACAACACCGGTGTCCATCCGGAATCCTACGAGGCTGCCTATCAGCTGCTGAAGCTCTGCGGCTATGACAAAAAGGACATTCCCGGAAAGCTTTCCGACCTGCCCCAACGGATCGAGCAGTTGGGAAGCGCCAATCTGGCACAGCAGTGCGGCGTGGGTGAGCCTACCTTGCAGGACATTGCCAAGGAGCTGCTGAAACCGGGCCGTGATCCCCGGGATGAACTGCCGGCACCCATCCTGCGCAAGGATGTGCTGGAGATGAAGGATCTGAAACCCGGCATGGTGCTTACCGGAACGGTGCGTAATGTCATTGACTTCGGTGTATTTGTGGATATCGGTGTTCATCAGGATGGCTTGGTGCATATCTCACAGGTGGCAAACCGCCGCCTGCGCCATCCCAGTGAAGCGGTAAAAGTGGGCGATGTTGTAAAAGTAGCCGTGTTGGAAGTAGATGAAAAACGCCACCGTATCGGCCTGACCATGAAGAATCTTCCCAAAGAAGAATAAACCATTGCCGGCAGCCTGTGCTGCCGGCAATTTTTATGTTTTTGACATGGTGATGCGGCGCAGAACCTGCCCGAAAATCTGCCAGAAGGTCAGACGGGGGACCGCTTCGCCGGCAACCATGGGAATCTGAGCCAGCAGCTGCTCACCGGCCTTGATGGACATGGTGCCAAGACGCTGTCCTTGGCTGACAGGTGCGGTGACACTTTCATCCAGTGTAAGCTCGGTGGAGATCAGCCCTTTCTGGGCTTTGTCGATGAGCAGCGCGGATTCCTCTCCGGGAACGGCATTGACCGTTTTGCTGCATCCCAGCTTTACAGGAACTTCTGCGGCGCTGTCCGGCTTGGGCGCCACAAGGGCAAAGTTGGCAAAGCCGTAGTCCAACATGCTTTTGCAGGCAGCAAAGCGGTCCTGAGAAGACTCACAACCCATGACCACTGCAATCAGCTCCATGCCGTCCCGCTCGGCGGAAGCAGAAAGGCAGTAACCGGCACCGGAAGTAAAACCGGTTTTCAATCCCGTGGCACCGTTATAGAAGCGGATCAGCTTGTTGGTGTTGGAAAGGCCGAAGGCACCGTTACGGACGGTATCCATCCAGATGGTGGTAAATTGCTTGATGGCAGGATGGTATTTCAGCAGTTCCCGGCTCATAAGAGCAATATCGTGGGCGGAGGTCAGGTGATTTTTGGCATCCTCACTGTCATCGAGACCGGTGCAGTTTACAAAATGGGTATCATGCATACCCAGCTCTTTGGCCCGGGCGTTCATACGGTCTACAAATGCCGACTCCGAGCCGGCCAGATGCTCTGCCATGGCACAGGCACAGTCGTTGGCAGAACTGACGGCAATGGATTTGAGCATCTCGGCAACCGACATGGTTTCTCCGACCTTGAGATAGACCTGACTGCCGCCCTTTGCCGCAGCGGCTTCAGAGGCAGTGACGGTATCGTTCCATCCGATCTTTCCGGTGTCGATGGCTTCCATGATCAGCAGCATGGTCATGACCTTGGTTACTGAGGCCGGTGCCAGTGGCTCATGGGCATTATGCTCGTAGAGAATTGTACCGGTGGCGACATCCATTAAAAGGGCGCTTTTTCCTGCCACATTCAAATCCACCGCGTTTGCCTGAAAAGGAAATACCCCCACCAGTAAGGCCACTGCAACCATTACCCATACCATCCGTTTCATACCGATCCCTCCATGCGTTAGTGGTACAGCCTATGCCATGGGGGTGGAGCATATGAGTAAAATCTGCCGCAGGGAGTTCCCTGCGGCAGATTCTTATTTTGCAATTGGCATAGGCTCATATTTTACTGCATATTTTTCCCAATTATCGGAATGGATCCCCCGCTGTGCCAGCCATTGCACTACATGCCGGGCATCGCTGCTGACCCGGACGGAATGGTAACGGGTCATATCGCCGGAAAGTTCGCAGGAAAACTCCAGATAGAACTGGTAATCCGCATGGCTGGTATAATTCCAGTCCTGCCCCATATTCCCTTCCAGGGCATCGGCGGTGATGGCATCGATCAAGCTTTGGATTTCGTTGTAGTCTTTGATCGTTGTATCCGCTTCGGGGATCTCCACCCGCTCCGGGACCCAGTGGCCGGTATAGATACCGCCCAAAACGGTTTCCGGACTGCTCATATAAGTCTTTAGACAGGCACCGGCGTCGGTATCGTGATTAATGTAATATTCCCGTCTCCGCTGGGAACCATCTTTCATCAGGTAGGTAATGGTGAGCTTTACATCCGGCTCTCCGTCGCTGCCCTCGTAGCGGTTTGCAATGCCATGGCGGTGGATCATCAGGGCATCCGCTATCTGAGATTTTCCGGTCAGTGCATAGTCCAGTTGATCATCACCATAGTAGGCGTAGCTGCCGCCGGTGGAGAGCTTTACACCGACGATACGGTTGGCCTTCGGGACCCAGCGGGTAATACCGAACAAATCTACCTTCACTGCCAGAAAGCTCAGTGAAAAGGCAAGAAGGAAGATGCCAAAACCAAGGAACACCTTTTTGCGGAAGACCCTTACAGTCCGTTCCAACAGCATTTTCCCGGTGAAAAAGCCGATAATAAAACCGAGGATCAGGAAGAAATAACTTTCATCTCCCAGGAATAAGGTAAAGAACGCATTACAGCAGGCACCGCCGCAGAGGGTGTACAGCACCAGAAAAATGGGGGACAACCATGGGATGGAAACGAAATCCCCGGCGCATTCCAGATTCCGCTTCCGGTAGGCCGCCAGCGCAAGACCGGTTAACCCAATACCCACCACTGCGCAGATGGCAAGGTAATCCCAAACGCCGGTAAAGTACCAGCGGGCAAAGGCATAGCCACCATGCTTCTCGACCGCTACATACGGTCCGTTCGCTACCATATTAACCAGCGGGGAGAGAACACGGAAAATATCTTCCCGGATGATCACACCGTACATCAGCGGTGCATACATGGTTTCCACCAGCCAGTAGACGATGATGGAAAAACCGTTGAGAATGATGTACACCAAGGCCATGGCGAAGCGGTTGCCGACGCAGTGGGAAGCCAAGACGGCTGTCCCAAAGAAAAACAGGTACTGTAAGGTGACAGCGGCCAGCCACAGGAAGGGGACCACCAGAAGGTCCTGTGTCAGAGGCAAGCAGATGATGGCAAAAGCAGTATTGGGGATCACCGAAAAGGCCAATCCGGACAATACATTTGTGACAAACCATTGTTCCCGGCGCAGGGGCATGGCGTGGAGGGCATTGCACATCCGGCTGTTGTACAGGTCGCCAAACAAAAGCTGAGCGCAAACAAGGGCATAGCAGAAATTGATTATGGCAAAGGGTGTGGTGGAGTCGGCAATGTTGCTGGCAAAGTAATAGCTGTTGCTATCAAGCGCCATCACGACCATCAGCATCAGCAGAAACACACTGTACAGTGCCCATACGGGAGCAAAGCGGGTGATGTTCTTTTTGAAAACGGTTCCATTAAAGAACGATGCTCTTGACTTCATAGTCTACACCTCCCAGCTCGTAAATAAAGATTTCCTCCAGAGAAAGGGGTAATACATCAAAATAGGCGGGGTTTGCGGTCTTTACCCGGGCCTCGATCTCTTCCGCATTGCCCCGTACCACCAGCGTCTGCAAACGGCCGGAGCTGCTTGTATGCAGAATCTCCAGGTCCCCGGGCACATCGCCCACGATCTGCAGCTTGTGGGTAGCTCCCTGCATATCTGCCAGACTCTTTTGAAGCAGCATTTTGCCGTGATCCATAATACCCACATGGTCGCAGATATCTTCCAGCTCCCGGAGGTTGTGGGAGGAGATCAGCACTGTGGTTTCCCGCTGGGAAACATCGGAAAGCAGCAGACTCCACACCTGCCGGCGCATTACCGGATCCAGTCCGTCCACCGGCTCATCCAGAATCAGCATGTCGGGGCGGGTACAGATGCTTAGATGGAAGGCTGCTTGCTTCTGCATACCCTTGGAAAACCGGCGAATGGGACTCTTTTTGGGCAGCTGAAAGACTTCATACAGCCGCGCAAACAGTGCGTCGTCAAACTGGGGATACATGCCCTTGTAGTAGCTGTGCATATCCTCCAATGTCGCGGAGGGGAAGAAGAATATATCGTCGGGAATGGAACCGATTCGAACCTTGACATCGGGATTTTCATACACTGGCTGCCCGTCGAAGGTGACACTGCCGCTGTCCGGACGGTAGACACCCACCGCATGACGAATGGCTGTGGACTTTCCGGCGCCGTTGGGGCCGACTAAGCCATAGACAGCGCCCCTGGGGACGGTCATGGTCAGATCGTCCAGCGCTTTGAAAGTGCCAAAGGTTTTGGTAATGTTGGTTAATTCAAGCATGGTAGTTTCCTCCTTGCTGAAGGCGCTGAATCAGCGCCTGTGGGGTTGTGCCGGAAGCCAATAATGCAGCCGTCACCCTGTCAAATTCCTGCAGCAGGTCCTGCTGCGCATTTACTGCCTCCCCGGGAATGCCGCAGACAAAACAGCCCTTGCCGGGGACAGTTGCGATCCAGCCTGCCATTTCCAGTTCCCGATATGCCCGCTGAATGGTGTTGGGATTGATGGCAAGCTGGCTAGCCAACTCCCGAACACTGGGCAGCCGGTCTCCGTTTTGCAGCACACCGGCAGAAATCTGGCTGCGGTAGGTATCAATGATCTGGGCATAGATGGGCCGGGCATCCCGGTAATCCAAATTTACCATAGGCGATCCCTCCGTATGAAGTGTATTAACCGTACTAGTACAGTAATGATATATCAATTTGGTAGTTTTGTCAATACCCAACCATTTACCTGCATGAAGGCAAAAAGTCCCTCCACAGAACCACTGTGGAGGGACGATGGGGGATCCATTATTTTTTTGCAGCGGCGGCAATCTCCTCGGGAGTGCCTTCCATGGTGTCCACAATCAGCTTCTTGGGACACACAGTAGCACACAGACCGCAGGAATCACACTTGCTGTAGTCGATGACTGCCAGATTCTTGTCGATGGAGATAGCATCCTTGGGGCAGACCTTGACACAGATGGAGCAGCCGATGCAGCCCTGGGTGCAGCCACGGACGGTGACAGCGCCCTTTGCATGGGAAGCACAGGCGATGCGCACATGCTTGTCATACTCTACGGGAACAATGATCTGACGGGGGCAGACCTGGGTACAAGCCATGCAGCCGACACACTTTTCACTGTCGACCTTGGCAACACCGTCTACCACATGAATGGCATCGTACTTGCAAGCTTTGGTGCAGTTGCCATAACCCAAGCAGCCAAACTTGCAGCTTAGAGGGCCGTTACCGCCAACCTTGGAAGCAGCGACACAGTCGTGGAAGCCTTCATACTGACCCTTTAGCTTAGCACCCAGTTCCTTGCCGCTGGCGTCGACACTGCGGAAACCGGAGCAGCGAACCAGTGCTACCTTGCGGGTCATTGCTTCTGCCTTGACACCCATAATGGCAGCCATTGCCTGGGCACATTCATTGCCGCCGGAGGCACATTTGCCAATAGTGGCCTCACCTTTGAGGACTGCTTCTGCGTAACCGCCACAGCCGGGATAGCCACAGCCGCCGCAGTTGGCACCGGGCAGACATTCATTCAGCCGATCCAACCGGGGATCTGTTTCCACATAAAAGACTTTGGAGGCAGCAGCCAGAACCAGTCCGAAAATCAGACCCAGACCACCCAAAATTGCAATCGCAATAACAACTTCCATATTTCTGCCTCCTTAAAAAATCTTCAAGCCGGAGAAGCCCATAAATGCCAGAGCCATCAAACCGGCTGCAACCAGAGTCAGAGGGAATCCCTTAAAGCTGTCGGGGCTTTCTGCCTTGTCCACACGCTCCCGGATGGATGCAAACAGCACAATGGCAATGGTAAAACCGATACCGCCGCAGGCACCGTTAAGTACGCTCTGAAGGAAATCATAGCCCTTCTGCACATTCAAAAGTGCAACACCCAGCACGGCGCAGTTGGTAGTGATCAGCGGCAGGAAGATACCCAAAGCCTTATACAGTGCAGGAACGGCTTTCTTCAGGAACATTTCCACCGCCTGCACGATGGAGGCAATGACCAGAATAAAAGCAACTGTCTGCATGAACTGCAGCTCAAAGGGCACCAACAGAAAATAATACACAGCATAGGTGGCGGCAGAGGCCAGCGCCATAACGAAGGTAACCGCCATGCCCATACCCAGTGCAGTATCGATCTTTTTGGAAACGCCCATGAAGGGGCAGATGCCGTAGAATTTTACCAGAATGAAGTTTTCAGAAAGAATGGCAGCCACAAGGATGCCTACAAGAGACTGGATGTATTCCATTATTTCACTGCCTCCTTTTCTGCGTTTTTCTTATGCAGGTATTTTGTGAACCACTGGAAACCGGCCATGAGGAAGCCGAGGGTCAGAAAACCGCCTACGGGCATGACCATCATCATAGCGGGGTAGCCCTCTGGGATGATGCGGATACCTTCGCCACCATTTAAAATACCGCCGCCGAAGGTGCCGTTGCCCAGAAATTCCCGGACAACACACATGATGACCAGTGCAACGGTATAGCCGATTCCTTGACACAGACCGTCCACCGCAGAGGCCAGAACACCATTTTTGGAAGCAAAGGCTTCCGCACGGCCCAGAACGATGCAGTTAACCACGATCAGGGGAATGAACACACCCAGACTTTCCGAAAGGTCCGGCAGGAAGGCCTGCAAAAGCAGGTCTACGATGGTGACGAAAGCGGCGATGATGACAATGTAGGCCGCAATACGAATCTGGTTGGGGATGACTTTCCGCAGAGCGGAGATCAAAACATTGGAGCAGATCAGGATGATAGTAACACTGAGTCCCATACCCAAACCATTGAAGAGGCTGGTGGTAATGGCCAGTACAGAACACATACCCAGCATCTGTGCCAGAACCGGATTCTTACTTAGCAGGCCTTCGTTAAGTTGTTTCTTAAAATCCATAACGATACCTCCTTAACCGTTTTGTTTGGCACAGGCCACAGCAGCGTTGATGCCTTCACAGATGGCACGGGAAGTGATGGTAGCGCCGGTGATGGCATCGATTTCACCGCCGTCCTTGGTAACGGCCAAATTACCGGAAAGGCCCACAAACTGCCCCCGGAAGGCTTCGCCGGCGGAATTCTTGGCAGCAGCCACAGCACCCAAACCGGCGGTTTCCGTATGGGAGATAATGCTGATGCCCAGAATATTACCATCCCGGTCGACACCGACCATCATGGTGATGGTGTTGTCAAATCCCACAGGGGTGACCTGGACGGCATAGCCAAGATCAGACGCATAGACATTGGTGACGAGGTCGGTACCGTCTACAAAGCAGTAGACCTCTTCGCCGCCGCCGGGCAGTACCTCGCTGACGGCCTTCTGGATCTTTTCAGCCCGAAGCTGTGCGATCCGGGGCGCGGTGATTTGATTGACCAGAGCCAGCGCGCCGGCCATGATGGAGGTGATCAGCAGCAGGGTGACGGCCAGACGCAGGACATACAAAGCGGTATTTTGCTTTTTCATCTCTTGGCCACCTCCTTTTTCGGAGCGCCGAATTTGGTGGGACGACCAATGCGGTCCAGCAGAACGACACAGCAGTTCATAATCAAAATGGCATAGCTGACACCCTCGTTATAGCCGCCGAAGTAACGGATCACAATGGTCAGAACACCGCAGCCAATACCGTAGACAATTTGACCCAGCTTGGTAACGGGACTGGTGACATAGTCCGTAGCCATGAAAATGGCACCCAGTATCAAGCCGCCGCCGCAGAGCTGTGCGGCGCACCATGCAAAAGCATCGTTGCCCCGGGGAAACAAAAGACTCAGCACAGCTACAGTACCCACATAGGCCAGGGGAATCCGCAGCGTGATGACTTTCCGCGCCAAGAGGTAGAGCAGTCCAATCAGCAGCAGAACCACAGAGGTCTCACCGATGCAGCCGCCCACATTGCCAAGGAACATGTCCAGAATGGACTCCTCGGGCATTTGCTTCTGGTGCATGGCTGCCAGAGGGGTGGCGGCGGTGACTGCATCAGCGGTGGAGAGAATGCCGACGGCGTTATGGAAGCCGACCTTGACCCACTGGGTCATCAGTACCGGCCAACCAAACAGAAAAGCACGGGCAGCCAATGCGGGATTGACGAAATTCTTGCCGATGCCGCCGAAAAGCATCTTGACCACGATGATGGCAAAGAAATCACCGATGATGATACACCAGTAGGGAATGGTAACCGGGCAGATGAAGGCAATCAGTACGCCGGTCACGGCGAAGGACAGATCATAGGTTTTGCAGGGCAGCTTCATCATTTTGCACCAGCCCCACTCGAAGAACAGGCAGGCAGCAACACTGACCAGCGTGACCATCAGTGCCCGGAAGCCGAAGAAGTACACACTGCCGATCAGCGCGGGTACCAGGGCAATCAAGACATCCCGCATGATGGTCTGGGTAGTGACCTTGGAATGCACATGGGGAGAGCTGGAAATCGTCAGCTCATAGAAATATTTCATTACAGCCATTGGATATCCACCTCCTTAGGGCTTCTGCGGGGCAGCCTTTTGGGCTGCTTCCGCGGTACGGATATGGTGCTTGGCAGCCTTGAACGACAGCACCAGCGGCACACAGGCCGGGCAGGTGTAGGCACAGCAGCCGCACTCAATGCAGTCCATCAAATCCTGTGCCTTCATTTCCGCTACATTGCCCGAATACAGGCTCTTGTACATCAGAATGGGCATCAGATGCATGGGACAGACCTCAATGCATTTGCCGCAGCGGATGCAGCGGGACTGCTCGACCACATACTTGTTCTTTTTGCCCAGAACGGTTACGGCGTTGGTGCCTTTGATCACGGGAACGGCCAGATCATACTGGGCTACACCCATCATGGGACCGCCGGAGAGAACTTTGTAGGGGTTTTCGCTGTGACCGACGGCACGGATCATGTCGTTAAAACCGACACCGATAGGTACCATCAGATTCTTAGGCTTCATGACGATATCACCGGAAACGGTGACAAGCCGCTTGATCAGCGGCATGCCTTCATACACGGCATCGTGGATCGCCTTGCAGGTGGCGGCGTTGAATACGGCGCAGCCAACGGCTGCAGGCAGACCGCCGGAGGGAACCTCCCGGCCGGTAACAGCGTAGATCAGCTGCTTTTCTGCGCCCTGAGGGTACTTAGCGGGCAGAATGTCCAGAACAATGCCGTCTTTAGGATCAATTTCCCATTTCAGCGCCTTGGCGGCGGCAGACTTATTGTCTTCAATGGCAATGTGCGCGCTGTTTAAGCCGAGGATTTTCATAATGATCTTCAGACCGGAGATCATCTGGATGGGGTAGTAACGGCAGAGAATATCATCGGCAACTATGTAGGGCTCGCATTCCGATACATTGACGATAATGGTATCCACCTTGCCCAGACCGGAAGAGAGCTTTACATGGGTGGGGAAGGTAGCGCCGCCCATGCCCACAATACCGGCTTCCCGGATAATTGCCATCAGTTCTTCGGGGGTCAGAGCATCTACTTCTGCCTGCTTCCGGGGCTGGATGGTTTCACAGGGGGTATCCAGATGATCATTCTCAATGACCACACTCATCATCATGGTACCGCTGGTGTGGGGCCGCATTTCCACGGCCTTTACTTTTCCGGAAACGCTGGCATGGACAGGAACACACAGGCCGGTATTATCACCGATCTTCTGACCCATGGTGACCATATCACCCTTTTTGACCAGGGGAACGCAGGGCGCACCGATGTGCTGCTGCATGGGAATCACCACGATATCCGTTTCCGGGAAGGTTTGCACCGGGGCGTTTTCGGCATAGAACTTGTTTTCTTTGGGATGGATTCCTCCGAAGAAGGAAAACGCCATAACTGAATCACCTCTTATATAAAATCCGCAGATTTACGATACTGCATTACAACGATATATGATAAACCATTTTTCGAAGTTTGTCCATATAAAACAGGCACGAAAACATGAAAAAAAGGAAAAAATAAAATAATATCGATATAAAATGACGGAGAAAATGGGACAAGCTGCCACCTTTTGTGACAGCTTGTTTGCCTTTAAACTTGAATGCCAAGCTCAGCCGGCTGGAACCGGGGACATACATTTTCAGAGGAGGTGATAACCGAGGCCGCAAGGATGGAACCGATCTCAATGGCTTCCGACATGGTTTTGCCGTAAGTCAATCCAATGGAAACACCTGCACAGAAAGCATCTCCCGCGCCGGTGGTATCTTTCACCTGCACCTTTCTGGCGGGGCAAATACCACTGAGCCCATCTCCGGTGGCATATACGGCACCTTGGTCGCCCATGGTAACTACCATAGAAGGAATGGTTGCCTGAATGACCTTCTCTGCCAGAATCTGCCGCATCTGCTCCGGCGTTTTGCCGGTGTAATCGTCCAGAAACAGAAGGCCTGCTTCCAGTTGGTTGCAGATAAAGCAGTCAAAGCTGCGAAGGAAATCCCGGCGCTTGGCGGCAATGTTCATATTGGATACCAGACCGAAGACTTTAACACCGTGCTTTTTTGCCAGTTCCAGTGTGAGCTTAACGATTTCTTTATCCAAGTCTACTTCCAAGACAACGGAGTCTGCTTTGGAGAAAATCTCGTCACCTTTTTCTTCCAAAAGATTCACAATGGGAAGCATGTTCGGCCGTTTGGAGATAGAACCGGCTACATCGCCGTTGTTGTCAAACACCGCCAGCCAGGTACCCATTCCGCCGGGGATCGTCATGACATAGTCCGTATTGACTTTGTGGTTATTCAGCTTTTGCAGCACATCGGCACCCATGGGCGTATCATCCACAATCCCCAGAAAGGTGGGGCGCAGCTCCACATTGGCGATATCCTCCACCACATTGCGGGCAACACCGCCGTGAATATATTCTACCCGGCCTACATTGCGCCCGGTAGGAAGATAGGTATCCTCCGGAAAACCTTTAATATCTACAAAAGTAGCACCGATGACAACAATTCCCATGATGCACCCTCCGTTTTATTCTTTATAGACAGTGTACCACAAAAAGCCCCATTGCGCAATTCCCAACAGGCTTATAAACGGATAAATCCGCACATACTAGTCTAAGAGGTGACGAACTATGACAAATTCAGTATGGCAGGAAACGGCTGCAATGCCGGAATTCTCTTCTTTGCAAGGCAGTGTCAGAACGGATGTGCTGATTATCGGCGGCGGAATTGCTGGAATTTTGTGCGCACACATGCTGGCGCAGGCGGGTGTCGATTATCTTTTGGTTGAGGAACGGGAAATATGCAGCGGCATCACAGAAAATACCACGGCTAAGATTACTTCCCAACATGGTATGGTATATGACCAACTTCTGCACCGGTTTGGCGTAGAGCGGACAAAAGGATATTTGCAGGCCAACGAAGAAGCCGTCCAAATGTATCGCAAACTTTGCCGGGAGATAGACTGCGGTTATCAGGAACAGAGCAACTTTGTTTACAGTGCAGATGAAAATCTGCTGCACAGGGAACTGGAAGCGTTGCACAAATTGGACTTTCCCGCAGAATTGGTGCAGGAATTACCGATTCCGGTGGACTATACAGGCGCGGTGCGGTTTCCGCGGCAGGCGCAGTTTCATCCCCTGCGGTGTTTAGGCCAAATTGCCAAGAATCTCAATATTCGGGAGCATACCGTTGTCCGGGAGCTGCGCGGCTGCACGGCGGTAACCAACGGAGGAAGAATCAAAGCCGACAGAATCGTAGTTGCGACCCACTTTCCGTTTTTGAATAAGCACGGCGCGTATTTCCTGAAGCTGTATCAGCAGCGTTCCTATGTGCTGGCACTGTCGCAGAAGCAGCCGCCGGAGGGTATGTATATCGGCAGTGCAAAGAACAGCCTTTCTTTCCGGAATTGTGATAACCTGCTGCTTCTGGGCGGTGGGGGACACCGGACGGGAAAACCCGGCGGTGGCTGGGCAGAATTGGAGGCATTTGCCGGGCTTCACTATCCGGAAAGCAAAATCCGTTACCGTTGGGCGACCCAGGACTGCATGACACTGGATGGCCTGCCATATATCGGGCGGTACTCGGCCAACACACCCAATCTTTATGTGATCACCGGCTTTAACAAGTGGGGGATGACCAACGCCATGGCCGGGGCAATGCTGCTGCGGGATCAGCTGCTGGGGCGGGAGAATCCCTTTGGAGATGTGGTTTCTCCCAGCCGAAGCATTCTGCATCCGCAGCTTGGGATAAATGCACTGGAATCTATGGGGAATCTTCTGCGTTTTTCCAAACCCCGCTGCCCACATCTGGGCTGCGCACTGAAGTGGAACTCTCAGGAGCATAGCTGGGATTGCCCCTGCCATGGTTCCCGGTTTGACGAAGAAGGACACCGCTTGAACAATCCGGCTACCGGAGACCTTAAAAAATAAAAACTGCGGAAAGGCTTTGTACTTTCCGGAGTTTTTTGCTATAATTGTGTAACCACCATGCATATTTTGCGACTGAGATAGTATCAGCAGAAAGGAGATCTGCCATGGAAGACCACCAAATCGTGGAGCTGTACTGGCAGCGGGATCAACTGGCAATTGATCAGACAGAACGGAAATACGGAAATTATCTGACCAAGATTGCCTACCATATTCTGTACGATCTGGAGGACTGTGCGGAGAGTGTCAATGATACCTACATGGCAGCCTGGAATGCCATGCCGCCGCATAGGCCCCAGTCCCTTTGCGCCTTTTTGAGCAAGCTGACAAGACGGATCGCCATTGACCTTCTCCGGAAAAAGCAGAGTGCCAAGCGGGGCGGCGGAGAATATACCCTGTCACTGGAGGAACTGAGCCAGTGCCTCCCCGGCGGAAATGACCCCGAAGAATCTGTTAATGGCCGGGAACTGGCAGGCTGCGTCGAAGCCTTCCTGCGCCAGCTTCCGGAGAAAACCAGAAATGTATTTATTGGCAGATATTTTTATATGGACAGCGTCAAAGAAGTGGCCCGTTACTGCGGCCTGACGGAGAGCAATGCCAAGGTGCTTCTGCACCGCACCAGATTGGCACTGGGAGAGTACTTAAAAAAGGAGGGATACCTGTGAAGGAGCAGAGAATCCACGATGCCATCGGGGAACTGCCGGAGGATCTGCTGATACCGGTGGAAAAGCTGCGGCAGAAAAAGCGGTATCCTGTTATGAAGTGGCTGGCTGTTGCAGCCTGCCTTTGCCTGCTGCTGAGCCTGCCGCTGGGTACAAAAATGATGGATGGTATGGCAGTCGGGAGTCTAAAAAACCAGGCGATGGAGAATGTACCGCAGGAGAATTTCTTTGCGGATGTGATGGATGATGCCGGTGCTTCTGCGTTTCGTGGAAAGGTTTTGGAAGTCTATGAAGGATATGTACTGGTAGAACCCTTAGAGGGCGAGATGGAACGCAATTGCAGTGATAAAATCGAAGTTTCTTTTTGGAAGTTGAAGCAGGCTCCGAAAATTGCAGTGGGGGATATTCTGGAGATCACCTATGACAGTATGATAGAGGAAACCTATCCTGCCCGCATCACAGGAACCATCAGGATCCGAATACAAAAATAAAAATATCCGGCAGTTTAAACTGCCGGATATATTTTAGTACAAACGATAAATGGTGGTCTGGCGGTATTCTCTGCCTGCCGGGAGAAGCACGGAGGGGAAGTTAGGATGATGCACCGCATCGGGGTATCCCTGCGCTTCCAGACAAACAAAGCAAGGCCCATGGTATATAGAACCGTCTTTTCCCTGGCGGGGATTTTTAAAGGAAGAACAGTACAGCTGCATACCCTCCGTGGTAGTTTCTACTTCCATGGAAAGCGTTTCGCCTTTCAGCAGGGCAACTTTGCGAAGACCCTGTCCGTTCAGACAGTAATTGTTGTCATAGCTGCCTGCGGCGGTGTTGGCAATGTCCGCACCCAGCGCTTTCTCCGTTGTAAAGTCCAAAGCGGTGCCTGTTACCGGGATGATATCGCCGGTGGGAATACCCTCTTTGTCCGTGGGGGTATAGGCGTCGGCATGCAGCCGTAAGGTATGTTCCAGCACACTGCCGCCGCCATTTAGATTAAAGTAGGCGTGGTTGGTCATATTGACAGCGGTATCCCGGTCAGAAACAGCCCGGTAGTCAATGCACAGGCCGCTGCCGGAGAGACAGTAGGTGACGGTCACCTGCAAATTGCCGGGAAAACCTTCGTCTAAGTGGGGAGAGAAAAGGGTAAGGATCAGCTTCTCATCTTCCCCTGCGGCTTCCCAGAGCTTTTTGCCGAAACCTTCAAAACCGCCGTGAATCTGATGGATTCCCCGGTTGGCGGAAAGGGGATAAGATGTACCGCCCACAGACAGCTGTGCCCCTGCAATGCGGTTGGCCACGCGGCCAATGAGCGCACCGAAGTGACCGGAATTTTTTAGATATTCTTCCAGTGTGTCGTAACCCAGTGTCACATCAATGCCACGGTATTCCAGTTTCTGAAGGATGCCTCCCAATGTCAGGATGGTGGCGCAGACGCCGGTTTCATTGGACAGGGTGTAAGCATACACATCCCCTTTGTCACAGGTGCCGAACAGTTTTTTTTCAATCATTTGGTTTCCTCCATTGTAGAAAACTCAGGATGTGCCAGCGCATACTGCCTTCGGTCACGACAGGCCAGAATGAACAGCAGGATCATCAGCAGAGGTGTTGCCGTGCCAATGCCGGCAGAGACCAGAAAAATCAGGGCAGCCTAGGCTGCTACCAGAACAGCATACAACAGATAACTGCTGCGCCAGCCTGCGGATGCTATAGAACGGGAAAGAATGATGCCTGCAATAACCCAGTGGTAATTTTTTAAGAAAGCTCATGTTTTACGCCCGGGAGAAACGCTCCCTTAGTGAAAAAAGTGGCACAGGAAATCCAGACATTTGGCACTACCGGCAGGCAGACTGGAAAGCTGCAGCGTTTCCTGACTGGCTTCCAGATAAGCCTTCATTTCCACTGTTATCACCATGGCTTTCCCCCTTACAGCTTTACGATACCAAAGCCGTTTTCAACGATCTCGATTTTGATACCGTAAGGCTCACGCATTTTTGCCAGCCGTTCCATAATACCGTCGTCAAACTTGGGACGGGAATTGCACACATAAATTACCGCGATAATTATAGTAACGACAAAACAATCTGTCAAGCAAGCAGTCCCATACCGGGTAAAAATGTTTGATTACGGGGGGAATCTTTCCCACTTTTTTGGAACCGCTTGCATTATGCCTGCAACGGTCTATAATAAGAAAATAGGATTTATTCCATTGACGAATGGATACCAAAAGATTATAATATTTTGGAAGAAACAGGATGCCAAAGACTGGCATCCGGCTATGAAAAATCGTTACGGAGGTCATACTATGAGCAAGCTTTTTATCGGCTGGTCCGAAGTAAACATTACCCCGGATAAAAAAATCTCTCTGGCGGGACAGTTCGCTGAGCGTATATCCCAGTATGTGGAAAAACCTTTGACGGCAACCGCTATGGCTGTGGAGGCCGGTGGTGAGCAGATGGTGCTGGTCAGCACCGATCTGGTTGGTGTGGGCAACAATTTGATGGACAGCATTCGTGCGGTTCTGGCGGACAATACCGTTGGTCTGGATCCGAATAAGATCATGATTTCCGCCATTCATACCCATACCGGTCCCGCGTATCCCCGTAAGGGCTATGTGGCGAAGGAAATGAACATAAGCCGTTCCTCCCGGCAGCTGCTGGAATCGGTACTGCCTGCGGACAGAAAGTACATCGAAAGAGCCTCTGTTTCCAACAACCCGGAGATTGCAACCGGCCAGGAGATCTATGATCTGCTGGTAGAGCGCCTCAGCAAGGTGATTCTGGAAGCGTGGAACAACCGGGCACCCGGCTCCTATGTCAATGCCTTTGGCCGCGCTGTGGTTGGCATGTGCCGTCGCGCTGCATACTCCGATGGCAGCGCCCAGATGTGGGGCGATACGAACACTGCTGTGTTCGAGGCACTGGAGGGCGGCAATGACTCCGGCATCGAATTGATGTATGTGTTCAATGAAGCAGAAGAGCTGACCGGCGTGGTAGCCAATCTGGCGTGCCCCGCGCAGTGCGTCCAGCACCGCCACTTTGTTTCCCCTGACTTCTGGGGTGAAGTCAAGATGCTGCTGCGTAAGCGTTTCGGTGAGCATATCTTCCTGCTGGCCCAGTGTTCTGCTGCCGGTGACCAGTGTCCTGTGGATCTGATCCGCTGGGTAGAGCCGGAAAGTGATCTGGACGATCCCAACTGCAAGCGCAACAATCCTCCCAAGCGCAAGGCGGATCCCTCTATGTTCGATCTTGCCGGTATGCGTAAGACTGGCAAGCGCGTCGCCAATGAGATCATTGATGTATTTGAGGAAGGTCTGGACGAGAAACAGACCGATGTTCCTTTTGAACATCATGTCCATACCATGCAACTGCCCCTGCGCCGGGTTACCCTTTCCGATGTTGCTGCTGCCAAGAAGGCGATCCGGGAATATCTGGAAGAGCATCCCGGTGATGTGGACTTTAATGTGGCAGCCCATCTGCAGGTGCATATGGGTATCCTGCGCCGTGCAGAGCTGCAGGAGCGGCTGGAAATGCTGCCCACTGAGGTTCACACCATCCGTCTGGGCAACATCGCCATTGCTACCAACCCCTTCGAACTGTTCCTGGACTACGGCAACCAGATCAAGGCCCGCTCTCTGGCGGAGCAGACCTTCCTGATTCAGCTGTGCTGCGGTGTCGAGGGTTACCTGCCCACTGAAAAGGCAGAAAAGGGTGGACATTACAGCGCCTTCGTTTCCTCCGGCAATGTTGGTCACATTGGTGGCGAGCAGCTGGTTCGGGAAACCCTGCAGGATATCAACGGCATGTTCCGTTAACAGCAAAAAGATTAAAAGAGCCGCATCCAACCGGATGCGGCTCTTTTTAGGCAGTTATGGGATGTTCCCGAATATAGTTGTCCAGAATTCTGGCAGCCACCATAACCATGCGGGTGCAGGGACGCTGTTTATAGAATTCTGCGGTCCGGGGTGTGGGATTGGGGTCGGAGGGAGGATTCTTTAAAATCTCCCGGCAAATGATGCTGCCCACTTCTTCCCGGAATTGCCCGGCAAGATCCTGCACCAGAGCATAGTGCGTTTTCTTGGCACCATCCCCGGTGCTTGGGTTATAGCCGTAAAGAAGGCCTGCCACCAGCAGCATGCCGCTGACGGCACCGCATACCTCCCGCATGCGGCCCATGCCGCCGCCAAAGGAGGATGCCATGCGGGCGGAAAAATCTTTGTCCAGACCGGTCACATCACAGAATGCAACGGCGATGGCCTGTGCACAGTTATAGCCATCCAGAAATAGCTGGGCAGCCAACAATTCATGATCCATTGGGTAACTTCCTTTCTTTATGCTTCTTCTCCCAGCAGTGTAACCATCCGGGGCGCATGATCCATTGCGGGAATCACGATATTCATCAGATCGGAGGTTAAAATCCGTAGGCTGGAAGTGTTGATACAGGGGTGCATACCGATGTACTTGCCTGCCAGAAGATCTTCATCCATCAGAAGCTGTATATGATGCTCTTTATCGTTCATCAGTCCCAGTACACTCAAGGAACCCGGTGTGATGTCCAGATACTGCTCCATGTAAGATCCGTCGGCGAAGGAGAGCCGGGAAGAACCGATCTGCTTGGACAGTTCTTTGGTTTTGAAGACCTTGTCGCCCGGAAGCAGCAGTAAATAAAAATCCGTGCATTGGCGGTTGCAGAGAAGCAAATTTTTGCACATGGTTGCTTCCAATACTTCGTCCACAGCGGCGCAGGCTTCCATGGTCATGGCTGCCTCGTGATCAACACGCTGGTAAGAAACCCCCAGTTTGTCCAGAAAATCGTAGACGCGGATTTCCTTCGGTAGTCTGTCGGCGCAGTTGTTCGGCCGGCCTTGGTGTAAAATCATAGTGGTGCTCCTTTCTTAACGGCTGCGCAGCTGCCAGAATGCAACAGCACTGGCGGCGGCAACATTCAGGGAATCAACATCGTGGTACATGGGGATTTTTACGGTATAATCACAGCTGGCAATGGTGGTGTCCGTCAGACCGTCCCCTTCGCTGCCCAGAATCAGCGCCAGCTTTTCTTCCTGCATCAAGCCGGGATCATCAATGGAAACAGAATCATTCCGGAGGGCCAATGCTGCGGTTTTGAAACCGAACTTCTGCAAAAACGCCATTCCCACAGAGGGCCAGTCAGTCATTTCGCTTCCCAGATAAGTCCAAGGAATCTGGAACACGGTACCCATACTGACCCGGGCGCTGCGGCGGTACAGGGGATTGCTGCAGCCGGGAGTCAGCAGAACCGCATCCATGCCCAGCGCGGCGGCACTGCGGAAAATGGCACCCACATTGGTGGGATTCATGACACTTTCCAGAATCACGATCCGTTTTGCGTTTTTCAGAACCGCTTCCGGCTCGGGAAGGGGCGGACGGCGCATGGCACACAGCACGCCACGGGTCAGCTGAAAGCCGGTAAGCTGTGTCAAAATTTCCGGCTCGGAGGTATAGACGGGGATCTCCCCGCAGCGGTCAATGACATCCCTGGCCTGTCCGCTGATGTGTTTGCGCTCCATCAGCAGGGAAACGGGTAAATATCCTGCATCCAGTGCCCGGTGGATGACCTTGGGGCTTTCTGCGATAAATAATCCCTTTTCCGGTTCAAAGCGGTTCAGAAGTTGACATTCGGTCAACCGGGCGTACACATCCAGCTCCGGCGCGGAAAAGTCGGTAATTTCAATGATGTTCGGCATAAGCACATCCCTCAAACTTTTTCCTTATAGTAGCAAAGAAACCGGAAAAAGTCAAAAAATAATCCCCAGAATGGGTAAGAAAAAACGGGTATTTTTGAAAATTATTTTTCTGTGGGTGCCAAAAGATTTTGTCACAAATTAAGGCTTGGAAAGTGTAGGAATACTGTATGTATTTCAAACTTTTCAAGCTGAGAAGTTGGGGCAAAAGATATGACATCCCGCAAAAAAGAATTTTCAAAAGTACCCGTAAAAAAAGAAATAACCCTTGACGACTCAGCTGACCACTCTGACCGTCAAGGGTTATTTCTGTGAATTCTTAGTATCTAACATCCTTGATTAACCTCTCTTTCTGCAGATTCGATTCCGGCTCCAAGACTAAATTTGAAATTCTTCATTTTTTAGGAGTATTTTGGAAGCCGTCCTCTTTGAAGATTTACCTGTACATTGGTATCACCTCTTTGTGATTAAAAGATACCACAGAAACCGGAAAAATGCAACTTGGGATACTCCATAAAAATGTGCCGCCGATTTTTTGCAAAAGGGAGAAATCGAAAACCGGTAAGACTTTTTCGTTGACACCGGGAATGGGGGTGTGATATGATAAATGTGTTGGGGAGTCCGCGGGACTCCCCATTTTTATCGAATTTCCGGCGGCATGCCACAGGCTTCTATTCGTTTTTTTAGCCAGTTTCCCCGGAGATAGACAATGTAAAAGACAAGAGCCGCCAGTGCCCAACTGATGGGATAGGCCAGCGCCAGCATCTCTACCGTATGCCATCTGCCTACCATGACGATCACCCACAGAATTCGGAATACGCAGACACACAGACAGGTGATGACCGTTGGGACGGTGGAATAGCCCGTGCCGCGCATGGCACCGGCAAAGACCTCCACCGGCATAAACAGCGAATTAAAGGGCGCGATCCACAGCATGAGATAAGCACCGGTAAGAACGACATCCATATCGGTGGTGTAGATGCCCAGAATGAAATGCCGGGTCAGCAGCATCAAGGTGCTGAGAAGAGCCATCAGCGAAACACTCATGCCCATGCAGACCCATACGCTCTGGCGCACCCGGGCATATTTCTGTGCGCCGAAATTCTGCCCTACAAAGGTGGTAATGGCCACACCAAAGGCGCCGGATACCATCCATGTGATGCCGTCTGTTTTGGAATAGGCAGCCCATGCGGCCATAGTGATATCACCAAAAGAATTGATGCCGGACTGGATCAGCACATTGGAAAGGTCAAAGGTGATGAATTGTAAGCCCGCAGGCAGGCCAATCTGCAGGATCCGTTTCAGCAGGTCTTTGTGCAGTTTCAGGTGTTTGACCTGCAGCCGGTAATCCTCCGGAAGACGGCACAGGACAAGGAGAATCAAAACAGCGCTGATTGTTTGGGAAATCAGGGTGGCAATTGCCGCACCGGCTACCCCCAGCTTGAAAACGACGACGCACAGAATGTCCATTACAATGTTTAAAAAGCAGGTAATAATCAAGAATATCAAGGGCCGCGTGGAATCGCCCATTGCCCGTAAAATGCCGGAACCCATGTTATAGACCATGGATGCCAAGGCACCGGCGAAATAAATGCAGGAATACAGAACGGCATCCTCCAGACAGCTGGCGGGGGTCTGGGTCAGCCTCAGCACGGATGGAGCGGAAGCGATGCCAATGATGGCTGTGGCAGCACCCAGAATGACGGAAAGAACCACACCGGTGTGCAAGGCGCTGCGCACCCCATGCCGGTCGTTAGCTCCGAAGAATTGGGACAGGATCACCGTAGCACCGGTACTAAGGCCAATGAAAAAACCATTGACCAGATTTAAAAAGGGTGCAGTGGAGCCGACGGCGGCCAGTGCCTGTGTACCCACAAAACGGCCAACGATGATGGCATCTGCTGTATTATACATTTGCTGAAAAAATGTTCCCAGCAGAATGGGAAAGAAAAAGCGGAGCAGCTGCTTCCAGATGACACCCTCTGTGATCTGGTTGGCAGCAGGATTGAGCGGCATAGTCGTGGGTCTCCTTGTGGAAAGATAGGGGGATTTTATCACGAAAAACGGCGGTTGTCTACGGTGTTTTCCCTTGCTAAGGAGAAAAAGCTTGCTATAATATGGGCATACAGAAAAGGTGAGGATTGGGTATGCCGGATATCCTGATGCGTGCAGGCTGTTATGCCGCGATTATTATCCTTGGCTATATTCTGAGACGAAAGAATTTCTTCCCGGAGGAAACTGAACTGCCCCGGTTTGTGCGGACAGTACAAAAAAGCATAGACGAACAGGACTGTGCATGTTATAATACATCTAATTGACTTCGGGGAGAAATCCGTTATGACAAAACTGCTGCTTCGCCTTTTTGTAAAAGACCATACAAAGCCAAAAGAACCAAAAGTTCGCACCGCCGTAGGAAAGCTGTCAGGCGTGGTGGGAATCATCAGCAACCTTGTACTGTTTGCCATGAAGCTTCTGGTGGGTACCATATCCGGTTCCGTTGCCATTACGGCAGATGCTATGAACAACCTTTCTGATGCTGCCAGCGCCATTGTCACATTGATCGGATTCAAGCTGGCGGAAAAGCCTGCGGATGAGGACCATCCCTATGGTCATGCCCGGTACGAATACCTGTCCGGTCTGGCGGTTGCGGCGATGATCATTGTCATCGGCTTTGAATTGGGAAAGACATCCTTTGGAAAAATCCTTGCGCCCACAGCGGTGGAATTCTCCATGCCCGCAGCCATTGTGCTGATAGGCTCTATTGTTGTCAAACTGTGGCTGAGCATCTTTAACGGAAAGCTGGGAAAGTACATTGATTCTTCGGCGCTGTCGGCCACTGCAGCGGACAGCCGCAATGATGCCGTTTCCACGGCAGCGGTGCTGGCGGCGGCACTGATCGAATTGCTGACGAAGTGGCGTGTGGACGGCTACATGGGACTTGCAGTGGCGCTGTTTATTTTGTACAGCGGCGCAATGCTGGCCAAAGAAACCATCAGCCCGCTGCTGGGGGAGACAGCCAGCCCGGAACTGCGGGAGCTGATCGTCAGTGTGGTGACGGCGCAGCCGAAGGTCCTGGGATACCACGATTTGATGGTTCATGACTACGGTCCCGGGCAGCGGTTTGCCAGTATGCATGTGGAAATGGACCGACAGGAAGACCCACTGGAGTGCCACGAACTTATCGACAATCTGGAACGGGAATGTCTGGCAAGACACAATGTTCATCTGGTGCTGCATTATGATCCTGTAGTCACCGGCGACGCAGAGCTGGACCGGATGCGAGATGTGGTGCAGCAGATCCTAAAGGAACAGGACAGCCGAATTTCTGTGCATGATTTTCGATCCGTCCGGGGAAAGGGACATACCAATCTGGTCTTTGATGTTGCCCTGCCTGCGGAACTGATGAGTAGAAAAAAACAGATCAAGAAGCATCTGGATGAAGCTTTGGCTGGGCAGGAGCAAGGCAAATACTACACGGTAGTTACCTTTGATATCGGAAGCTTTAACTAAAAAAACGGCCCTGCAAAAGCAGGACCGTAAAATTCGGCATAAATTAGCAACCGAAACCGCACAGCTGGCTCAGAATCTGCCAGATGACACTGCAATTAATGAAACACATCTTGCATGACCTCCTTATGTCAGGGCGCTTCCAAATAAATTGACTTGAATGCTGCCGGGATTTGTCTCGCGAGGACAGGTTGAATTGTAACCGATTTGTAATGATTTATCAAGCTGTAAATATTGGAAACCGCACAGGGTGCCCTGTGCGGTTTCTGTATGTCAGGAAATAAAATTGGTAAAGACCCGTTTTTCTTTTTCGGGTAGTCCGTACTGCGCTTTTCCCAGAGCGATGCTGCGCATAAGAAAAACCATGTTTCGGGCCAGCGTGCGCATGATTTGCAGACCTTCTTTGTCCTCTGCCGCTTCCCCGGGTGCCCGTCCGTGGACACTGTTCCAGTATTGGCTGGAGGCCAGCGGCATACCGCTGATGGTAAAATATTTGTTCAGCTGGTCAAAGGTGGAAGAGCAGCCGCCACGGCGGGCAACCGCCACACTGGCACCCACCTTCATGGAAAGATCATGGCTGCAGCTGTAAAACAGCCTGTCCAGCAGTGCGGTGAGGGTGGAATTGGCAGAGGCGTAGTATACGGGGCTGCCAATAACCAGTCCGTCGCATTGGGCCAGTTTTTCGGAAATCTCATTGACTTCATCGTCGAAGACACACTTCCCGGTTTTCCAGCAGCTTTGACAGCCGGTACAGCCGCGGATGGCCTTGACACCCACCTGTATGGTTTCGGTTTCAATGCCCTCCTGGGCGAAAATGGATTCCATTTCTCTAAGTGCCAGGGTGGTATTTCCCTCGGGGCGGGGACTGCCGTTGATCAGTAATACTTTCATAAGCTCCTCCTGTTTATCCAAATACTTCAAATGCGCTGATAACACGCAGCGCATCTTCGTTAACCAGTTCCCGCCCATATGCGTCTAAAAACCGGTTTCGGTATTTCTCTGTTTTTAAATTGAAATGCAAAGACCAGATACCCCAGAAAAGGTCTACATGCCGGTCTCCGATACCGCCGTTGCCCAGATCAATAAAGCCGCTGAAGCGCCAGTCATCCAGCATAATATTGGGCAGGCAGTAGTCACCGTGGAGCAGGGTATCGGTTTTCAGATATTTGGCATTTTCGTCTATGACCTTCCAAGCTTCTTCCGGTGTAGCATACCCCCAATTGTCGGGAAACAGGGAAGCATCATATCTGGCGTTTGTGTAGTTTATTCGGGCGGTCGCCAGATAATTCACGGTATGGTCAATGGGACAGCCGGCAGGATCCTGATCGTGAAGCCGGCGCAGCAGCTCCGCGGTGGTATCGCACAGACGGATGGGGTCTTCCAAATACTGCCGGTGGATACAATCCTCTCCCGGTATCCGGGTTGTCAGCAGCCAGTCCTGCTCAAGACTTTCGTAGGCCAAAACTTCTGCGGAGAGACCCATACGGTGAAAATATCCTGTCATTACAGACTCTTTATGGAGGGTGCCTTTGGGTGCGGTCTTTAAATAAAAACCGGGTCCCTTATCAATAAAAAATACCTGGGCTGAGTGGGAACAGCTGCTGTCGTAGATTGCTGCTCCCTCCAAGAGAGAATGGAACTGTCCGGGGATACCGTCCGGTACAGAACGCAACAACTGACGGTTCATAGTGCCTCCTACGAATACTTACTATATTAAGATTATAAATAAAGCACACATGGCTGTCAATTGCTGCCGACAATTTTCGGGGATTTTTCCCAAGAAATCTAAAAAAATAGAATTTTTATGTCGAAAAAAGTAAAATCGGGACTAGATTATCGATATAAAATGTGCTATACTGTTTGGGATTTGCGATTGGAATCGCGCGAAATCAACAGGAATACTATCCAATTGCTGTGGCTTTGTGGATGGAACCTGTTTTGAATATTGTAAGGAAGGTGAGGAGTTGGAAAACTACACCAAATATGCCCTGAAGTCTTGGGAAGAACTGGCGGACCTGTTGGAAAACAAAGATCATCTCTTTGTGGTTGCCTGCAACAAGTGCTTTAAGGCGTTTGAAACATGGGAAGAGCCGGAATGCGACAAGGTTGTTGGCCTGGCTTCCGGTTTGGATAAGACCGTCACCGGTATTGTAAAAACCGATTTTTTGTGCAACAAAAATCACACAAGCAAGCTGCAGCTGCCGGAGGGCACCGAAAATGTGATCGTTCTGTCCTGCGGTCTGGGTGTTCAGACTGTGGCAGCACTGCTCAACAAGCCTGTCTATGCGGCATGTGACTCTTTGCATTATACCGGCCATCACGGCATGGCCCTGACCAAGAAGGCTTGCGATGCCTGCGCCCAGTGCTATCTGTCTATGACCGGCGGTATCTGCCCCGTGGTGGATTGCTCCAAGAGTCTGCTTAATGGACAGTGCGGCGGTGCCAAGGACGGCAAGTGCGAGGTCAGCCCCGACCATGACTGTGCATGGGAGAAAATCCAGCAGCGGCTGGAAAAGCAGGGAAGACTTGGAGAACTGACCGCACAGCCGGTACAGCTGCGTGATTACTCCAAGATCAATTTCAAGGTCATCAACGAGTATGTAAAGAACATCCGCGCAATGCGTCAGGAAGGCTGGTACGGCGGTGTTCATCCCGTTGAAGGCAAGGAGCCTACTGAACATAAGGCTTTGGTGCAGTTCCCTGTGCCCGAAACTGTGGTGATCCCTCTGTCTATGCACTTGGGTGCGCCTGCTACCGCTTGTGTCAATGTGGGCGACTATGTAAAGCTGGGTCAGAAGATCGGTGAAGCTGCCGGCTTCATTTCCGCTCCTGTCCATGCATCCGTCAGCGGTACTGTAGTTGCCATTGAAGACCGTCCCCATGCCACCCGGGGCACTTGCCTGAGCATCGTCATTGCCAATGACGGCAAGGACATTTTGGACGAGTCCATCAAGCCTAACAAATCTCTGGAGGAACTGACCCCCGCTGAGATCATTGAAATCGTTAAGAATGCCGGAATTGTCGGTATGGGCGGCGCAGGCTTCCCCACCTATGTCAAGCTGAATCCCGGCAAGCCTATTGATGCAGTGCTGATCAATGCCTGCGAGTGTGAGCCCATGCTGACTGCTGACCATCGTGTGCTGCTGGAGTATGCCGATGATATCATCTTTGGCCTGCAGGCCGAAATGAAGACCGTCAATGCCCCCAAGGGTATCATTGTCATCGAAGAAAATAAGCCCGATGCCATCGCACTGCTGCGGGAAAAAACTGCCGGTATTGAAGGAATCGAGGTGCTGGAAGTTGCTACCCAGTACCCCCAGGGCGGTGAGAAAATGCTCATCAAGCGGGCATTGGGCCGCAGTGTTCCCAGCGGCAAGCTGCCTGCGGATGTAGGTGCCTGTGTCAGCAATGTTTCCACCGTTAAGGCCATTGCGGATGCGATTAAGACGGGTATGCCGCTGATTGAGCGCGTTACCACCGTTACCGGTAAGTACATTCCCAATCCTCAGAATTTCATTGTTCGTGTGGGTACTCCCGTTGCTGCGCTGGTAGAGGCTTGCGGCGGTATCACCGGCGAGAATGTGCTGGTTAAGGCCGGCGGCCCCATGATGGGATTCCCTCAGACCACTTTGGATACCCCCATCATGAAGGGTTCCAATGGCATCATTGCCATTGACAATGACGAGACCGAGGCCGTTGAATGCATCAAGTGCGGCCGCTGCGTGGATGTATGCCCCATGGAACTTAAGCCGCTGCACTACTACAAGCTGGTTAGCGCGCAGGATTGGCAGGGCTGCAAGGATAGGAATATCATGGACTGCATGGAATGCCGCTGCTGCGAATATATCTGCTCTTCCAAGCTGCCTCTGGTCACCATGATCAAGATGGGCAAGAACGGTGTAAGGGGGCTGAAGTAATATGCTGATTACCGAACTGAAAAAGGATGATATTATCAAGTCCCAGCTGCAGGGCAAGGTATTTGTATTGATCTGCCACGGCTGCAAGGAGATCCGTTTCCCCGAGCAGGAAGCTGACGCACTGCTCAAGGAACTGACGGAAACAGGCGTTGTTACCGGCAGCCTGACCACCGATTACATCTGCAACGAGGAAAATCTGCAGCTGCGGCTCCGGGGTTTCCTAAGCCAGATCGAAGAAGCCGACACCATTCTGGTGCTGTCCTGCGGTGTGGGCATACAGACTGCCGCTTCCATGTTTGAGGAGAAGCGGGTGGTGGCCGGCTGCGATACTTACCGTCTGCCCGGCTTCCAGGGCGTGACCCCCCTGGAGCATGACTGCCGGCAGTGTGGTCAGTGCTACCTGAATCTCACCGGCGGCATCTGCCCCATTACCGCCTGCTCCAAGAGCCTGGTCAACGGCCAGTGCGGCGGTGCCAAGAACGGCAAGTGCGAGGTAGACCCCAATATGGACTGCGGTTGGGAACGGATCTACCGGAAGCTGGAACAGCTGGGCCGTCTGGATGTTATGAAATGTGCCGTTCAGCTGCGTAACTACGCAACCGACGAAGCCGTGTCTGAATAATTGATGAGGAGAAATTAGCAATGAGAATTACCGAATTGTTTGATAACGGTGCGTTTGTTGTCACCGCAGAAGTTGGCCCTCCAAAGGGCATCCATGTGGATCATCTGGTGGAGGAAGCCAAGACCTATCTCAGCGGCATTACCGCGGTAAATGTTACCGATAACCAGTCTTCCGTTATGCGTATGGGCAGTCTGCCTGCCTGTGTGGCGCTGCAGAATGCCGGCCTGACTCCCATTCTGCAGCTGACCTGCCGGGATCGCAACCGTATTGCGCTGCAGTCTGAACTGCTGGGCGCGGCAATGCTGGGTATTGAGAATATTCTGTGCCTCACCGGTGACCACACCAAGATGGGTGATCATCCCGGCGCAAAGCCTGTATTTGATCTGGACTCCGTTTCTCTGCTGCACACTGCATGCCAGCTGGAAAAGGGCGTGGATCTGGGCGGACAGCCTCTGGTTGGTGAGCCTCCCAAGTTTGCCAAGGGCGCTGTTGTCTCTCCCTGTTCCGACTCCGTGGATGCACAGCTGGCCAAGATGGAGCGCAAGGTCATGGCAGGCGCGGAATATTTCCAGACCCAGGCGGTATTTGATTCCGAAAAGTTTATTTCCTTTATGGAGAAGGCAAAGCAATTTGGAAAGCCTGTGCAGTTGGGTGTCATTATCCCCAAGTCTGCCGGTATGGCCAAGTTTATGAACAACAATGTGGCCGGTGTCCATGTACCCCAGGAAATGATCGACGCATTGGCTGCCGACAAGGAGCGGGCCAAGGCCGGTATCACCGGTGTGGAGATCGCGGCCAAGATCATCAGGGAATGCCGTCCCTACTGCCAGGGCGTGCACATCATGGCACTGGGCTGGGAAGCCAAGGTGCCCGAACTGCTGAAGCTGGCAGGTGTCTAAAAAACTGAGCGGCGTGTATTTCCACGCCGCTCTTCCCTTGTAATTACTGCTCCATGGTGCTATAATGCGTGAAAAGGAGTGATCAAAATGCTGAAATTTGGAATGCCCGCGTTGATTGAACTGGATACCGTGGAGGAGCATGCAGCCCTCTGCGGAGAATTGGGGCTTAACTTCATTGAACTCAATACCAACTTTCCTATGCAGCAGATTCACAAGCTGGACGCGGATGCCTTGAACCGGTTGGCTGCCCAGTACGGTATCGGCTATACCATCCATCTGAACGATGATTTGCCGGTGGCAGATTTTAATCCCGGTGTGGCCAGGGCTTACTGTCAGTCGGTACTGGATGCCATCGAATTTTCCAAGAAAATCGGCTGCAAGGTGCTGAATCTGCACATTGCGGAGGGTGCCCACTACACAACCCCCAGCCGTATTGTCTATTTCTACGAAGCCTACAAGGAAGACTATTTGCAGGGTATGGCTGACTTCCGGGATGCCTGTGAAGCGGCTGTGGGAGACAGCGGTATCCGCATCTGCATGGAAAACAGCAAGGCCTACTTTGACTTTCAAAAGGAAGCGCTGGATCTGCTGCTTCAAAGCCCGGTGTTTTTCCTGACGTTGGACATCGGCCACAACCACTGCTCCGGCTATGCTGACGAAGGATGGATCCGGGAAAGAGCAAATCGCCTACGCCATATGCATATGCACGATGCCAGAGGCAGTAAGCAAGATCACCAACCACTGGGGCAGGGGGAAATGGATATTCCTGCCTATCTGGAACTGGCACGGCAGTGCTGTGATACCGTGCTGCTGGAAGTGAAGACCGTGGAAGGTCTTCGCAGCAGTGTGGCATGGCTGCGGGAAAGGGAAAAGCATGGTTTGTAAGCTCATTGCCATGGACTTGGACGGTACGCTGAACAACGACCAAAAGCAGATTACGGAAAAGACAAAGGAAGCGCTGATGGCGGCCCAAAGACAGGGCATCCGTCTGGCATTGGCGTCTGCCCGGCCTTCTCCCGGCCTTTACAAGGAACGGGACATTCTGCATTTGCAGGACTTCGGGGGGATTCTCATGTCCTACAACGGTGGCCGTATCGTAGACGCGGCTACCGGGGAGACCCTGTTCGAAACCGCTATGGAACTGCAGCAGACCAAGGCTGTGCTGCGGTTTCTGGAAACCCTGCCGGTAACACCGATTCTGGACGACGGAAAGCAGTTCTATGTGACTGATAAAACCGGCTACAAGGTAGACTATGAGTGCCGCAATAACCGGATGGAATGCAGCGAAGTAGGAAATTTGGCGGATTTTCTCACCTTTGCGCCCATCAAAATTCTGATGTCTGTGCTTCCGGAAGAACTGCTTGCCGTCCAAAAGAGAATCGCAGAGTTTTTGCCGGAGGACTTAACGGTGGTGCAGACCGCGCCATTTTATCTGGAAGTGATTCCCCGGCGGATCAATAAGGGTCAGGGAATCCGGGATATTTGCAGTGCCATTGGGATCCGTCCGGAGGAAGTGATCGCTTTCGGAGATGCGGCCAATGACATTCCTATGCTTCGGTCTGCCGGTGTAGGCGTTGCCATGGGCAATGCGGCGCAGGAGGTAAAGCAGGCGGCGGATGTTGTGACCCTTTCTAACAACGAGGATGGAATCGCGGCGGCGCTGGAAAAACTGCTGCACACAAAAACGAGGTGCTGATGCACCTCGTTTCTACTGTTTATACCTGTTCTGCGGCAGCACGCTTGCGGTCCAGATCACGGTTGCGGCAGATCAGAAGGGTATCTATAAAAATCATTGCAAAGTTGATGATGTACAGAATCAGTACAAAATCCATGCTGTACAGCAGCTTATGGGTGATACCACAGATGTAGCCAATGAGAATGACCCACTGGAAGACCAGACTTCTGCCGGCAGCGGTACGGCTTTTTAGAGATTTCCAGATGTTGAGGGGCCATGCGGCACCAAAACAGACCAGCATACCAATTTCAAAAAAACTCATAATGGGATATCTCCTTTATATAATCATTTCCTGCGGCTTAGTATAGCATATCGAAACGGGTTTTTCCATAAAAATACAAAAATATTTACCCATGGAAGGAACCGTGGTAAAATAAATGTTTGATTTTGCGTTGCTGAATGGTCTGGTGGTGGATGGCAGCGCCCGGAGACCTACCGCGCCAATGTATATGTTGCTGACGGGAAATTCACATCCATTACGGGAGCGCTGCTGCCGGCAAAGAAGACGATTCATGCTGAAAAAGCGGGAGTATCATCCCATACTCCCGCTGTTTTTTATTCTTCAACAGTTCTGTCTGTGTTGGTGTTTTGTCCGTTAACAAACGCCATCAGCTCTTCGCCTGTGATGGTTTCTTTCACCAGCAGGTATTCGGAAATCTCGTCCAGCAATGCACGGTTTTCTGTCAGCAGCCGCTTTACATCCTCATAGCAGCCGCTCAGAATTTTCAGTACCGCTGCATCCACTTTTGCGGAGGTTTCTTCGGAACAATCCAGGTGTGGCTGGCCATCCAGATACTCACTGCGCACAGTTGCGGCAGCCATCAATCCCAGTTCATCACTCATGCCGTAAAGGGCAACCATATTTCTGGCAATGGAGGTGACGGTTTGAATGTCACCGGAGGCACCGTTGGTCTGAACGCCAAAGACGATTTGCTCGGCAGCACGGCCACCCAAACCGCAGCGAATCCGGGTAAGCAGCTCGTCTTTGGTGGACAGGTACTTTTCATCCTCGGGCAGATACAATGTGTATCCCAGCGCACCGTCCGTATGGGGAACAATGGTGATCTTGGTTACGGGGTCGGTGTGCTTTTCCAAAGCGGCGACCAGTGCGTGCCCCACTTCGTGGTAGGCTACCAGCCGCTTTTCGGTATCGGAAAGAACGGTGTTTTTCTTTTCGGAGCCGGCGATAACCACCTCAAAGGATACCATCAGGTCTTCTTGATTGACCGTCTGGCGGCCGTGGCGAACGGCCCGCAGGGCGGCTTCGTTGACCAGATTGGCAAGGTCAGCACCTACGGCACCGGCGGTAGCCTGGGCAATCTTTCTCAGATCCACATCGTCGGAAAGCTTGATCTTCCGGGTGTGGACTTTCAAAGTATCCAGTCTGCCCTGAAGATTGGGACGGTCCACAATGATCCGACGGTCGAAACGGCCGGGGCGCAGCTGCGCCTTGTCCAGTATTTCAGGCCGGTTGGTAGCGGCCAGACAAACGATACCCTTGTTGGAATCAAAACCGTCGATTTCCGACAGCAGCTGGTTCAGTGTCTGCTCCCGCTCGTCATTGCCGCCGAATTTGGAATCACGGGAACGGCCTACCGCATCGATTTCGTCGATGAAGATGATGCAGGGGGCAACCTTGGCTGCCTGCTGGAACAGATCCCGGACACGGCTGGCACCCATGCCCACGAACATCTCCACAAAGTCGGAACCGGAAATGGAGAAGAAGGGAACATTGGCCTCGCCGGCAACTGCCTTGGCAATGAGGGTCTTACCGGTACCGGGAGAGCCTACCAGCAGTGCGCCCTTGGGCAGCTTGGCACCGATCTCAGTGTATTTTTGGGGATTGTGCAGAAAGTCGATGATTTCCTGCAGAGATTCTTTGGCTTCGTCCTGTCCGGCTACATCCCGGAAGGTCACGCCGGTCTGCTTTTCCATGTAGACCTTGGCCTTGCTTTTTCCAAAGCCACCCATCATGCCTTCGCCGCTCATGCGGCGGCTCAGCATCCGCATACTGCCGAAGATCAAAGCAAACATGATCACATAGTAGAGGATCATAATAATGGTGGAATTGTCTTCAATGATCAGTTCATCCACCACAACGCCCATGGCATGCAGCTCGTTGGACAGCGCCAACAGGTCACCGCCGGCAGGGAGGCCGGTATAGAAAGCCTTCTGGGAAGCAGCGGGCTTGGCGGCTTCCTCCTTGGTCATATACACAATCCGGTCCGGCTGGATTTGGACCTCCTTAAGCTGACCTGCCAGCATGGCATCGCGGAAATCGGTATAAGTAGTGGCGGTGTACTGGCTTTTGGAGATCATATTAAACAGGCTGCTGATCAGCAGAATAATCGCCACTGTGACTACCAGGGCAACCCAGATGTTCCACTTGGGCTTGTTGTTTTCCGGTCCGTTTTTGCCGGGCCCATTATTCTTATTCGGCTCCATAGTTATGCCTCCTTAGGAGTTTCTGTTTCATTTTGCCCATCATATCACATTTTCTTTCGTGAAGCAATGAAGGAACCGTTTTTTTACAGTAAACTTTCTGTTAATTCGTGGAAAACCGGCTGTATAGAAAAAAAGCAGTTGTAGGAACGGAATTTCTTTGTTATAATGCATGTATACAATGCGGAGTGTACCCATTTGGATACTGTTTTGGAGTGAAATGCTATGAAAGATATGAAACGATTTAACCGGGAAAAACCCCAACGCGGCTTTTCTGCCCCGGAGGCAGAGGAAAACGAAGGCCAGATCGAAGGCCGCAATGCCCTGACGGAAGCGCTGCGCAGCGGACGAACCATTGATAAAGTATTTATTGCCGCCGGCGAAACAGACCGGGGCCTGCAGCGTCTGGCTGCCGACGCTAAGGAGGCAGGGGCAGTGGTGGTACCTGTGGATCGCCGCAAGCTGGATGCCATGAGCCAGAGCCATGCCCATCAGGGTGTCATTGCGCTGGTAGCTGCCCGGGCGTATTTTTCCGTGGAGGATATTCTGGAGGAGGCCGCATCCCGTGGGGAAGCGCCGCTGATCGTGATCTGTGATGAATTGTCCGATCCCCATAATCTGGGTGCGATTCTGAGAACCGCCGAATGTGCCGGTGCCCATGGCGTGATCATCCCCAAGCGCCGCAGTGTGGGCTTGACGGCTGTGGTTGCCAAGGCCTCTGCCGGTGCTGTGGAATATATGAAGGTAGCGCGGGTGACAAATATTACCGCGACCATTGAGGAACTGAAGAAAAACGGTGTCTGGATTTTCGGTACTGCCGCAGAAGGCTCCATCCCCATGTATCAAGCGGATCTGAAGGGTCCTGCTGCCGTTGTCATCGGCTCAGAGGGTGACGGTATGAGCCGTTTGGTGCGCCAGAGCTGCGATGTTACGGTGCATATTCCCATGAAAGGAAAAATCTCCTCGCTGAATGCATCCAATGCTGCTTCCATTTTGCTGTATGAAGCAGTGCGTCAGCGCCAGTGATTTGCGTTAACAGGAGGTACTTATGAGCGAAAAGGAAAAACTGCAGGAGCAGGAGGAGCAGGAACTGAATCTGGACGATATCATGCGGGAATTCGCACCGGAGGATGAGGAAGCTTTGGCGGAAGCGCCCCTGGAAGAATTACTGCAGGAGGATACGGAGAGAACTGCGCAAGCGGAGGAACCGGAGGATGCCGGGGATACTGTGCGGATCGAACTGCCTCAGCGCCAGCCTGTGACCAATGATCTGGGGGATACGGTGCGGTTGGAAAATATAGAACAGCTGGCCAAGGAAGCGCAGGCTTCCCAATCCGGAGGAAACGGGCAGCAGCCGGGGCGGGAACAGCCTATGGGAGACTATGCACCGCCCCAGC
>JAZNFH010000087.1:0-8041 GCA_045589055.1 Faecousia sp. | reverse complement strand
CGGGTTTTAGGCTTTCTTCTTTTTTGCGCTGAGTGTAGACTATCACAGAAACCGACACCGAAACCGACACGGCTGCATTTTACCCTTGCTTTTTACTGAATTATCCCATATAAAGTCCTGCTATAATCGCCCACCATGAGGCACAAATATGAACCGAAGCACATTGTGTGGAATGTATTTTCGTTAGAATTTGTAAAACCTCCCAAAAGCATTAACTTACTTGGGTGGCTTTCTTGATACAAAAAGAGGTTTCGCACCAATGGAGTACGAAACCTTTTTTCAAAATTCAGTTTGTGAATCTGCGGCCACCACCAAAGAAGGATTGGGAAGAAACCAGAACATTGGTTACCTCTCCCTTGCCATTCATTGTAATGGTCACAAAGGTGCCTGCTTTAATGTCATCCATGCTGCCGGTAGCTTTGCCGCCATCGATCTCTACGGAAATATGGGCATCGCCAATGTCTACATCCTTTGTTTCCGCATCGGAGCCAAAATTGCCGAAGCCGGGACGCATACTGCCGTTTCCACCAGAGAAATCCGGCATCTCACCGTTTTCCGGCATAGTCATGCCTTCCGGCGGAGTCATACCTTCCGGCGGGGTCATACCTTCCGGTCTCTCAGGCATTTCGCCGTTACCCCACTGGGGGAAATTCTCGCCATCTGGAAAAGTCCCATTAAAATCTTCGGGGTTGAAATCACCAAACCCCTGGAAGCCTTCCATTCCTTCCGGCCTTTCAGGTCTTTCAGGTCTTTCGCCCTCCGCAAAGTCCCTGCCTCCCATATTGCTGGTATCCATCTCCAGCAGGGAAATCGTGGTGCCATCCACAGAGACCACAATACCGGTAAGGGTTGTTTCTTCTCCTGCACCGCAGGCTGCTAAGAATAATGTCATTACACAAGCAATCAAAATTGCCACCAATTTCTGTTTCATAATTATACCTCCCAACGCTCCTATTGCGGTGCCGGAAAACCGGCACCGCAACTTCTTTTATCTCCCAAAGAATCCACCGCGGCCAAAATCAGGGGTGAAGGAAATCTCCAGCGTATCGTAATATGCGTAATAATAGGTCTGTCCGATTGTCAGACCCTCCAGAATCTCCACAGTCTCACCGTCAGAGTTGCCGACTTTCACTATTACGGGATTGAGTAGTGTCTCGGTTTCTTCATCAAAGCCTGTATAAACAACGGTCTGATTGCCATCTTCTACAAGGGCATCTGCCGGGATCGTCAGAATATCACTTGCAGTAGACAGCACAAGGGTAGCCGTGGCATTCATGCCGGAAAGCATATTTTCTGCCCGGTCCATAGTCAGTTCCACAGTGTACTTGCTATTACCACCGTTATTGGTGCCGGTATTTCCAATCTCTGTAATGGTGGCAGTATATTTCTCACCGCCCAGTGCATCGATCTTCACCTGCGCGGTCATTCCTACCTGCAAGGCGCTGATGTCCAGCTCATCGATGGTGATATCCAGCGTCATGGTTCCTTGGGGTGTGATTGCAGCGATCTGGGCCATATCCAAGCCGTACAGTTCAAATTCCGGCTCCTGCGGTGTCATACCGCCGGTGGGAAAACTGCCGCCCATACCCCCAGAGGGGAAACCGCCGCTACCGCTGGGAATAGACGGCGTTGACGGTGTGGTAGTACCGCCCGGCATAGTAGGTGTAGTCGGATCGGTGGGGGTACCGGGTTGGGTAGAACCGCCGGGACCTGCGGGATTTCCGGGATTCTCTGGCTGCTGCGCTTTCTGAAGTAGCACACTCCAGACAAGGTTGCCCTGGCTGTCCGCTGCGAACAAAAGGATGTCGCCAATTCCAATTGTCGCACGGTCCACCGGACTCCAAGCACCTTCTGTCAGCGTAAAAATTGAAATATCAGTCTGGGTGTGCAGTACCGTCTGGGTTATCAAGGTCTCATCCAGGCTCACACCGGACAGATCCAGATAATCGGCAATGGGGATTGCCTGAGGATTTACATTCATCACCCAGCCGTTATTGGCAACGGCTGTAACCTTGCCCACATAGTTGGAATAGAGGGTTTCATCATCCCCATTGGGAGAATTAGCAAGGAAGCTGATGGTGTAGCCCTGACCGTTTGCACAGAGAAGCTGAACGCTGTCCTTATCAATACCGGACACCACACCGTCGCAAGGTGCAGCAATGGTTTCCGTCTGATACATCTTGAACAGCTCCAGCATCAGCTGCTCATATTCCTGCCGTTGACCGATGAGCTGGCGGTAGGCTGCGGAGTATCCCACATCGCTGAGTTTCATCAGAGTTTTACCCGTGCTTAGCTTATCACCCACATTTACTTTAATGGAATCAACCGTACCTGCGTAGGCAGTTGCATTCCAGGGACTATAAATATACAGTTCACCAGAGCCAATGGCAGTTCCATCTTCTGCTGCTACTTGCACCTTATCTTCAACAGGGTATCCATCGTCTTCCATGGTGACCGTCATTTCACCGGCAAGATTGCTGGAGATCTTACCGGAAACTGCTGTACCGTCAGAAAGGGTCACAGTTACCGCTGTGCCAACAGACAGTGTGGACTCTGTTTCGATATCCACTGCCATCAATCCATCCAAACTAAGGACAGCCAGTGCGCCATGCTCCAGCATCACACTCTGCACAGAATCACCTTCCTCTGCATACAGAATCTTGACGATACCGCCGGCCAATGCGGTCACGATTTCTTCGCTGTCTGTATCGCTGGCTTCCTCAATCTGCTTAGACAGATATTCCAGGGTTTCCTGTACTTGGGAAATAGCCGTCATAACGGTTACCCGATCCACAGTAGCAATGGCAGTGCCTTCCGTTACGGCATCGCCGTTGGAAACAAGGAATTCCTTCAGCTTCACAGTAGAGGGAAGGTCAATGGTGACCGCATCCTCTTCTGCCAGTGTGCCGCCGCCAATCAGTTCGGTGTTGATGCTGCCGGTAGAAGTCGTGCCGGACAAAATACTTGCCTTAGGGCCGTCCTCCTCTGGATCCTGCTTGGCAATCAGCGGCATCGCCGCCAACAAGACAACAACAGCACAGGCGCAGACAAGTGCGATGATTCGTTTTATATTCTTTTTTCTTGCTTTATCCATAGGTTAACCTCCATAGTGCAGGGCATCAATGGGTTTCATCTTTGCCGCCTTGTTGGCGGGATACAGACCAAAGACCACGCCGATGATAAAGCAGAATACCACAGCAATCAGCACCACACCGCCATCCAGAGAGAAGGTCATATTCAGACTGGATACCACGGTGGTGACTGTCTGCAAAATTGCCCAACTGAGGAAGATGCCCAGTGCGCAGCCCAGCATACACAGCACCACAGCTTCCATCAGGAACTGGCTGAGGATCGTGCCACGGCTGGCACCGATGGCTTTACGGATACCGATCTCACGGGTACGCTCCGTAACAGTCACCAGCATAATGTTCATAATGCCGATGCCGCCGACAATGAGAGAAATGGCAGCAATACCGCCCAGCAGAATGGTCAAAACAGAAGTGATGGAACTCATGGTATCTTCCAGCACGCTCTGAGAGGATATGTTGAAGGCTTCATCATCGTCCTCGAAACGCTCCATGAGAAGGTTTGTCATGGCCGCTTCCACGGTTTCCATAGTTCCATCCTCGGGAGCACTGACATAGAAGCTTGTTACTTCGCTTGTCAGACTGTCAGAAAGACGAAGAAGGCTTGTATAGGGCAGATATACAACCAAACTGCCGGAAGAAATCATACTGGTGAGGCTATCCTCATTGTCAGAGAGTACACCCACGATAGTGTACTCTACACCATCCAAAGAGATCGCTTGATCTACACAGTCTACATAGCCGATCAGCTCTGTTGCCGCGGTTTCGTTGATCACGCATACATAGGTATGGTTTTCTACATCGGAGGTCTTCAGCCAGCGGCCCATCGCCAACTGCATTCCCTGTACATCGTAAAAAGCGGGAGTAGCGCCATATACCGTCACATCGCCGCTTTCCTCGTCACCGCTTGCGGTTACGCTGCTGCTGATATAGGGAGCCACCAAGCCGATGCCGTCTTCCTCCATCCAGCCATTGACCGTATTCAGATCCAAAGGCATACCTTTATCATCGGAAATGCTGACGGTCAGCATACTGGTACCAAGACCGGACACCGCATCGGTGACAGAACTGGTAGCTCCATTAACCAGACTGACCAGAACCACAAGTGCCATAACGCCGATAATAATGCCAAGCATGGTGAGCGCTGCCCGGAGCTTATTGGAGCTGATGGAACGCAGCGCCATTTTAAACGATAACATTACAACGTCACCTCCGTAATTTGTCCGTCCAGAATATGAATGGATCTGGAGGCTTGCTTGGCAACCTCGTTGTCATGAGTAATGAGAACGATGGTATTGCCCTGTGCGTGAAGCTCGTGGAAAATATCCATGATCTCCTGACTGGTCTTTGAGTCCAGGTTGCCCGTAGGCTCGTCAGCCAAAATCAGACTGGGATTTGTCACCAAGGCTCTGGCAATGGCAACACGCTGCTGCTGACCACCGGAAAGCTCCGTGGGAAGGTGCTTTGCACGATTGGTTAGTCCTACTCGCTCCAATGCGGCCTTGACTCGCTTTTGCCGCTCACTGCGGGGCACTTTTTGATAAATGAGAGGAAGTTCCACATTTTCCTCCGCTGTCATCTTAGGAATCAGATTAAAGCTCTGGAACACAAATCCAATTTTCCGATTGCGGACCTGTGCCAGCTGATTCTCGGAGTAATCTTCAATGGGTAGTCCATCCAGATGGTAGCTGCCTGCATCGGCAATATCTAAACAGCCGATAATGTTCATCAGTGTGGATTTGCCACTGCCGGAAGGACCGATGATGCTGACAAATTCTTTGGGGTATATGTGCAGTGTGGCGTGATCCAGTGCGCGAACCCGTTCGTCGCCCACCAGATACACCTTGCACAAATCTTTAATATCGATCATAGTTAGCCTCCAAAGCCGCCGAAGCCACCACTACCGCCGGGTCTTCCACCGCCGAAGCCACCATTGCCACCGGGCCGTCCACCGCCGAAATCAGGCATTTCACCGCCACCAAAATCGGGCATTTGTCCACCACTACCACCGGGGAAGCCACCACTGCCCCCGGGGAAACCGCCCATACCGCCGAAGTTGCCGAAACCGGACTCCCGCTCTGTATAGTAAACAGTGTCACCGACACTCAGACCGGACTTGATCTCCACATAGGTGCTGTTCTCCAAACCGGTAACCACATCCACCTTGCCGCCGTACTCCTGGTATTCCTCGTTGTAGCTGGTGTAAACATAGGCACCGTCACTGGTCTTATGCAGTGCTTCAATGGGGATCAAAATGGCATTATCCACACCCTCGATCCGCACACTGACACTGGCGGTCATACCGGAGAGCATACTCTCGACCTTTTCCACTTCGATCACGGCAGAATAGACACCGGAGGAAGAACTGGTGCGGTTGATCTCCGTGAGTGTACCTACAAAGGAATCTTCGCTGACAGAGCTGACAGAAACCGTAACAGTCTGTCCCAGCTCCAAAGAGAGAATGTCAGATTCATCCACGCTGATGGTCACAGACATCTTCTCATCCGTGGATAGGGTAACAACTGCTGTTGCAGTGTCTTCTGTGTAATCCACACTGTAAACACTGCCATCCATACCTGCCAGAACAGCACCGTCCCGCTGAATAGTCAGCAATTCCAGAAGCGTCTCTTCCAGTTCTGCCCGCTGCCGTAGCAGGGAGTTATAGTTTGCACTGTAGCCGGTGTCCTCAAGTGTGAAAAGCTTGGTGGTATCGGAGACCTTATCATTCACATTCATCTTCACACTGGCAATGGTGCCTGCATAACCGGTCACACGCAAAGCACTGTGAATATACAGATTTCCGGTGCCAAGCTGCATGTCTTCGCTACTGAGCACAGTAACCGCTTCGTCATACTCAGGGCCATTGTCTGTTACCAAAATAGTAGCCTTGCCGCCCACAACAGATTCCACTGTACCGGTTACTTCTTCTTCATCGGAAAGCTTCACCGTCACACTGTCGCCCACAGCCAAAGCATCGGTCTCAATATCCATTGCCATATATCCATCCAAAGAGATCAATGCCAGTGCGCCATGTTCATACATCACATCCGCAACATCCGCATCTTTTTCACCATAGATTGCCTTGATACGTCCGGTGACACCTGCGTAAACAGTGGTGCTTGCGGCATCATCTTCCGCATTGCAAATCTGCTCGTCCAGCTCTTCGATCTGAACCTGCAGATCTGCCATAGCGCCGATTACGGATGCCATATCCACAGTTGCCAGAATATCACCCTTTGTGATTGCCTGGTTGGTCTTGACCAGAATTTCTGTAATCTCTACACCATCCGGTACAGTGACAGCGTTAAGATCCACATCCGTCAGGCTGCCGGAGCCAGATACCACAGTACTAATAGAACCGGTGGTTACCTCATAGGAAAGCACCTCACCCTGGTTAGAGGCAAACTGCTCACGGACACGCCTCTGCAGGAAGCTGACACCGAGGACAGCGATTATCGCAAGCACCATTACGATGGATACTACCGTAATGATGATCTTACGCTTCTTTTTCTTTTTGTTCTTGCCCAGTGTTTCAAACAGGGCATCATTTTTCTGCCCACCCGCAATTTCCTGCGATCCGGGCATTTTTTCAGTCTTGTCCTTTTTAGCCATGATTGCTCCTTTCATAAAGCAAAGCGAATAATGTACACCGCCGTGATGTATCATAAAGCGATTATAAAAAAGAAATCTTTAATATAACTGAAATTTTGCAACAGATTCTGTAAACAAACTATAAACACCGACGGCACTTTGAAACATTTTGCTGCACATTTTGCCGTCGGTGTTTTTTTATAGAATGGGAAGCTGGACGCGGAAAACATTGTATCCGCCCTGACTTTCTGCCCATATTTTACCTTTATGAGAGATTACGATAGACTCAGCGATTGCCAACCCCAGGCCATAGCTTCCATTCATTGTCCTGGCCTTATCTGCCCGATAAAACCGCTTGAAAATATTTTTAAGATCTTCCTTGGAAATAGGATCTCCTGGGCTGGCAACACTGAGCACACAGCTGTATCCGCTCTGGTTAAGATCTACACTGACCATTCCATTAGGAGAAGAATACTTTAGAGCATTGTCCAGCAAAACATCCAGTACCTGATACAAATGCTGTTCACTTCCGTGCAAACAAATACCTTCTGCTAAGGCACATCGGAGGCCAAGACCTTTTTCTTCATAAAGAAGCTGAAACGAAAGTACGGCATCTGTTATCAGCTGGCTGAAATCTACAGTGGCAAACGCCATTTTTAGAGTGCCGTTATCTACCCGTGCCATTTCCAGCATACTCTCCACAAGGGAGCGCATCTGGTAGGTTACATTGAGAATGTTACTGGAGTATTTCCGGCGTTCTTCCTCGCAGGTGTCCTCATTTTGCATCAGTTCCGCATTGGCCATAATGACAGACAAAGGCGTTTTCAGTTCATGAGAAGCATCTGCCACAAACTGCCGCTGCTGATCCCAGGCATTTGCAACCGGCTTGATCACCCAATGAGAAAGCAGAATACTGATTCCCAGGAATATCACCATCGCCACCAAGAAAATAAGCAGTGAGCTGTAAACCATGTTTTTCAGTGTAGCCGCTTCTGTGGTAGTATCGGAAAAGACGATGGTATATCCCATTGGCGATACCGCTTTCAAATATCGAAGATCATGCTCGTCCAGCTCGCCGGTTTCCCGGTCAGAAAGTAGCGCAGCATTTACGATCTCCTGAATGTATTCTCGGTTGGAAAGATCAAAATAACCACCACTGGCGGTAATCAGCTCGCCCCTGCTGCTGATCTGAACAGCGAAGAAAGGAAGGCGCACCTCATCGCTGGAGGGCTTGCCCAGATTGCCCTGCTGAAAAGGACTGACTGCAATGGTTCGCATCATGCTGACACTTTGCATTTCCATGCTCATTCCGGTAAAGTGAATCACCACACCCAAAATACCGCCGACCATCAGCATAGCAATTA
>JAZNFH010000086.1:0-18952 GCA_045589055.1 Faecousia sp. | reverse complement strand
CAATGGATTCCGGACATTCTACGATCAGTTCGTCGTGTACCTGCAGCAGAAGCTTTGCTTCCGGGTAGTTTTCTTTCAAGGCTTTATCCACGCAGACCATTGCCAGCTTGATCAAGTCCGCAGCGGTGCCTTGGATAGGCGTATTCAGCGCGATCCGCTCCGCGCCCTGCCGGATATTGAAATTGCTGCTGGTCAGCTCCGGAATATACCGCTTCCGCCCGTAAAGTGTGGTGGTATACCCGGTTTTCCGGGCATCCTCCACCACCTGCTTCATATAGTCCCGGACACCGTGATAATTGGAAAGGTAGCTGTCAATATAATCCCTGGCTTGATAGCGGCTCACGCCGATATCCTCCGCCAGAGAAAACTCAGAGATGCCGTAGACGATGCCAAAATTTACAGCCTTGGCGTGGCGCCGCTGAAGCGGTGTCACTTCTTCCGGAGCAACCCCAAAGACCTGTGCGGCTGTGGCTGTGTGTATATCCTGTCCACCAATAAAAGCAGCCTTCATAGCAGCATCATCGGCAATGTGGGCAAGGACCCGCAGTTCGATCTGGCTGTAATCCGCGTCCACCAGCACATGCCCCTCTTTGGGAACGAACATCTTTCGGATCTCCGCGCCAATTTCGGTACGCACCGGAATATTCTGCAGGTTCGGCTCTGTGGAAGAAAGTCTGCCGGTAGCAGTGACCAAGTTCTGGAAGGTGGTGTGAATTCTGCCGTCGTCACCGATGGCTTTCATCAAGCCGTCAGCGTAGGTGGAATTCAGCTTCGTCAGCATCCGGTAATCCATAATGGCAGGAATGATTGGATGCTTGCCTTTCAGCTTTTCCAGCACATCGGCGTTGGTAGAATAGCCGGTTTTGGTCTTTTTCACAGGGGGCAACCCCATTTTTTCAAAGAGGAGCTCTCCCAGCTGCTTGGGGGAGTTGATATTAAAGGATTCTCCTGCATAGGAGAAGATCAGCGCTTCACAGTCCGCAATCCGCTGTGTCAGCATCTGGCCAAAGTCCATCAGTTGGTCTCTATCAATGGCAATACCTTCCCGCTCCATACCGTAAAGCACAGAGCAAAGGGGTAGTTCAATTTCAAAATAGAGCTGCTCCATTCCCTGCTTCCGCAGTTCCTCCAAAAGCACCGGATGCAGGTTCCAAACAGCTTCTGCACAGCCGGCAGCATCCCCGTCATCCACTGTCACACCAAGGAAATTGGTGGCCAGCTTGGGAACCGGGTAGTCCGACTGGGAAGGGTTCAGATCATAGGCAGCCAATGCGGTATCAAAGGCTATGGGTGCTGGGTCAATTCCCATATCCGAAAGGCTGTGCAGCATACTCTTGCTGTCGTGCAGCACCAGCTTAGCGGCACCGGACAGCACAGAACCCAGTCCAAAGGCTTCCATAGGCGTTACAGCAGTAACACCCTTCTCCCACGCAATGCCCACAGTGCCATCGGCAGCCAGATACACTGCCATTGTGGTACCCGGTTCCGGGAGAAAATCCACCTTGGGAAGTGATGACAGTTTCTTTTCTGCCTTAGGTGCTTCCTGCTCCGCACCTCTAAGACCGTACTTATCAATAAGGCGCACAAACTCCAGCTGCACAAACAGCTTGTGCAGTTCCGGCCGGTTATAAGGCTGAATCAGTGCATCCTTCGGTTCAAAGTCGATGGGTGCTTCGCAGCGGATCGTTGCCAGATCATAGGAAAGATAGGCGTCCGTTTTGAAATTCATCAGATTTTCCCGCTGCTTTGGCTTGATCAGCGGATCTTCCAGATGTTCATATACGCCATCCAGACTGCCAAAGCTGTGCAGCAGATTCAGCGCAGTCTTTTCTCCCATTCCTTTGACGCCGGGGATATTGTCGGAGCTGTCACCCATCAGCGCTTTCAGATCAATCAGCTTCTTGGGTTCAAAACCGTATTCTTCCCGAAATTTTTCTTCCGTATAGAGGGTGGCCGTAGTCTGACCGGGTTTGGAGATCACCAGCTTTACATGGACATTTTCGTCAATGAGCTGCAGGCTGTCCCGGTCACCGGTAACAACCACACATTCCCAGCCGTTGTTGCTGCAAATCCGGCCCACGGTACCGATCACATCGTCCGCTTCCCAGCCTTGGCAGGCGTAGATGGGAATATTCATGGCCGTCAGCACCTGCTTCATCACAGGCATCTGCTGTGCCAGCTCCTCCGGCATTCCGTGGCGGGTGGCTTTATAACCCGCATACTGCTTGTGACGGAAGGTAGGCCCATGAAGATCAAAGGCCACGCAGACGGCATCCGGCTGTTCCTCCCGCTCCATGCGTTCCAGAATATTCAGAAAGCCATAGATGGCGTGGGTATACAGACCATCCCGGGTTGTCAGCGGCCTTACGCCAAAGTACGCCCGGTTAATGACACTGTTGCCGTCCAGAATCAACAGTTTCATGCTTTTCTCCACTTGGCACCCTGGGGTGTGTCAATGATCTCAATGCCCCGTGCCTTCAGTTCGTCACGGATCCGGTCCGCTTCCGCCCAGTTCTTGGCCTTCTTGGCTTCCGTACGGGCAGCAACCATAGCGTCGATCTCGGGATCGGCAGAAGCGGCAGCTTCCTCCGCTTCCTTTTTGCGCAGTTCGTCCGCTGCCTTCAGAAGGTTCAGCGACAGCACCTGGTCAAAGTCTTCGATAGCAGCCAGCTTGGTGGCATCACCCGTCTTGGCTTTCAGCACATCATACAGCGCGGTCACGGCAACAGAAGTGTTCAGGTCACCGTTCAGCGCACCGGCAAAGCGGGATTTCAGCGCTTCAAAGGCCGCAGTATCCACTTCGCCGTCATTTTTCAGAGCTGCGATCTTTGCAACCAGCTTTTCATATGCGGCTACTGCGTTGTCAAGGTTCTCCCAGCTGAACACCAGATTCCTGCGGTAGTGGCTCTGGAGGCAGAACAGACGGTATGCCATGGGATCATAGCCTTTGCTTTCCAACAGAGAAACTGTCAGGAATTCACCCTTGGATTTACTCATCTTGCCGGTGTCGGTGTTCAGATGATGAACATGGAACCAGTAGTTGCACCACTTATGGCCAAGGTAGCTCTCACTCTGGGCAATCTCGTTGGTATGGTGAGGGAAGGCATTGTCGATACCACCGGCGTGGATATCCATATCCTCACCCAGATGCTTCATGGAGATGCAGGAGCATTCAATATGCCAGCCGGGATAACCTACACCCCAGGGAGAATCCCACTTCAAAGCCTGGTCTTCAAACTTACTCTTGGTAAACCACAGAACGAAGTCGTTCTTATTGCGCTTGTTGCCGTCCTCTTCCACGCCTTCCCGAACGCCCACATCCAAGTCTTCCTCGTTGTGGTCGTTGAACACATAATATTTATCCAGTGTAGAGGTATCAAAATACACATTGCCCCCGGCAAAGTAGGCATTTCCCTTTTCCAGCAGGGTCTGAACCATGTGGATATACTCATCAATGCAGTTGGTGGCAGGCTCCACCACATCGGGACGCTTGATGTTCAGCTTTTCGCAGTCGGCAAAGAATGCATCAGTATAGAACTTTGCAATGTCCATTACAGACTTATTCTCCCGCTTGGCACCCTTGAGCATCTTATCTTCGCCGGTATCAGCATCGGATGCCAGATGGCCTACATCGGTGATGTTCATAACCCGCTTGACATTGTAGCCGGCATAGCGCAGTGCCTTTTCCAGCACATCCTCCATGATGTAGGTGCGCAGGTTACCGATATGGGCATAATGGTACACAGTCGGTCCGCAGGTATACATTTTCACAATGTCAGGATTGTTCGGAACAAACAGTTCCTTCTTGTGTGTCAAAGAGTTATACAAATACATAACGATTTCCTCCAATCGATTTTTACAAAATAAAAACGCCCCCTATGCCAAAGGCACAAGAGGCGGCTGTAACCGCGGTTCCACTCTCATTTATTACTCATACGGTTTTTCGCTCCCGGACGCACTTTCACACCTCTTATCTATCGGGGCTTACAGCCGGTGGCCCCAACTCTCTAAAGACTTGATCTGTGCTACTCTTTCCGTTCACAGCGATATGAAGTTGTATAGATTTTACCATCTTACGGTAGCCTTTGTCAAGGTATCTGCCGGGAAAAAGAAGCATGCAGTTGCATTATGACCGAAACTATGTTATACTTTTCATAACAATTCTAAGAGAAATCAGGATGACTTATGAAAAAGATTCTTTCCATACTTTTATCCGCGGCAATATTGCTGACAGCAGCAGGCTGTACCGAACCGCCTGCCGTTACCACGGATCCCACAGAGTCCTCCACTACCACCTTGCCAACAGAGACTACCGTGCAGCCGCCGGTGCCGCTGAATATGCCGCTGCTGTCCCTCAGTACACCGGTTATTACAGAAGAACACCGGGCTGAGGATGGTAGCGTTGTCTTTACATATAATTACCAGTCTGTTGCCTTAACATTGGATGACCCTCAGATCGCCGATGCCATTGTCATCGACCTGCTGAATCTTACGGACTTTGAAAACTCTGCCGCCCAGTCCCTTCTTGCTGAGGCCAAGTCTGCCTACACAAAGCAGGCAAACTGGGTACCTTACGGCTTTAGCACCCTCTTCTCCCCCCGCCGCTTTGACCAAAGCGTCTTGAGTCTTTACGGGGTTCAGCAGATCCAGAGCGGCGCGAGCCGGTCTTCCTCAGCAGCTTTTTCCGTAACCTATGATCTGCTAAGCGGCAGAAGATTAACACTGACAGACATCCTTCTGAAATCATATTCCGCGGATACCCTTACCCAGCTGATCGCCGATGCATTACAGGGCTTTGCCGAAAAGGGTATGCTTTACAGCGACTATGCCTATGTGATTTCCGACCTGTTTACAACCAACAAACCGTCAGACAATTGGTTCTTCTCCGAGAAGGGTTTGTGCTTCTATTTTGCCCCCTATGAGATCGCTCCATACAGCACAGGTACCGTAATTGCGGAAGTTCCTTATTCCGACCTTACTGCACTGCTGCGGCCGGAATACTTCCCGGCTGAGCTGGTTGTGTCCTCCGGCACTTTGTGCCACCTCCCATTTGACGGTACGGATCTTTCCGGTTTTACCCAATTCACGGAATTGATTCTGGACGATAAAGGCAGCAAGCACATACTCTATCCAGATGGTGTCCTGCAAAATGTGCAGATCACCTCCGGCACTTGGAAGCAAGATGGCAGCTTCCAACCGGAAACCACACTGTTTGCTGCATTCTCACTCAGCAGCGGCGATGCTATAGTTCTCCAGTTGCCACAAGCACTGCCATATGGCTTGCAGTTATCCTATTTATCAGATGGGCACACAGTTTTTGTTGATTTACAATCTCTGATTAACAATTCTTGATTCCCGAAAGCGCACCGACTGTCGGTGCGCTTTTTCCAACACTCTGTAAGACGGAATAAAACCGGACTCAGCGCTGCCAGACAGATCAGATTGGGAATTGCCATCAATCCGTTGACCGTTTCCGCCAGCATCCAGACGGTGCCGGTTTTCAGCAGCACACTGGCTATGGATATCACCGCCTGCATCAGCACAAACGGTTTCCAGGAACCGCTGCCGAACAGATACTGAGCGCAGCGAAGGCCGTACAACCCCCATCCCAGCATCGTCCCAAAGGCGAAACAGCACAGGAAGACCGCGATGGGGATACTCACCCAATCTCCATAGGTACAGGCAAAGGCTCTTGCCGTTAAAGCAGCACCCTCATCCGTACCGTATAGGATCGGTGTGCCGCTTGTCAGGATCACCAATGCCGTCATGGTACAGATCACAATGGTATCCAGAAAGACTTCCATAATCCCCATCAAGCCTTGCTCTACCGGATGCTCCACTTGAGATGCGCCGTGGGCCATAGCTGCAGTTCCCATCCCGGCCTCATTGGTAAAGACACCCCGGGACGCACCGACACGGAGTGCTGCAAACATGGAGCCCACCACACCACCGGTGACTGCCCGTGGCGAAAACGCACCTTCCAGAATCGCCCGGAAAGCGGCTGGCACCTGATCTGCATGGGCCAGAATCGCACCGGTTCCCAGAATCAGATACGCGGCAGAGGCCACAGGCACCAGCAGCGATGCAGCTGTTCCGATTCTTTTTGCACCTCCAAGCAGCACCGCTGCAGACACCGCAGCAAGGGAGCCTCCAACCAGCAGATTCACCGGCAGACTCTGTTCCTGTCCCAAAAATGACCTTACGGAGGCGACAGAATCCACCACCGCATTGATCTGGGTGGCATTGCCCATTCCGAATGCCGCCACCACACCGAAAAGGCAGTAAGTCACAGCCAGTGGGCGCCATTTACGGCCCATTCCGCTTTCTATCATATACATGGGGCCACCAAGCACATCTTTCTCATCCTCCCGCCGGCGGTAATACACGGACAGGGTTGCTTCCGCATATTTGGTAATCATCCCCAGAAATGCGCACACCCACATCCAGAAAATACTGCCCGGTCCGCCAATGGCAATGGCGCCGGCCACACCTGCGATATTTCCCGTTCCCACTGTAGCAGCCAGCGCGGTACATAAGGCTTGGAAAGAAGATTCCTTTTCATCACTTCCCTTCCGAAAACAGGAGAAAAAAGACCGCATAGCCGCAGGAAACAGCCGAAGCTGCGCAAAGCCGCTGCGAATACTTAAATACAAACCCACACCCAAAATCAAAACCAGTGACGGGATGCCCCAAACAAAGCGATTGATACATTCCAGAACTTCTGTCATACGCATCTCCCAATCAAAAAAGCAGCTTCCTTAGAAGCTGCTTTCGTGTTATTCCCATCTTTCCCAAGTCTCCGGCAGGTATCCGACCGTTGCCTGCTTTCCATTTCGGACAATGGGTGTTTTCATAAGGGAAGGCTCGTCAAAAACCTTGTCCTCCTTTGCCACCCGGTCATCCATATACTTCATGTTTGTAATTTCCTGGCTTTTTCCATCCCAGTCAATGAGATTGTCGATGCCGCCCACGGCACGCAGCACACTGTCAAATTCCTTTCCGGACATTCCGTAGCGCAGAAGATCAATATACTGGTACTGAATTCGCCGTTCTTTAAAATAACGCTCTGCCTTTTTGGTATCAAAGCACTTGCTCTTTCCGAAAATCTGAATATTCAATAGAATACCTCCATCAGGGTTAGGCCTTGGGGCGGTGCCAGAAAGCCTGCCTCTGCTCTTTTTCCGCCAAAGAGGTTCGGTATACTCCCGGGTGCCCGGTCACCGAAGCCAACCTCCAGCAAAGTTCCCGTAATGATCCGCACCATTCCTTGCAGAAAGCCATTGCCGGTTACCGTAATGGTCAGTTCCCCGCCCCTTTGCCTCACGGTCAGGCTGCGAATATACCGAACCGTGGATTTTTTCATTTTGGGGTTTGCACAAAATGCGGAAAAATCGTGTTCTCCCACAAAGTGTTCCGCCGCTGCCTGCATTGCAGTTACATCCAGCTTCCGGGGCACCACCGTCATATACCTGCGCTGAAATACGCAGGGATCATCGCTGTTCCAGATGCGGTAGCAATAGGTCTTTTCCTTTGCATTCAGCCGTGCGTGAAACCGTTGGGACACTTCCTTACAGGAATATATGCCAATATCCTCCGGTAAATACTTTCTCAGCTGCATCAGAATTTCTGTACAAGGCATATCCGATTCACAGTGAAAATTCGCCACCTGTCCCTGGGCATGGACGCCGGCATCGGTTCTCCCGCTGCCGGATATCTCAATGGGTTCTCCCAGGATTCTGGAAAGGATCTGTTCCAGCTTTCCCTGAATGGTCGCATCTGCATTGGGCAATCGCTGCCAACCGCGGTACCGGGTACCGTCATAGCATATATTCAGGCGCAGATTCCGCATAATCTCCTCTTTCCCGGTCATGGCCGGATCTTTTTCTCGATCCACTGCAGAATGTCTTCATATACCTGACCGTTGTTGATCTCATTCAATATCTCGTGGCGGCACATGGGGTAGAGCTTACAGCTTACATCCACCATGCCCACACTCTGAAATGCCTTGGCTGCCTGTTCCACGCCCTGTCCGTAAGCACCAACCGGATCTGCCTTGCCGGCTACAAAGAAAACCGGTGTCTCCTTATTCATGGAAGCCAATGTGTCCGGCTGTTGGATATAGGCAATACCCTTCAGCATATCCCGATAGAGCCCGGCAGTACCGGTAAAGCCGCAAAGAGGATCCTTTGCATAATCATCCACGATCCGGTCATCCCGGGTAAGCCAGTCAAACTCTGTCCGGACATGCTCCACCTTTTGATTGTAGCTGCCGAACATCAGCTTTTTCAGCGGCTCACTGGGTTTCTTGTCACCACCGTTCCGGCACAGAAGCGCGCAAAGAGGGGCTGCAGCCTTCAGCAGCGCAGCCGGCTGCCAAGCCGTACCACAAATAATACAACCTGCAATGCCGCTGTCCGGATGCTGGGCCAGAATGGTTCTTACCATAAAAGAACCCATGGAATGACCAAATAAAATGTACGGCACACCGGGATACTGCTCCATGGTCTGTGTCAGCAGCTGATAGGTATCCGCCACCGCAGAAAACCAACCGCCGTGGAAATAGCCTTGTATGCCATCTTTTCCGATGGACTTGCCGTGACCCATATGATCCTCGGCAACCACCAGAATTCCCTGTTCATTCAGCCAAAGGGCAAAGTCATCATACCGGTCAATATGCTCTGCAATGCCATGCACCAACTGGACCACTGCCCGGGGTTCCTGTTCGGGTGTCCACACACAGGCACGGATTTGTCCGGCCCCACAGGAATCATAATTGTATTCCTTGCGCATAGCTGTCACCCGACCACTTCATAACCCGCGTCGGTGATTGCCTTTTTCAGCAGTTCCAGGTCTGCCGTACCGGTGACCGTCACCTGCTTTTCCTGCAGATCCACCACAGCATCTACTGTACCCGCAACTGCCTTGCAGACACTTTCTACCCTTGCCTTGCAGTGCGGACACATCATACCTTCTACCTTGATAATAGTTTCCATATTGATTTCCTCCTTAATCGGTTCGGTCGCTTCAGAAAGCACCGCTGCTTCTACGGATGTTTTCGGTTGAAAGCTGCGCAGACGAAGCGCATTGGTCACAACAAATACAGAGCTCATACTCATAGCTGCCGCGCCCAACATCGGACTTAACAGAATCCGGAAAGCTGGGTACAAGATACCCGCTGCAACGGGAATTCCCAAAGAATTATAGAAAAACGCCCAGAACAAATTCTGCCGAATATTGCGGATCGTTCCACGGCTTAATTCCACCGCATGGCTGATACCCCCGAGAGAATGGTTCATCAGCACAACATCCGCGGCTTCCATAGCAATATCCGTTCCCGTTCCAATGGCCATGCCCACATCGGCAGTGACCAAAGCCGGTGCATCATTGATGCCATCACCCACCATCAGAACATGTTTTCCCGCATCCCGAAGGGACTGTATCACACCGGCCTTGTCGCCGGGCAGTACATCTGCAATGACCCGTTCAATTCCGGCTTGGTCGGCAATCGCCTTTGCGGTGGCTTCGTTGTCCCCTGTCAGCATGACTACATCCAGCCCCAGCTTTTTCAGCGCTACCACTGCAGAGACAGCATCCGGTCTGAGAACATCTGCAGCCGTAATGGTGCCAAGGTAAGTACCATCCTCCCGGGCGAAATACAGCGGCGTGTTTCCGGATGCCGATTCCTGGAGCGGCGGAACCGAAATACCCAGTTCCTTCATCAATCTGCCGTTACCGCCATAGTACCGCTTACCATCGATGGTCGCCGCAATGCCCTTACCGGGCAAGGTTTCAAAATCATCACCCTTTGGATATTGTACATTGCCGGCATAGGAAAGAATGGCCTTGGCAAAGGGATGCTCGGACTTTTCCTCCAGAGCACAGGCGATTTGCAGAAGGGATTCCCGATTCCCAGAGCCGGGATATACCGCCGTCACAGAAGGCTTTCCAGTGGTAATGGTACCGGTCTTATCCAGCACAACGGTGTCGATCCTGTGGAGATTTTCCAATGCTTCCGCATTTTTAAACAGAATACCCATTCTGGCACCTCTGCCGGTACCGACCATAATGGCTACCGGTGTTGCAAGGCCAAGGGCGCAGGGACAGGAAATGACCAACACTGAGATACCAATAGACAGAGAAAATTCTAACCCTTTGCCAGCCAGCATCCAGACAGCAAACGCAGTCAGTGCGATTCCCATGACCACCGGAACAAATATGCCAGCAATTTTATCTGCCAGTCTGGCAATGGGTGCTTTGGAGCCACCGGCCTCCTCCACAAGGCGAATAATCTGGGCAAGAGTGGTGTCTTCCCCTATCTTATCTGCCCGAATCATCAAATATCCCTCGGTATTGATGGTAGCAGCAGCGACAGAATCCCCCGACTCCTTTTCCACAGGAACACTTTCCCCCGTCAGTGCGCTCTGATCCACAGATCCACGGCCTTCCAGCACAGTGCCATCCACAGGAATACTTCCACCGGAGCGAATTACGATGAAATCCCCCAGAACCACCTGCTCCACCGGGATTTCCATTTCTTGTCCATCCCGCAAAACCACAGCGGTTTTGGGCCGCAGGTCCATCAGCTGCCGGATGGCATCACCGGTTTTGCCCTTGGCTCTGGCTTCAAGATATTTTCCAAGGGTAATCAGTGTCAGGATCATGGCAGCGGATTCAAAGTACAGATTCTCACTGTAATGCTCCACAATATCCAAATGTCCATGACCCATGGCCCACGCCATCCGAAACAGCGCCGCAACACCGTAGATCAGTGCCGCAAGGGAACCGACAGCAATCAGCGAATCCATATTGGGCGCGCGGTGGAACAGCGCTTTCAATCCGCGGCTGTAATAGGAACGGTTCAGATATACCACCGGCAGTGTCAGCATCAACTGAAGGAGCACAGCCACCAAAGCATTTTCCCGACCGTGATACCAGCCGGGCATAGGAAGTGAAAGCATATGCCCCATGGTAAAATACATCAGAACTACCAGGCAGACAGCAGAGCCGATAATCCGCTTTTTCATCTCTGCCAGGGGCTTTTCCGGCAGCTTCTCTTCCTTTGCTTTTTCGCCCATGATGCAGGCACCGTATCCTGCTTTCTGTACCGCAGAAATGATCAATGCAGAAACAGATGCATCCTTTGCCTCCACCTGCATAGTACCTTTTAATAAATTGACCTCCGCCTTTTCAACGCCGGCAATCTCCCGGGACACCTTCTCCACTCTGGCGCTGCAGGCTGCGCAGGTCATTCCGGTCACTTGAAACCGTAGCTTCATACCATCACCTTCTACTCATATTATCGGTTATTCCTTTAGAAAAATCAATCCAAATATTTTCGATTGACAAGATTCATTCCCTATGTTACTATTCTAACATGCGATGCGCAAAACGCAAGTATGCACTATTTTGTGCCATACTACCCTTTTGGAAACCAAGGAGGTTTTTATGGAAAACCAACAGCTTTGTCCCGTAGAATCCACCTTGGAGCTCATTGGCGGTAAGTACAAAGCGCTGATTCTCTGGCATCTGTCCGAAAGTACCCTGCGCTTTTCCGAACTGCGCAAGGCGATCTCCGGTGCCACAGCGAAAATGCTTACCCAACAGCTTCGGGAGTTGGAATCGCAGAATCTCATCCACCGGGAGGTATTCCCCATCATTCCGCCCAAGGTCGAATATTCTTTGACCGAGTTGGGAAAGAGTCTCCTGCCCATTCTCGTTGCCATGCGTGACTGGGGTGCGAATTATTTGAGGACCAAAAATCTGGAAGCCAACTGCTTCATGATGAAGCAGGATCCTATGACACAAAAAACATAATTGAGGTGCCATATATGAACATTAAAATCATTTCCGACAGTACCTGTGACCTGCCGAAGGCGCTGCTTGAAAAGTACAACATCGGCATTTCCCCTTTGACCGTTGTAAAAGACGGCGAAAGCTTTGCTGACAATATCACCATTACTCCCGCCGAAATTTTCGCCCATGTAGCCGCAGGCGGCAGTCTGTGCTCCACCTCTGCCGGTAACTATACCGACTATCAGGAGCTGTTTGCCCAGTATGCCAAGGATTATGACGGTATTCTCCACATCAGCCTTGGCTCCGGCTTCTCCTCCAGCTATCAGAATGCCTGCCTGGCTGCTGAGGAATTTGACAATGTCAAGGTAGTGGACTCCCAGAATCTTTCCACCGGCCAGGGGCTTGTGGTAATGTATGCCTGCAAGCTGGCGCAGACCTGTGAGAGTCTGGAGCAGCTTCACGCCGATGTACAGGCCTATACCTCCCGTGTGGAAGCCAGCTTCCTGCTGAACCGGCTGGACTACATGGTCAAGGGCGGCCGCTGCTCTGCCGCCGCCGCACTGGGCGCTAACCTGCTGAATCTGAAACCCTGTATCGAGGTCAAGAACGGCAAGATGGGCGTTGTCAAGAAGTACCGCGGCAGCTACGCCAAGTGTCTTGCAACCTATGTGAAGGACCGCCTTGACGGCCGTGAGGGCTTGACCAACGAACTGTTGTTCCTGACCTACACTACCATCTCCGACGAATGCAGACAGGCTGTACTGGATGGCATTGATGCCTACGGTCATTTTGATGAAATGGTGGAATGTACCGCCGGCTGCACCATTTCCTGCCACTGCGGCCCCGAAACACTGGGCATTCTGTTCGTAAGAAAGTAATCCATATATCAAAAGAACTCCCCCCGGGAGTTCTTTTGTTAATTTGTTTCATGTCCCGTGGAAGGACTCGCCACAGTATAATCAGCATAACCGGTTTTGGCTATCGATTCATGGTAGTAAATTGCAGCGTTTCTTTATCCTTGTATTTTTTCAAAGCTGTGTTATACTATCTCTATAAATCATTCGACCAAGGAGTTCTCTATGGACTACTACGCATTATTGGATCTTGTAATCAGGCTGGGATACCGGTTGGCAATGAGCGGTGCCGAAACCTTCCGTGTGGAAGAAAGCATCAATCTGATTCTGAAATCTTACGGACTGGATGCAGAAGCCTTTGCAATCCCCAACTGTCTGATCGTCAGCATTAAAACTGAATCCGGCAAGCCTATGACCCGCATGCGCCGAATCGGCGATCACGGCAACGATCTGGATGCCGTTGAGCGCTATACCAACCTCAGCCGAAAGATCTGCGCGGAACACCCGGATCCGGCAACTGCTTTGAAATGGCTGGAAGAAACCGACAATTCCCGTGTGTATTTTGGAACAGCCATGCATCTTTTCGGCTGCTTTATGTCCGCTTTCGGCTTTACCTTTCTGTTTGGCAGTACATATTGGGACAGTATTTTTTCCGGAATCTGCGGTCTGATCGTTGGCGTTATTTTACTGCTCATGTCCAAACTGGGGGCAAACCAGTTCTTCCGTATCATCATTGCAGCCTTTGTCATGTCCCTTGTTGCCTATTCCCTAGAAGCCGCAACGGTTATATACAACGCAGATACCGTCATTATCGGTGCGCTAATGCTTCTGGTTCCCGGGTTGCTTTTTACCAATTCCATGCGAGATATAATCAATGGAGATACCAATTCCGGCATGAATCGAATCATTCAGGTCTTCTTGATTGCAGTGGCCATTGCCCTGGGCACCGGCGCTGCATGGCAGGCGGTTGCCGGAATCTGGCAGATGCCCCTTGGTAATCCAATTATGAACCACCCGCTTGCTGTGCATCTGATTGCCAGTTTTATTTGCTGCGTCGGTTTTTCCATTGTCTTTAATATCCATGGTACAGGTATTTTCCTCTGCGCCTTCGGTGGTGTGCTTGCTTGGTTTGTTTATGCCATCACCATCAAGCTGGGCTTCAGCGAGCTGACAGGATTCTTCATAAGTGCTGCTGTATCCTCTGCCTATGCAGAGATGATGGCACGAATCCGGAAATTCCCGGCCATCTCCTATCTGGTGGTTTCCATTCTCCCTTTGATTCCCGGTGCCGGTATCTATTACTCCATGAATTACGCGGTTAGGGGTGAAATGGACAACTTTGTCAGCAAGGGCATGCATACCATTGCCGTCACCGGCAGTATGGCTGTTGGTATCATTCTGGTCTCCACCGCTTTCCGAATCTACGCTACATGGAAACGCAATCGAAAATAAGAAAAGGACTTCGGGAGCCCGAAGTCCTTCGTTTTTATTACTTATCAGCGTTCTTTTCAGCCTTCTTGACAGCCTTAGCCTTTGCCTTGGCTTCCCGGGCCTTGCGGGCCTCTTCTGCCTTGGCTGCTGCTGCGGTATCGTTGGTAGAGATTGCCCACTTGGTGAACTCAACCCGAACCTGATCGGCGCTGGTCTCCAGAACGAACTTATCGTCCTTGACACTGACTACGGTACCAACGACGCCACCGATGGTGGTAACCTTGTCACCGGTCTTGATGGAGTTACGGGTCTGCTCAGCTTCCTTCTTACGCTTGTTCTCAGGACGGATCAGCATGAAGTAGAAGATACCGAACATAACTACCAGCATAACCAGAGTGCCGCTCAGGCCGCCGCCTGTGGGCTGTGTTGCTTCGAGAAAATGTAACATGGAAATTGCTCCTTCGTTTTTATAGTCCGTATCATTATACCATTGATACGGCAAATTGCAAGTGAAAAACTAAATTCTTCTGGCCAATTTTTCAGAATTCTCCCTGCGGAACGCATCGAAAGTACCCTCATCAAGGGCATTCCGAATCTTTTCCATCAGCTTGTTGTAGAAATACAGGTTGTGCATTACGCTCAGCCGCATTGCCAGCATTTCCTCTGCCACAAACAGATGCCGGATATAGGCTCTGGAATACCGGCGGCACACCGGGCAGTCACACTGGGGATCAATGGGGCTGAGATCTGTGGCATATTTGGCGTTTTTCAGATTGATGGCACCCTCCCAAGTAAAGAGCCGGGCATGCCGGGCATTTCTGGCAGGCATGACGCAGTCAAAGAAGTCCACACCACGGGCAACACCTTCGATAATATTGGTCGGTGTACCCACACCCATGAGATAGCGGGTCTTGTCCACCGGCATGTGCGGTTCCACCGCTTCGATGATTTCATACATCTCCTCCGCGGTTTCACCCACCGCAAGGCCGCCAATGGCATAACCAGGCAATTCCAGATCTGCGATGCGTTTCATGTGATCCACACGAATGTCCTTGTAGGTTCCGCCTTGGTTGATGCCCCAAAGCATCTGCTGAGGATTTACCGTATCCGGCAGCGCATTCAACCGGGCATTTTCCTCTTTACAACGAACCAGCCAACGGTAGGTTCTGTCCACACTCTTGAGCACATAATCCCGGGGCGCAGGATTCTCGATGCACTCATCAAAGGCCATGCAGATATCACTGCCCAGATTGGACTGGATCTGCATGCTCTCCTCCGGCCCCATAAAAATCTTCCGTCCGTCAATATGGGAAGCAAACGTTACGCCCTCTTCTTTAATTTTCCGCAAGGAGGAAAGGCTGAATACCTGAAATCCACCGGAATCTGTTAAGATAGGGCCATCCCAAGTCATGAACTTATGCAGGCCGCCACATTCTTTTACCAGCTTGTCACCGGGGCGCAGATGCAGATGGTAGGTATTGGACAGTTCTACCTGGCAACCAATATCTTTTAAATCCTTGGCACTTAATGCGCCTTTAATGGCACCCTGGGTGCCTACATTCATAAAGACAGGGGTCTGGACTGTGCCATGGGCACAGGTAAATACACCACGGCGCGCTTTTCCTTCTGTTTTCAGTAATTCAAACATATTACCCTCACTTACTCAAATTTCCAATAAACATCGCATCGCCAAAGGAGAAGAAGCGATAGCGTTTCCGAACGGCTTCTGCGTATGCATTCAGAATATTCTCTCGGCCTGCCAGTGCAGATACAAGCATCACCAGTGTACTCTCCGGAAGGTGGAAATTGGTGATCAGCGCGTCCATTGCCTTAAATGTATAGCCGGGATAAATAAAGATCTCCGTCCATTTAGAAGAAGCCGTAAAGAAGCCGTCCTCCTTCACAAGAGATTCCAGTGTGCGGCAGGAAGTGGTGCCAACACAGATGATACGGCCACCGTTCTTTCTGGTTTCATTTAGAAGCGCCGCTGTTTCCTCTGAAATCATACACAGCTCACTGTGCATATGGTGCTGGGAAATATCCTCCGCTTTTACCGGACGGAAGGTTCCCAATCCTACATGGAGCGTCACAAAAGCAGTATGAACACCCTTTTCCCGAATCTGCTGAAGCAGTTCATTTGTAAAGTGCAATCCGGCAGTGGGTGCCGCTGCAGAACCAACCTCTTTGGAATATACCGTCTGATACCGCTCCTGGTCAGCCAGCTCGGCCTTGATATACGGCGGCAGAGGCATTTTTCCCAGCCGCTCCAGCACCTCTAAAAAGATGCCTTCATAGCGGAATTCCACGATTCGGTTGCCATCTTCCCGAACCTCCGTCACGACGGCAGTCAATTCTCCGTTTCCGAAGACCACCTCATTACCTTCCTGCATCTTTCTGCCGGGTTTGCACAGACATTCCCAGCGTTTGTTACCGAGATCCCGCAGCAGCAAAACTTCCACTGCGCCGCCGGTGGGACGGTGTCCCAGCAGTCTGGCGGGCAATACCCGTGAATTGTTCATAACGAGGCAATCTCCCGGCCGTAAGTATTCAACAATATCATAAAAATGCCGGTGCTGTGTCTCGCCGCTGACCTTATCCAGCACAAGCAGCCGGGAGGAATCCCGCTGCTGCAAAGGTGTCTGGGCAATCAGTTCCTCCGGAAGATCATACCAAAAGTCGTGTGTTTTGTATGCAAGCGCACCTTCATGATGGGTATCGGTTCCCATTTTGATAAATTCTCCTCTCACGCGGGCTTAATCCAGATAATACATACCCAAATAATCGCGCATATCGTAATAATTCTTGCTCCTTCGCCATTGATTGGCGGTGGCATGTTCGGCGGTGCAGTCGATTTTTGTGTTGGGAATATACTTCTGCAATTCCCTGCACTGATCAAAGGACAGTTTCGAGTGGGTCGCCCACAGCCGCTTCAGCCATGTCATCTGCTTTAAATGCTCAATCTCCGAAACATCGGTGTAGGCAATGTTCAGATCCTCCAGCGCGGTAAGGCTCAACAGAACCTCCGTGTCCTTAAAATCCGTCAAAAACAGTTCCAGATAGATCAATTCTTTCAATTCTTTCAAGGCAGAGAAATCCGTACCGATGGTATCCACAAGGATCAGGTACTTCAGCTTCGGCATATACTGCAGGAAAGAATAATCACTGATGCCCATATGGCCCAGATCCAGACATACCATGTCCACACAATATTTCAGTTCCTTGATATCTTTGTCAAACAGACGGTCATTGGGATCCTTAAAATGATCCGAGCTGGTCAAGTTCTGCAAGTAGCCATGCTTCGGACCCGTAAAATTGGTACAGTCCGTCCGCAAAGTCACCCGTCCGATCTGCACAGACCAGACAAACCGAACTTCCGGATGCCGCTTCCAGAGAGCATCCATATCTTCGCTGGAAATACCGCAGTTGCACATAACTACTTTCTGCAGCTCCGGCATTAGCGGCAGCATTTTCTCCACCTCGGAAACACCGTTCATGGGGATATCACTGAAGTCAAGCTCGGTCGCTTTTGTGTCAAAAATAACACCGTACAATTCCAGTTCACTGGTAATTTCAGCATCATAGGCTGCCTGTATCGCCAGAAGTTCCTCTGTTGTACAGCCGCAGCCGCTGAGATCGATGCTGCTTACATTGGGAAGCAATGGGGCGGCAGCAGCCAAAGCCTGCACATCAACAGGCTCGCCTGCATAAGAAATTCCGGTATCGGTATTAAGCCATGTCTTACCGAACACTTCCACATTCCAAACAAAGGAGATTTCCGGATACTTCTCAAGGAGTGCAAGCTGCTCCTGGGCAGAGAAGGCAGTATCCGTAATTTCCACATAGCTTACATCAGAGAACACAGTAAGCTCTTCCAGTAATTCCTGTGCTGTCACACCGGTACCATTCAGCATCAGTTCTTTGGATTCCGGCGCAAAGGTACCGCTTCCCATATGGACTAACCACGATACCGTACAATCCGGCAGCTTGCGCTGTAGTTCCTGCAAGGCATCATAATCCTCAGACTTCTCCGCATAGATCCGCTGCAGATTATCAAAGAGCATGTACATGGGAAAATACTGCATATCTACAGAGGATACAGAGATGACCGTGGCTGCAGAATCATACAGATCCTCCCCCATGGGGATCATCCAGCGGATATTGCAGCCCGTCAATTCCGCCTTCAGCTGCTCATATTGCTCCAGAGTCAATTCCATATCCCGCAGATCCAACTGCTCACTGTTTCGCGGCAGTGCCCGACCCTCAAAAAATAGATAGCGCTTGTTAACGACTCTAACAGTCAGAACTACCACAAGCACCAGCGCCACAACAATGGCAATCCACACAAGGATCTTTTTCTTTCTTGATCTGACCATGGCTTCCTCCTGTTGCCCCGTTCTTATCTTATAAGTATAGTCTTTTTTGCAGCAATATGCAATAGACAAATTTCTTACCCACTGCATAGATTGGAGTGGAGGTATCAGACTATGAGAGCACCGTTATTTTCCGGGGTGTGTACCGCCCTTGTAACACCTTTTCTGGATGGCAGGGTCAATTACCCAATGATGGAAATGCTGCTGCGCAGGCAGATAGACGCCGGGATCAACGCCGTGGTGGTCTGCGGCACAACCGGTGAATCCCCTACCCTTTCCGACAGAGAAAAGCTGACACTCTTTGCCCGATGCAAAGCCTATGCTGGAGACGACTGTACCATCATTGCCGGTACCGGTTCCAATTCCACTGCCCACGCCGTAGAGCTAAGTGCCGCAGCACAGGAAGCCGGTGCAGATGCTGTTTTGGTGGTCAGTCCATACTACAACAAAGCAACACCGGAAGGACTCTATACCCACTACCTTACCATCGCGGGCAGTATTGAC
>JAZNFH010000085.1:0-8505 GCA_045589055.1 Faecousia sp. | reverse complement strand
ATCCAGCTGACCCTTATTGGTGATGCCGTGAGTACGAGGGCCATAAGCAATATTATCGTAAATGCTCATAGGAAAGGGATTGGGCTTCTGGAACACCATGCCCACCTCTTTGCGGAGGTTATTGACCTCTGCATCGAAGATGTTCTGGCCGTTATACATCACCTCTCCGGTGATTTTTACACCGGGTACCAGATCCTGCATCCGGTTCAGGGTCTTTAGGAACGTGGACTTTCCGCAGCCGGAGGGGCCGATCAGTGCGGTGATACTATGCTCTGGGATGTCAATATTGATATTTTTCAGTGCCTGGAAGTTACCATACCACAGGCACAAATCTTTTGCAGAAATAATACTCATACTTTGCTTTTCCTTTCAAAATACTTGCCGATCAGTGTTGCGCTCAGATTAATCAGTAGCGTCAGAATCATCAAAATGGCAGCGATCGCGAAGGCAACCTCAAAGTTGCCATCCTCGGTGGCATAGACATACAGCGCCACCGTCAATGTTGCACCGGAAGAACTGAGGGATTCAAAAAAGCCGCCCAGCGCATGGGCAAAACCGGCAGTAAACAGCAGCGCCGCAGATTCACCTACGATTCTGCCAACAGACAGAATGCACCCGGTGATTACGCCTTCGACGCAGTTAGGCAGAACCACAGTACGGATCACACGCCATTTGCCTGCGCCCAGGCCAAATGCACCCTCCCGGTAGGATTGTGGCACCGTTTTCAGGCTTTCCTGGGTTGTACGCATAATAGTGGGCAGATTCATAATCACCAGTGTCAATGCGCCTGCCAGCAGGCTCTTGTCCAAGTCCATAAATTGACAGAAAAACAGCGAACCGAACAAACCGTAGATGATAGAAGGGATACCGGAAAGAGTCTCAGCAGCATATTCGATCATGCCTACCAGCCGCTTGTTGGTAGCATATTCAGTCAGATAGATCGCTGCACCCACACCCAACGGCAATACAAACAGCATTGTAGTCAGAATGATGTAGAGGGTATTCAAAATATCCGGCAGGATACCAACCGTTCCACGAAGGTAGCTGGGTTTGGTAGAAAGCAGTTCCCAAGTTATATTGGGTAGGCCTTTTACCAGCACATACCCCAGCAGGAATAATGTCAGCGCAGCTGTGATGCCTGTAGCCAGCCACATGAGAACACGCATGGCCCAAACATATACATTTCTTTTCTTCATAGCATAACTCCAATGATCGCAAGCAGGATCACCAAACTACCCGCTGCCAGCAGATAATACGGCTTTCCGCGCAAAGTCCAGCGAAACAGATTTTTCTTTCTAATGTTTCTCATTTCTTTTCTACCTTCAGGAAGAAGTTCAGTGTTGCATTGATCAGCATGATAAACAGGAACAGAACCAATGCGATGGAGAACAGGGCTTCCCTGTAGAGGCCGTCTGCATATCCCATACCGCTGGAAACAGCAGTGGTTAAGAAACGGACGCTTTCAAAAAGATTGGGCATGTTCGCCACATTGCCGGATACCATCATGACTGCCATAGCTTCACCGATGGCACGACCCACACCCAACACCACCGCTGTTGCGATTCCGCTTTTGGCGGCAGGGACACTGACCCGGAACCAGGTCTCCTCCGGGGTCGCCCCCAAAGCCAGGGATGCATCCTCATATTCCTTGGGAACCGCATCCAGAGCAGTAATGGAAACTTTGATGATGGAAGGCAGGATCATAATAGCCAGCACGATCATCGCCGCCAGCAGACTGGCTCCGTCGGGCAGATTAAAGATTTCACGGATACCGGGTACCAGTACCATCATGCCCACAAGACCATATACAACGGAGGGGATGCCTGCCAGCAGGCTCACTGCTGCGGACATCAGTTCCTTTACCTTAGGAGATGCTTTCTTGGAAAGATAGACTGCAGTGAAGAATCCAATGGGAACACCAATCACCAGCGCACCGGCTGTACCATAAATACTGGAAAGGATAAAGGGCAGGATGCCGTACTGGGGAGCAGCTGCAGCTGGGTCCCAAACCTTTCCAAACAGGAAGTCCCATAGGCCGATCTCCATAATAGCCGGGATGCCGGAGATTACTAAATATACCGTGATCAGCAGTACACAGGCAACAGTCACAAGACCCAAGATCAAAAAGATGCCATGTACAACACGCTCAAATAATTTATTGCTTTTCATAAATTCACCTATTGACGCACAGTAAGCGGCGATTTTCACCGCCGCATTACTTGTTTAGTTCGCAGGCACAACACCGGCTGTGCTGATAATTTCGTTAGCAGCGGGAGAAGTGATAAAGTCGAAGAACTCCTGTGCGGTCTTGCTCAGTTCTACACCTTCCTTGGTGACCAGCACGAAGGGGCGCTGTACTGCGTAGCTGCCGTCCTTGATGGTTGCTTCGCTGGGAGCGACACCACCTACGCTGATTGCCTTCACGGTATCCTTGACAGAGGACAGAGAAACATAGCCGATAGCGTTGGGGTTCTCAGCAACAGCAGTCAGCACTGCACCGTTGGAGGTCAGTTCCTGGCGATAAGCGCATGCATCCTCGGTGTCAGTGATAGACTCAAAGCCGTCACGGGTGCCGGAGGACTCTTCACGGCCGATGCAAACGATCTCGCCGTCCTTGCCGCCAACTTCACTCCAGTTGGTGATCTCACCATTGAAGATGGCTGCGATCTGCTCCACAGTCAGGTCTGCAACAGTATTTTCGGTGTGTACAATGATTGCAATGCCGTCGATTGCCAGGATGGTCTCCTCCAGGCCCTCAGCCTTTTCGCTGTCCTTCAGGTAACGGGAGGATAGGCCGATGTCACAGGTGCCGTCCTTCACAGCTTTGATACCGGTACCGGAGCCGGTAGCATTGTAGGTGAACTTTGCACCGGTCTCTTCCATATAAGCTTCGCCCAGAGCGTTGATCACTTTCTGCATGGAGGTGGAGCCATCAGTGGAAACAGACTTTTCTTCCTTGTTGCCGCAAGCAGCCAGACTCAGTGCCATTACGCAGACAAGCATCATACAAATAAACTTCTTCATAGGTAATTTCTCCTTGTTTTTGGATTCGGATTTGTTTATCCTTATGGCTTCATCATACCCAGTTCATGTAAAATCCAAAAGACAAGGTATGTAAAATGATTGTCAAATAACAAAAAGGCCTCCCCATGCTACAAAAGCATGGGGAGGCCTGTCATATTAGCTCTTTCATCAAGTGTGTGCCATATTGTAAACCGTCGAGGAAGGCTTTATGTTCATATGCGGTGCATAGACGGCAGCAGAGGTTGAACACGGCATTGTTATCCTCCAGCGGGAGGTTGCAGAGGAATTCTTCCAATTCCTTGAAACCGTCGCTGATTTCTGCGGGATCGCTTTCATGGGATTCTGCGTAGGCTTGGTAGAGCTGATCCAAAACAGTTTCTGCGTCACTGTCGCCCGGATCAAAGGAGTGTGATTCTATGTAAGCTTTTAGCCGCTCTACAATCTTATCCATGTCGGCACCTCCTTGCTTTTTGGAGTTTGATCAGCAGCTCGTCGACGGCATCTGGATATCTGCCTTGCTGAATCAACTTGTTGCGGAAGTGAATCAAGCCATGGAGCATCAGCCGGTATTCTGACGAACTGAGAACCAATATTCTTTTAGGCTGCTTCATACACAGATCAGCCCCTTCCACACGACTTCTGCGGCCCGGTTACGGATGTTGTTCATCTGCTGCACCCATTCCATTTGGTTGGCGGCCTTCAGCTGTTCCGTAATGCCTTCCTGCGCTGCCAACTGTGAGGTTAGGCGATCATACATTTCTGTGGCGGTACGGTCTACTTCTTCAAGGTGGGAATTTAGTATATCGCTAAGCATCATTGCGGTGTAGAGTGCTTGCTGATGCTCACGCAGATACTTGCTGCGGCGTTCACCCCAAACACCTACTTGGGGATACTCTGGTACTTCAAAGTTAGGCAGCAAATAGTCACCGTTCTGTTGGTATTTACCGCCCATAGTTTCATATGTAGATTTCATAATTGTTTCCTCCTTTTGTTTTTCTGCTGTCATTTTACTAAAAGCTTTATAAAATGACGAATCTACGGAGGAATATGTGTGTTTCTGCCGGTGTTTTGTTAGTTTAAGTCAAGTCCGTTATGAACACCCGCACCAAACAAAGAGAGGGGCGATGCCCTCTCTTTGTTTGATCACCCCAAGAACAGTAATCCCACTTGTAGGCTACCAACAATCACGAGAGGTATTGACGAGGCACCCATTAGATACTATACTATAATTATTCCATTCTTAAGAGGGGGTTGCCATGCGAAAAGGACTATGTCTGGGACTGTGTTTGTCGTTAGTTTTGCTACTTTGTGCCTGCACAGGTGTAAATTTAGAGAGTAACAGTACGTCTCTGCCAACATGCGAAATTTTGCCTACAGAGACGGTCATCGAGGATACAACAGCGGCCGCAACCATAGAAGTACCGGAAATCACAACAGGGGAAACAGAAACAACCGCGCCTGCGCACTCAGCGCTGTATCTTCCGGAATACACAAGCCAACAGGTATGGGAGTATTTTGAGGAAGTTGTGCTGCGTACGGAGTATTCGGATGGCACAGGTAATGCTGCTCTTGTGCAGAAATGGAAAGAACCGATTCTTTATTCTATATACGGAACCCCGACTGAAGAGGATCTTTCGGTGTTAACGGCGTTGTTTGCGCAGTTGAATGAGATTCCGGGATTCCCGGGAATCTATGCCCGGGCGGAGGGCGAGCCGGGCAATCTCATGATTGGTTTCTGGGATTCCGAGAATTTCAATAAGTATTTCCTGGATTTTCTCAACGGTGAAGATGCCTATGGAGCAACACAGTTTTGGTATTATAACGACACAAATGAAATCTACACAGCAAATGTGGGTTATCGTACAGATATTGATCTAAGCACCCGAACATCTGTATTGATCGAAGAGATTATCAATATGCTGGGTGTCAGCGACACTGTATTGCGAACGGACAGTATTGTCTATCAATATTCCAATGATAATACTGCCTTAAGTGATATAGATTGGTTGATTTTGAAGCTGCTTTACCATCCGGCGATCCAATGTGGCACGGATTTTGACGGCTGCCGCACGGTCATAGAGGAACTGTATTATTAAAAATCTTGAGTCCGGCAGATGCTGCTTGGCGTTGGGAAGATCGCAGGCTGCGATTTTTATTAAGTCCGTTATGAACACTCGCACCAAAGAAAAGCACCCCTTCGGGGGTGCTTTGTTTTGATTTAAGGAAGACTTGAACAGATCTAAATGCAGCGTGGACGAACGTTGCTCGCTGCGTCACGCCGCAGCGAAACCTTTTTCTCACCAAAGGCGAAAATGCAAACAGTGTCCGCCCCGCACTCAAAAAGAGGCCCTGTCAGTATCCACAAAATACCAGGCGGTTTTTTGTAAACTCTGACGGTGCAATGTGTGTTGCCTTTAAAATTGCCGGTGCTATAATATAGGCGAACCGCTCTGCCGTATAGAATCCTTTGAAAATATAGGAGGGTATTGTATGGAGAAACAGCGAAAAGTGATTCCCATTATGTGGGGGTACCTGAAAAAGTACAAACTTTCTATTTTGATTGCTATGATCTGCTCTGCCTTTACCGGCGTTTGCGTAGCATTGCAGCCACTGGTCATAAAGCATATTGTAGACAAGGGTATCACCAATGACGCTTTGAACAATGGTGAGAAGCTGCGGCTGGTACTGTTTATGTGCAGTGTGTACGTGCTGCTGGGTATTACTCGATTGCTGACCTTCCGTAACGGGTATCGGCTTCTTCTGAACAGTGTGGAAGGTGCTCTGCGGGATTTGAAATCCAGAGTCTTTGATCATGTGGAGCACATGGGTCTGCGGTTTCATTCCGAAGTTTCTGTGGGAGAGCTTCATAACTGTCTGAGCGGAACACCGATCACGAATATTCGCACATACCTGCAAAATGTCATTTTGCACGTGCCGTATCAGTCAGTTGCGTTGGTTATTTCTTTGGTGGCGCTGTTTGGTTACGACTGGGTTATGACTCTGGTGCTGTTATGTACTGCCATTTTGATGGCCTTGCTAAACTTCTTCGCCCGCAAAAAAATTCGAAAGATATCTGCTGAGCAGATTCAGGTAGAAAAGAAAGCAAACCACTTTTTGGTGGATACGCTGGGCGGTATGGAAGCCGTGAAAATGTATGGTGTCGAGGACAGCTTCCAATTGAAGTTTGATCACACCATAAAAAATGTTCACGAAACGATGGTAAAGGTCACCCTTGCCAACCACAAGGAAGCGATCAAAATGGAACTGGCGCAGTATATCGGTATCGCCGTTTTATATATGGTCGGCGCAGTATCCTGCATATATCGGGGCACCACAACCGGTGTTCTATACGCCTTCCTGTCCAGTATGACCACTATTTTGAGCACCTTGAGCGGTTGGCTCACGATGAGTCTTACCAAGGTCAGCGCCCAATCCGGCATAGATGCCATCACACGGATTATCAACAAAGAAATTGATGTTCCCGACATTCCTCAGGAATTCTCCAAGGACGTGGTCAAGGCTTACCAAACAATGGAGCGAAAGCGGTTTAGCTGCGTCGAGTTCTCCGACGTTGAATTTGCCTACGATGACATGAAGATATTTGACGGTTTCAATTGCCGTCTGCATCCGGGTGAGAGTGTTGCTTTGGTGGGAGAAAGCGGCAGCGGCAAGAGTACATTCACAAAGCTGCTGTTACGCCTATATGACGTACAAGATGGAAGCGTGCGGGTATTTGGTAACGATGTAAAAGATTATTCTGTCCGTGCGTTGCGTTCTGCCTTTGGTGTTGTGCCGCAAAGCACCACGATTTTCCACGGAACTGTGTGGGACAACATCAAGCTGGCCTGCCCCACTGCCACAGATGAAGAAATTTTACGCGCGATTGATATGGCGCAGATGAATGAGTTTAAGGATTCTCTGGAAGATGGCTGGAACACCGTGGTTGGCGATGGTGCCAGAGAGCTGTCCGGCGGACAGCGGCAGCGGGTCGGCATTGCCCGGGCTGTTTTGGGTGATCCTAAGATATTGATCTTCGACGAAGCAACCTCGGCGCTGGATAATGTATCCGAAAGGGCTGTGCAATCAGCTATGGAAGCCCTTATGAAAACCCATACGGTGATTGTCGTTGCTCACCGTCTGTCTACGATAAAAAATGTAGACCGAATCTTAGTGTTCAGTCACGGACAGATTGTGGAAGAGGGTACTTATGATGAGCTGGCGCAAAAAGAGGGCGGCTGCTTCCAGAAAATGCTGAATCAATAGTGTATTATTAAAACCCCCATAGTGGGTCGTCAATGGCATTGGTATCGCGACCTTCGCGAATCAACTCGTTGCGCTTTTTGTAGAATAGCTTGACCAAGATGCGGCGTTCTATATCACCCAGTTTGATTTTAACTTTTTCATAATACTTTGTTTCTTTTGATGGAAACAAAGATATCTCTGCGGTACGGCAGAATATGCGTATCCGTGCCGGTGCTTGCATTTTAATCAAGTACGTTATGAACACCCGTACCAAATAAAAAGGAGAGGCAAAGCCTCTCTTTTTTATTTGGTAAATGAAGCGGACTCGAACCAATAGCAGAGGAACTGTCCGGTGGACAGTTCCTGCCACCAGTGCAAACACTGGTGGCTACCGCGATTTTCGCAAAGCGAAAATGCAAATCGTGGCCTGTTGCCGCATCAAAAAACAGCACCTTTTTTCGTGAAGTGATAAAATAATGGTAGACACGAAAGTGCCTACCATTATTTTATCACTTCATTTTTTCGGGTGCTGTTTTTCGTAAAAGGTACAGAATCACACCTCTTCCGCCAAGGCCGCGCGCATTTTTCTTGAGGAAGAAACCGCGGTGCTTCAATAGCGGTGGTTATGACCCAACCGACTGGGCAGATCACATACAGGCAATCCCGCGTGTGGTATTCCGGGATGGCAAAGACCGTGTAGATCCAGGAATCAGGATATAGCGCATACGGGACAAACTTTAACCAATGGCTTCAGCCGAGTCTGTAATATACAGTCCCAGCAGTTGCTCACCAAGCAGGTGCATAAGCGCTGCGAAATCACAGCATGGGTTTGCTATTTCTATATCAGGCGTTCTCTTCCATTTCCTTCAACGCGTCCTTGCGGCTGAAGTTTGCGCGGCCCTTCTCGTCGAAGCCCATGAACTTTACCCAAGTCATATCGCCCAGGTTTAGAACATCCTCAACCTTCTCAACGCGGCGGTTCTCCAGCTTGGAGATGTGGACCATGCCGTCGTGGCCGGGAGCGATCTCAACGAAAGCGCCGATGGGCAGGATGCGAACCACCTTGCCGTAGTACAGCTTGCCAACTTCGGGAACGAAGCAGATATCGTCCACCATCTTCTTGGCAGCATAAGCAGCAGAAGAGTCAACAGCGGAGATAAAGACGGAGCCGTCGTCCTCGATGTCCACCTTAGCACCGGTGTCAGCGCAGATCTTCTGGATGGTCTTACCGCCGGAGCC
>JAZNFH010000084.1:0-9419 GCA_045589055.1 Faecousia sp. | reverse complement strand
CAGTTTGTAGTATACTGATTTCATATTCGATGTGGAGGTAATATTATGGACATCATCATTCGGAACGAGACCTCCGGTGACTACCGGGTGGTAGAAAATTTGACCCGCGAGAGCTTTTGGAATGTCTACAAACCGGGTGCAGACGAGCATTATTATGTCCACATGATGCGTTCCCACCCGGATTTTATCCCCGAACTGGCCTTTGTGTTGGAAAAGGACGGAGAGATCATCGGAAATATCATGTACACCAAGGCGTGGCTTGAAAATGAAACCGGCGAGAGAAAGGAGATTCTTTCTTTTGGTCCCCTATGCGTTGCACCCAAGTATCAGCGTCAGAAACTGGGTAAAATTCTGATTGAACATTCCTTTGATGCAGCACGAAAGATGGGGTACGATGTAAACATCAATTTTGGCAACCCCGGCAACTATGTCAGTCGTGGATTCGTAAGCTGCAAAAAGAAGAATGTCAGTTTTGTCGTTCCCGGAAATTTCCCGACAGCGCTTCTGGTCTGTGAGCTTGTCCCAGGCATACTTGAGGGACATGCGTGGATGTATATTCCCAGCACCGCTGCAGATTGCTGTGAAGACACCGCTGCTGTAGAGGCATTCGATGCAGCATTCCCGGCAAAGGAAAAGGCTTGGATGCCCAGTCAGGAGGAGTTCTATATCTATCGTCATTCTTCGGTCGTAAGATAAATGCCTTCGTGCGGTCTTGCAGAATGATTGAATACAAAGAAAGTGCCCTGTGGGAGCAAAATCACTCCCACAGGGCACCTCAATTATTTTGTTGACGATTCGTACACTTCCTGTGCACCTTCCTGGGTATAGGTAACCAGATCAGCCGATCCACTGCTTCAAGGCAAGTCGCCTTGGAAGGATACCCCGGCTCAAAGGTCTCAATCACACCCTTGGCCTTAGCCGCCTCATCCCTCAGCAGTTCCGCAACCATCTGTACCTGCGCCGCTTTCACCTGTTATGTTCATTTCGACATGGCTTCATATGCAGCTTGTGCTGCAGCCACATTTCTATTACACTGCATTTTCCATAGCGGGACCTTCCCTGCCAGTTTGCCAACCAAAGCTTCCCACGCAGGCTTCTTTTCTTTGTCCATTGGACAATAGCTCTGGTGCAAAAGCATCGGCAGTGCAGCCGGAAGTCCGCAAGGTTCGATATGGTTTTCCATACCCCTTTCCAATATGCAGATTCCTGCCAGAGGCACCGTCACATTGGTATCAAGACCATGTTTTCCGCTCCATGGAGACCCGCAGGCCCAGACTCCATCCCCGGTAATTTTCAAAAACGGCTTATCGTCATTGACCATCACGGCCCGGTTTTGAAATGCTTGACACCACAGCCGGGTGTGGGTAGATTTTCCCGTGCCGCATTTAGCGGTAAAGAGATAGCCCCTTCCATCCACTGCTACCGTACTGCCGTGGAGCATCAGGATATCCCGGTCAAAGAGGTACTCCGCCACCGCCCGCTGGATGGCTGTCCGTTCCAGAAACGGCTCGGTGAACTTACGGATCTTCATTCCCTCTTCAATTGCTTCCTGTTCCAGCATTTCCTGTTCAAATACCAGATCAGAAGCCTGTGCGGCTATCTGGCATTCCGGTTTTCCTTCTGTCAGATAGTGCCTGCAGTACGCCTTGGTACTTTCAAAGAGACTGCAAACGGCAAAGTAATGTCCCGCGATTTCAATGGTAAATTCAGCCATTTTCCGCGTCCAGAATCAGCTTAAATGCGCCATAGGCACCTGCGTCATTTCCGAGCGTTGCCAAGGCAAACTTCAGCCCGTGGATGGCATGGAATAAATATTTGTGCATATGACGGCTGATTCCGTCCAGCAACGGCTGCCCTGCCTTGCTGACACCGCCACCAATGACCACAATCTCCGGATCCACCACGCAGCAGACATTGGACAGGAATTCTGCCATCTGGCTGTATATCTGCTCCAGAATTTCATTGGCTACCATATCGTTATTCACTGCTGCTTCAAAAATATCCTTGCAGGTCAGATTCCTGACCTCACGCAGAACGGAAGGCGCGATGCTGCGGTTCAAATGCCGCAATGCCGTACGGACAATGCCTGTAGCAGAGCAATACTGCTCTGCGCAGCCGTATTTGCCGCATCCACAAGGAAGAGACTCTTCCTTATTCAAAACCAGATGGCCGATCTCACCGGCAGAACCATGGGCACCGTAAACGATTTTGCCGTCAATTACGATACCGCCACCTACACCGGTACCCAGCGTTGCCAGAACAATGCTGTCATATCCCTGACCGCCGCCCTTCCAGCATTCGCCCAGCGCTGCCACATTGGCATCATTACCGGCCTTCACCCGGAAGCCGGTCAAAGCCTCCAGCTGCTCATGGATGTTGAACACACCCCAACCCAGATTCACGCAGCGGTTCACCACACCGGCTCGGCTGACAGGGCCGGGAACACCAATGCCAATGCCGATGATATCAGAATCCGGAATCCGCTTTTCCGCCAAGTATCCCTTTACCGCCGCAGCGATATCCGGCAGAATCTGTTTTCCACCCCCGGCAGTGTTGGTAGGAATTTCCCATTTGTCCAGAAGTCGGCCTGCTTCATCAAAATATGCTAACTTGACGGTCGTTCCGCCCAGATCAATACCAAACCCGTATTTCATGTTTTGTTCCTCCCAGAACCATTTCCTTTGCGTCTACATTATACAGGCTGTTTTACAAAAAATCCATAGGATTATAACTTTTTTAGAAAGTTTTGCCGAAGCCCTTGCGTTTACGCTTCATTTGCGTTAATATATAATTAGGTTGTTGTGCAATTATGAAAGGAAGGACACCCCTTTATGATCAAAGTTGATATTTCCAATGTATGGGGCGAAATCGCACTGCCCGATCTGCTGGCGGTAGAAAAAGAAGTTGCCGCCGCCCATGCAACACTGACCGAAAAGACCGGCCCCGGCAATGATTTCCTGGGTTGGCTGGATCTGCCTGCTGCAGAACCCACCGAGGAAATGATCCGTGTACAGGCCGCTGCTGACCGCATCCGGGAAAGCTCCGATGTTTTCGTCGTCATCGGCATCGGCGGCAGCTATCTGGGACCCCGGGCTGCCATCGAACTGATGCAGGGCTGCAACCACAACATCGGCAAGGGCAAAGGCAATCCCCAGATCTACTTCGCCGGCAATGGTCTTAGCACCCGTGCATGGAACGAACTGCAGCGGCTGCTGGAGGGCAAGGATTTCTCCATTGCCATTATTTCCAAGTCCGGTACTACCACAGAGCCTGCCATTGCCACCCGGGCACTGCGCTGGATGCTGGAGCGTAAGTACGGCACCGATGAAGCCAAGAAGCGCATCTTCGCGATTACCGACCCCGTCAACGGCGCTCTGCGCCAGATGGCTACCGAGGAGGGCTGGGAAACCTTCGTGATCCCACCGGATGTTGGCGGCCGTTACAGTGTGCTGACTGCCGTTGGTCTGCTGCCTCTGGCAGTTGCCGGTCTGGATATCCAGGCCATCATGGCCGGTGCCTGTGAGGCAAAGAAGGCTTACGACCTGCGTTCCTTTGAGAATCCCGTGTGGCTGTATGCCGGTGTGCGTAACCTGCTGTACCGTAGAGGCAAGAAGCTGGAGCTTCTGGAAAGCTTTGAGCCCGGCTTTAAGATGATGGGCGGCTGGTGGCAGCAGCTCTACGGCGAATCCGAGGGCAAAGACGGCAAGGGTATTTTCCCCGTCACCGCAGAATTCACCGCTGACCTGCACTCTCTGGGCCAGATGATCCAGCAGGGCGAGCGCAACATTTTTGAGACCATGGTTCGTTTCGATGCCCCCGAGCAGAGAATGGTTATCGGTGGTGATGTCAAAAATCTGGACGGTCTGAACTATTTGGAAGGCAAAACTCTGGATTTTGTGGACGAGAAGGCATTCCTTGGAACCCTGGCTGCCCATGTGGACGGCGGTGTTCCGGTGATCACCATGGATATGGGCGAACTGAACGATGCCAAGCTGGGCGAAATGTTCTACTTCTTCGAACTGGCATGCGGCGTTTCCGCCTACATGCTGGGCGTTAACCCCTTTAATCAGCCCGGTGTTGAGTTCTACAAGCGCAATATGTTCCAGCTTTTGGGCAAGCCCGGCTACGAAGTCTAAGGCATTTCGGTTCCCTTACAAAATTAATTTGTCCGGCGTGGAAATTAGGTGTTGCAAATTCTGCGTTTAGCTGTTAGAATTACCCTATAGCCATGCTATGCAGCAAAGGAGGAAATTCCAATGATTCATGTTATTATGGGCCTGAAGGGCTCCGGCAAGACCAAGAAGCTGATTGATGCCGTCAACACTACCGCTGCTACCGCTTCCGGTGCGGTCGTTTGTATCGAATACGGCAACAAGCTGACCTATGATGTTAAACCCACCGTCCGCCTGGTCAACTCCAAGGAATACGGCATCAGCAATCCCTGCATGCTGAAAGGCTTCCTGAGCGGCCTGCACGCCGGTAATTTCGATATTACCCATGTGTACATCGATAACCTCTATAAGACCATCGGCAATGACCGTGCTGAGGGTGAAGCCTTCATCCTGTGGTGCGCTGAGTTTGCCAAGGACAACAACATGGAAATTACCGTGACCGTTTCTGACGATCCCGCCATGGCCTCTGAGGAAATCAAAAAGTTCCTGTAATCGTAACATCAAAAGCACCGCTGCTACAGCAGCGGTGCTTTTTCGTCAGACAGGCAATGGCTTGACAGTACGCTCCGGCAATGTTATAATTCCCTCCTACACCAAATTGATACCGTTTTGTAACCTTTGAAAACATTTTCCAGAAAGGAGCATGCTGTACATTGCGAAACCATATCCTTATCAAACGATTTGTATTGGCGCTGCTGTGTCTGACCATTCTTTTCGCCTTTCCGCTTCCAGTTTCCGCAAAGCCAACCGTTATTTTGGCATCCCATCAATGGGCCGCCCCTGTGTACTACCGCCCAACTGACCGTTCCGCTTTGATCGGTTATCTTCTCCCGGACACAGCGCTGACTGTTTTAGACCAGCAGGGAGAATACTATCAGATTGACTGTTATGATATGATTGGGTTTATGCATCAATCATTTGTGAATAAAGATAGTTCCGGATATTATGTAAACCATTCAGTGTTCCAACAGGATGCGAAAAGTTTTTTTGAGCAGCCGATTCGAAAATCCATCTTTCTGCAGCGCCGTTTGTACGCACTTGCCTTGGACCAAGTGGGTGTTCCGTATGTGTCCGGCGGCACCTCCCCCCGGGGGTTTGATTGCTCCGGCTTCACCCAGTACATTTATTCCCAACTGCAAATCTCCATTCCCCGTTCCTGTGACCAACAGCTTGGATATGGAATCATCATTCCCAAAGAACAGCTGCAGTGCGGTGATTTGGTGCTGTTTCAGCGCACTACCGCACAGCCGGGACTTTCCACCCATGTAGGAATCTATCTCGGCGACGGAAAGCTGATCCATGCCGGCGGCAGGGGCATTACCGTTGTAGATCTGGATTCTGCCTATTTTACACAGCATTATCTCTGCGCCCGACGGATCATTCTTTCCGCCCGGCCGGAAATCATGGAACTGGGGGCCATCTCTGCCATGCAGCTGGCTGGATAGTCATTCTTTTCTTACTTACAGGGTTGCATATTGGGAATACTTAATATATAATAAATGGTTGTATTATGGATATAAAGGAAGATTAACTATGCGCGAAGAAAGAAAACTCCCCAATATGCCGGAAAATAAAATGGGCACGATGCCCATTGCGAAGCTGCTCTATTCCATGGCTCTACCCATGATTCTTTCCATGCTGGTTCAGGCAATGTACAATGTGGTCGACAGCATTTATGTATCCCGGATCTCTGAAAGCGCCGTCACCGCATTGGGTCTGGCTTTCCCGGTTCAGAACATGCAGATCGGCTTCGCCACCGGTATCGGTGTTGGCATGAATGCACTGCTCAGCAAATCTCTGGGAGAAGGGAATCAGGAACGGGTCAATCATACCGCCGGTAACGGCATTCTGCTGACAGGCATCGCGATTGTATTATTCATTCTCTTTGGCATCTTTGGCAGTCACCCCTACTATGCCATGCAGTCCGATGTAACAGAAACCGTAGAAGGCGGCGCTGCCTACACTGCCATTTGCTGCATTTTTACACTGGGTATCTTTGTGGAAATTCTGGGAGAGAAGCTTCTGCAGGCTTCCGGCAGAACCATCTATACCCTTTACACCCAAGGCACCGGAGCCATTGTGAACATCATTTTGGATCCTGTATTTATCTTTGGTTGGTTTGGTGTGCCTAAAATGGGCATTGCCGGTGCTGCCGTGGCCACCGTTATCGGCCAGTGGATTGCTGCCATTATGGCTGTATTCTTCAATCTCAAGTGTAATCCTGATGTCCACTTTGCGTGGAAATACATCAAGCCGAAAAAGGATGTACTGGTTCCGATTCTGACGGTCGGCGTTCCTTCCATCATCATGATGGCCATTGGCTCTGTGATGAATTTTGGCATGAATCAGATCTTCCAAAGCTTCAAGACCTATGGTGAAACCGCCACCGGCGTATTCGGCATCTACTTTAAGCTTCAGAGTTTCTTCTTTATGCCCGTCTTCGGCATGAACAATGCCGCCATTTCTATCATTGCATATAACTACGGTGCCCGGAATCCCAAGCGCATCACTTCCACCCTGAAATGGTCCGTAGTCAGCGTGATGACGATCATGCTGCTGGGTGTTTTGGCTTTCCAGACCGTGCCTCATCTGCTTTTGGGTATTTTCAATCCCAGTGATGATTTTCTTGCCATCGGCATCAGTGCTTTGCGTATTGTCAGCTTGATTTTCCCCCTGGCGGCCATCGGTATCGCATTGAGTGCCAGCTTTCAAGCCTTGGGTAACGGCATTTATTCCACCATCACATCCCTTTGCCGTCAGCTGATCGTTCTGCTGCCTGTGGCATTCCTGCTGAGTCTTTCCGGAGATGTGCATCTGGTTTGGTGGGCCTTCCCCATTGCGGAAGTCGTCAGTCTTCTTGTCACATTGTTTCTCTTTGCCAGAATCTACCGGCAGAGAATCAAGCCCCTGTTCTAACCGATCCGCGCCTCAAGGCTCCGGCTTTGAGGCGCGTTTTCCGCCTCTTGGGGTTTTTCCACCGCCCGGACACAAGATGCTGTTATGTACCAAAAAAACATACCCTTTTTCAGCAAAAAACCTCTGCGCCGCAAAGTTGTTTCCGGGCAGAAGCTGTGCTATAATGGCTGTAATTGACGATTTATGAGGGATTCCATGAACATAGAAAACATCACCATCGAACAACAACATCTGCATAAGCTTTTCAGTCTGGCAAACGGCAATGCCGCATTGCTGTACCTGTATCTGCGCAGCGGTAATTCCGTTGCACAGGCTCCGCAGGATTTGGGTCTGCCCGCCAATCAGATTTCTCTGGCAGAAGCCAGTCTGCGACAAATGGGTCTGTGGCAGGAGGAAACAAAAGCCACCTTTGTACCCGGCGAACGCCCCTCTTATTCTGAAGCCGATCTCATGACCGCCATGGACACCGACATGGATTTCCGCAGTCTGTACGGCGAGGTGCAGCGGTTGCTGGGAAAGGTACTGACAACGGAAGAACTGAAGCTTCTGCTGGGACTGCACCGGTATTTGGGTCTGCCCAACGATGTGATTTCGGTACTTGTCTACTACTGCAAGGACCGTGCCCGGCAACGGGGCAGTCTGCGCACCCCTGCCCTGCGCACCATCGAGAAAGAAGCGTATGTCTGGGCAGAACAGGGTATTGATACATTGGAACAAGCCGCTGCCTATATTCAGGCACAAAATCTCCGGAATTCTCAGTTGGAGCAGTTAAAGCGGATCATTCAAGTGCGGGGCCGCAATCTGACAGCCGGTGAGGAGCGCTATGCCAAAAACTGGCTGGAAATGGGCTTTGAGGATGATGCCCTTGCAGCAGCCTATGAGAGAACTTGTTTGAATACCGGGGGCTTAAACTGGCCCTATATGAACAAAATCTTGCAGCGCTGGCACGAAGCCGGTCTGCACACCGCCGAGGAAATCAAACGCGGCGACCGGAAACCGGCGGTTCCCAAGGGTGCTTCCGGCGAATTGGGACAGGCAGAGCTGGAAGCCATCGCAAAGATCATGCAGGAGGGTTAAACTATGGGATACGCCAAAGAAGTGGTTCTTCGTGCCAGAAGCGTTCTGGCCCAGAGAAAGGCTGACCGGGAATCCGAAACCGCTGCCCGGCTGGCACAAGCTTATCAGGAAGTTCCCCGAATTCGGGAGATCGATATCGAGTTACGCAAAACCATGGCATCCGCCGCACAGGCCGTCTTTTCCCAAGGCGGAGATGTGCAGACAGCCATGCAGCGGGTAAAAGAAGAGAATCTGGCCCTGCAGACAGAGCGGAAAGCGCTGGTTGATGCCCATTTTGCTCCCGGCTATTTAGATGAGCAGCCTGCCTGCCCCCATTGCGGCGATACCGGATATATTGGCAGCAACATGTGCAGCTGTCTGAAGGCGCTTTGCGCCTTAGAGCAGCAAAAGGAATTGGGCACCGCCTTTCGCAGTGGCGAGTGCTTTGAAAATTTCCGCTTGGACTATTATTCCGATGCTGTCATTCCCAAGGTCAAGGCCTCCGCGCGGAGTGTTATGGAGCGAAATCTCAATTACTGCAAAGACTACGCAAGACAGTTTTCTCAGGGTGCTGGCAATTTGCTGCTATTCGGCACCACCGGCTTGGGAAAGACCCATCTGGCCTTGGCTATCGGCTCTGCAGTGGGTATGCAAGGGTACAGTGTCTGCTATGAAACAGCGATCGGTCTGTTTGACAAGCTCCAAAAAGCAAAATTCATGCCCAGTGAAACCACAGTATCCCAAGCAGAACAGTTGGAGCAATGCGATCTTCTGATTGTGGACGATCTGGGCACGGAAATGCCCGGACAGTTTGTCACCGCAGCCCTGTACGGTCTGCTGAATCACCGGATGCTCAGTGGGAAGCCCATGGTCATCACCACCAACCTAACCTTAGAGGAAACCTCCAAGCGCTATTCCCCCCAGATCGCATCCCGGCTTTATGGAGAATTCAAGCGACTTACTTTCCTCGGCACGGATATTCGCGTACTGAAAAACGGAGGCATCTGACATGACCGGTGTTTTATTTGATTTAGACGGCACCCTGCTGGACACATTGCAGGATTTGGCGGATGCTGTCAACTACGCACTGCATGCCCACGGCTATCCCTCCCGGACCATTCCGGAGATTCGCCGTTTCATTGGCAACGGTGCCGCGTCTCTCATTGCCCAGTCCGTACCGGACGGAGTCGATTCCAAGCCGGTTTTAGAAACCTTCCGTCCCTACTATCAGACCCACAGCCAGGTAAAGACCGCACCCTATCCCGGTATTTTGGA
>JAZNFH010000083.1:0-18504 GCA_045589055.1 Faecousia sp. | reverse complement strand
GCGGCTGCAAAGATCTGGAAGCCTTCCGTCAGCTGCCGGTAGAAAAGCTGTTTGAAGCCTGGAAGGTGACTATGAAGGAGATCAAGGGCGGTAATGCGGCTGCATTCCCCGTCAAGGACGGGCGGTTCTCTGTGGCGGGTGGCGTTCCCCATGATCTTTACTATATGGCCGGTTCCACCAGTGAAGATATGGCACCGCCGGTGCTGCAGTCCATGACCCGCAAGTGGATCGCACAGCGGGAAAAGCCTGGTTACACCTGGTATTTTGAGCGGCAGCTGCCCGGCGACAATAACGGTGCATGGCACTCTTCCGACCTGTGGTACTGGTTCGGTACACTTCCCAACTGCTGGCGTCCCATGGAGGAAACAGACCGGACGCTGAGCGGCCGGATGGTAGACTACCTCTGCAACTTTGTAAAGACCGGCAACCCCAACGGTGCGGGTCTTCCCCAGTGGGTGGCTTCCGGAAAAGGACAGAATCAGGTCATGCGCTTCGGTGACAAGGGCAATGCCATGGGCAAACCCAATATGCTGAAAATGATCCACACAATGCTGACCAATAAGGCGGTTGGTGAATAAGAAAACAAACAGAGAGAGCTGCTGCTCTCTCTGTTTTCAGTCTGTCAAAGAACTGCCCAGCCGAATGTTTCGGAGGGAAAGATAGTGTGAAAGAAAACCGTCAGGGTTGTCTTTCGCGTTCAATCAACCCGTTTTTTCGAACTTTTACAAGTTCAAAAAAACGCAGGCGGGTTGTCAAAAATACTTTTTTGACAAGCCGCAAACAGAGAGGGCAGCAGCTCTCTCTGTTTTCCTATACGCGGCACGACATGTCATCCTGCGCGGAGGATAAGGCATGCAGAGATTAAATTTTTCTTAATTCCGTACTTTTCTTTTGCTTACCTTTACTGTATAATAATATTATTATTTATTTTTGCGGAATACCGGGTGAAAACAATGGCGGAGAAAAAGCAAAAGAAAAAATGGATTCGGTTCCGGCACAGGGTGATCACGGAGATCGCCCGCTGGGTGCTGACACCGTACATCTACCTTACATATGGCATCCAGGTCGAAAAATTTAAAGAGCAGGGGAAGCGGCCCTATCTGGTCCTTTTGAACCACCAGACTCCTTTTGACCAGTTTTTTGTGGGCATGGCGTTCCGGGGGCCGGTGTATTATGTGGCCACGGAGGATATTTTCTCTCTGGGATGGCTTTCCAATGTGATTCGCTGGATCATTGCCCCCATTCCCATCCGGAAACAGACCACCGACATCAATGCGGTAATGACCTGCATCCGGGTCGCCCGGGAGGGCGGCACCGTCGCTATGGCACCGGAGGGGAACCGCACTTACAGCGGCAGAACGGAATATATGAATCCGGCGGTAGCAGGCCTTGCCAAGAAAATGAAGCTGCCCATTGCGCTGTTTCGCATTGAGGGCGGCTACGGCGCGGAACCCCGCTGGACCGACGGCAGACGCAAAGGCCCTATGAAGGCCTATGTATCCCGGGTCATCGAGCCGGAGGAGTACCTGGCCATGTCCAACGAGGAACTGGTTACAGTCATCTCGGAAGGCTTGTATGTGGATGAAGCAGTGGCCAGCGGCCCCTACAAGTCCAAGAAGCGAGCGGAGTATCTGGAACGGGCGGTGTATGTCTGCCCCCATTGCGGTTTCTCTGTGTTTGAAAGCCACGGCAACGAGATTACCTGCAAGACCTGTGGCAGAACCATTACCTACGGGGAAGATAAGACATTGTCCGGCGTGGGCTTTGCTTTTCCTTTCCGGTTTGTGTCCCAATGGTATGACTATCAAGAAGATTATGTAAACCAACAGGATATGACCCGATACACGGAAAAACCGTTATTCCGGGACGAAGCCAAGATCTCGGAAGTGATCGTCTACAAGAAAAAAGAGCTTCTGCGGGAAAATGCGGAGATTGCCCTTTACGGTGACCGGATCGTGTTTGACGAGGGAACGGCGGCGGAATTGGTGATTCCTTTTGTGGATGCCGACGCAGTGACGGTACTGGGCCGCAACAAGCTGAATATATATTATGATAAGCACATCTACCAGCTCAAGGGCAATAAGCGGTTCAATGCCCTGAAGTATGTGAATCTATGCTACCGCTGCAAAAATATCTTACGAGGTGAGAAGAATGATCAATTTTTGGGAATCTGATGCCTGGGGTGCATTTCATCTGATTGGCGTACTGCTGGCTGCGCTGCTGGCAGGCAACATGCTCAAGCGGTCGGTCCCCTTCCTGCGGGTGTCGCTGATCCCCACTTCCGTGCTGGGCGGCTGTATGCTCATCGTAGTGGCCGGCATCTACAAGGCGGTTACGGGGAATGTTATGTTTGACACCCAGTTCTTTGGCGGCAACGGCACTGCCAATCTGGAACTGATTACCTACCATACCTTAGCCCTTGGCTTCATCGCTTCTACCTTCAAACCTTCTCAGGGAAAGCTGACCAAGCAGCGGACCATTGAGATCTTCAATACCGGTGTGACCACCGTGGCAAGCTACCTGCTGCAGGCGGTATTTGGCTTTGCCATCTCTCTGATTGCTGCTGTCTTTGTGAAGGACTTTTTTCAGGCGGCGGGTATTCTGCTGCCCTTTGGCTACGGCCAGGGTACCGGACAGGCGCTGAACTACGGCGGTATATACGAAAGCGATTTCGGATTTGTGGGTGGCCGGAGCTTCGGTCTGACCATTGCGGCTCTGGGCTTCCTCAGCGCCAGCATTGGCGGCGTTATCCATCTGAACATCCTGCGCAGGAAGGGTCTGGTAAAGACCCAGAGCGGCGCGGAGGGTGCCATTCACTCCGAACAGATCCAGGCAGAAAACGAGATCCCCATGCAGGAGAGCATGGATAAGCTGACGGTACAGATCGCGTTGATTGCCGTAGCCTATGGCCTGGCCTTTGTGCTGATGACCTTACTGGGCAATCTGCTGCCCGGAATGCGCTCCGTGATCTTCGGTTTTAACTTCCTGCTGGGCGTTCTGGCAGCTACACTGGTGAAGCTGGTGGTCAATGCCCTCCATAAGAAGGATATCATCCACCGGCAGTACATAAATGATTTCCTCATGACCCGTACCAGCAACTTCTTCTTTGACATCATGGTGGTGGCAGGTATCGCAGCCATCCGGCTCAGTGTGCTGGAAAACTACTGGGGCATCATGCTGATCATGGGCGTTGTGGGTCTGGTGATCACCTATGGGTATAACCTGTTAGTGGCAAAGGCCCTGTTCCCCAATTACACCCAGGAACAGTTTTTGATGATGTTCGGTATGCTCACAGGCACTGCCAGTACCGGCACCATCCTGCTCCGTGAGATCGATGGCGAGTTTAAGACTCCCGCTGCGGACAATATGGTGTATCAGAACTTCCCGGCCATCGTCTTCGGCTTCCCGCTGATGCTGCTGGCGACGCTGGCACCGGTCAAGCCGATTCTAACATTTATCATTTTGGCAGGATTCTTCATTGTCATGAATGTGATCCTCTTCCGGAGCAAGATTTTCCGGAAGACCAAGACCAAAACAAAGGTATAGAAAGCAACAAAAAGAGGAAGGCTGAAGCCTTCCTCTTCAGCTTGTCAAAAAAGTCTTTTTGACAAGCTGCTTGCGTTTTTCAAACTTTCAAAAAGTTTGAAAGACGGTTTGATTGAACGCGAAAGACAACCCTGACGGTTTTCTTTCACACTATCTTTCCCTCCGAAATTTTCGGGTAGGTAGGTTCTTTGACAGACTGAAGAGGAAGGCTAAAGCCTTCCTCTTTCTTTGTGTGCAGAATTACTCCACGTAGTTCACAGTGACATTGGCGGTGTTCTCGGGGAACAGAACCAGTGCGTCGGAGACAACAACCTTGCCCTCAACGATTTCCTTGTACAGAGCTTCGTAGTCAGCAACGGCCCAGTTCTTCAGAGACCAGGTAGCGGTGGGCAGGCCAACAGCGTTGTCCTTAGCACCCAGGGAGATGGTCTGGTTAGCCAGTTCGCTCCAATTGCCTGCGTAATGCTTGCCCACAGCCCACTGAACGGCCTCGGACAGACCCTTCATAGCGGAGGTGATAACGGTAGCGGAATCACCGGACTGGTCAACGTCAACGCCGACAACCTTTGCGTCCTCAGCAGCTGCAGCAGCAGTAATGGAAGAGAACATGGAACCGCCGCAAGCAAAGATGACCTCAGTGCCGCTCTGGTACCAGCCGGTAGCCATAGCCTGCAGTTCGGGGGAAGCGGTGAAGTTAGCGCCGTAAGCCCAGGAGTAGTTCAGGTCGACCTTAACGCCCTTCTTGGCAGCAGCAGCCTCGGCACCCTGTGCGAAGCCGTTGCCGAAACGCTGGCAAGCGGGGTTGGTGCCGCCGCCACCGCCCATGAAGCCCAGCTTGGTATAGCCTTCCATAACGGTGGCGTAACCAGCCAGATAACCGGACTGATGCTCGTCAAATACGATAGCGGTCACATTGTCCAGACCCAGAGCCCAACCGTCGATGAAGACGAAGTGGACATTGGGGTAAGCCTTGGCGGCAACTTCCAGAGCGCCGGCCTGCATGAAGCCTGCAGCAACGACGATTTCAGCACCGTTTTCGCAAGCCTGCTTCATGGCGCTGATACGGTCCTCGTCCGTGGCGGCATCGCCATTGGGGGGCTGGTAGTACTTGTAGGACTTGCCGTTGGCGTTGGCGAACAGCTTAACGCCGTCGTAGCTGCCCTGGTTGAAGCCCTTGTCCTTCAGCTGGCCTACATCCGTGATGAAGGCAACCTGATACTTGCCGTCCTTGGAAGTCATTTCGTCTGCGATGGCATCGGCGTTATCGCCGGAAGCATTACAGGCAGCCAGCATGCCGACTACCATAAAGCAAGCCAGCAGCAGTGCAATGAGTTTCTTCATTTTTCTTTCCTCCAATTAGTATGGTGTAGATGCGGTCGCATCTAGGGTCATTCTCTCACATCTGCCCGGAAAAATCAACTACTTTTGGAAAAATGCGCAAATCATCCGCTGTTTTTCCGAATTTTTTCCTTATTGCATGTGCTTTTTTGCACTGAAACTGTGGGGAAGCAGCTGCTGAAGCGTCACGGTTTCATAGCTGCCGTTGTGGCCGACCATGTAGATGGTGAAATCATCCTCACAAAATTCCCGCATCACCTGCCGGCAGACACCGCAGGGTGGGAACGCACCGGTGATCACGCCGTCTTTGCCGCCGCAGACGGCAATGGCGGTAAAATCCCGGTGTCCGTCGTACACCGCTTTGAAAAAGGCGGTGCGTTCGGCGCAGTTGGTGGGACTGTAAGCTGCGTTTTCAATGTTGCAGCCGCAGTATACCGTGCCGTCGGCGCACAGCAGCGCCGCGCCTACCTTATAGCCGGAGTAGGGAACATAGGCATGGCCCATGGCCTCGATGGCCATTTCCACAAGCATTTCAGGGGTCATAAAGAATCCTCCTTGTTTTGCGAAATGATCGTTTACACATCGGCCCAAATACACTGCCTACACCGGGCCGATGTGGGCATCGGCCCCTACGAAGATAAACAATCATTTACAGCATTTCTTTTGCAAAGCTTTTACCCGGGGTATCCAACTGCACATCCAGCAGTTCGGCTACGGTGGCGGCGATGTCGGCAAAGGACTTCCGGGTACCCAGATTCACAGGCTTTATCTTTTTGCCCAGTACCAGCAGCGGTACATACTCCCGGGTATGGTCGGTGGTGGCGGTATAAGCGGGGTCACAGCCGTGGTCGGCGGTGATCATAACCACATCTTCGTCACCCAATTTTTCCATAAAACCGCCCAGCCATGCATCAAACTCGCTGAGGGCATTGGCATAGCCGTCGATATCCCGCCGGTGGCCGAAGACCATGTCGAAATCCACCAGATTCACAAAGCACAGACCGGTAAAGTCCTGCTTCGCGTAGTTGGAAGTATGCTCCATGCCGTTGGCGTTGCTCTTGTTGTACACATGCTCGGTAGTTCCCCGGCCGGCGAAGATATCATAGATCTTGCCAACGCCGATGGAAGCAAGGCCTGCTTCCTTGACAGCATCCAGCAAGGTCTTTGCCGGGGGCTCCAGAGAGTAGTCATGGCGGTTGGCAGTACGCTGAAAGCCATTGACACTGTCCCCTACGAAGGGACGGGCAATGACACGGCCTACCCCGTGCTTTCCTTTGAGGATCTCTCTGGCTTTATGGCAGGCATCATACAGCTCTTCCAAGGGGATCAATTCCTCATGGGCAGCTACCTGGAATACGGAGTCGGCAGAGGTATAGACGATCCACTTGCCGGTATCCAGCTGCTGCTGGCCGTAATCCCGGATCACATCGGTGCCGGAATAGGGAAGATTGCACAGAACACCCCGGCCGGTGACGGCTTCAAAGGCATCCAGCACTTCCTGGGGGAATCCATTGGGATAGGTAGGCAGGGGATCGGGGGATACGATGCCGCCGATCTCCCAGTGGCCGATGGTGGTGTCCTTGCCCATAGATGCTTCCGTCAGACGGGCAACGGCTCCGGCAGGTGCGGCTGCCTTGGGCAGGCAGGTAACACCGTCGATGTTGCCCAAACCGGCGGCAATCATGTTGGGAATGTTCAGTTTGGGAGAAGCTGCGCAGGCAGCCAGTGTGTTGACACCCACATCCCCAAATTTTTCGGAATCGGGCATAGCGCCGATACCAAAAGAATCCAAAACAATCAAAAATACGCGTTTCATAGGGTTTACCTCATTGATAGGTTATGAGGGCCGATGTGGTCATCGGCCCCTACGGCTTCACTTATTTTCCATGGCTACTGCTACATCCAGCGCTACCTTCATCATCTGGGTGAAGGCGGTCTGGCGCTCGTGAGCGGTGGTCTCCACACCCTTGAGGACATGGTCAGAAATGGTGCAGATGCACAGGCCACGCTTTCCGTACCGGGCGGCATTCATATACAGGGCGGCGGCTTCCATTTCCAGGGCCATAACGCCCATCTTCTTCAGACCGTAGACACTGTCCAGACCTTCGGGGACATCCACATGGTCACCGTAGAACACATCGGAGGAATTCACATTACCCACATGGTAGGTGGCACCGTTTGCTTCACAGGCCTTGACCGCTTCGCTGAGCAGCTCCCAGGATGCAATGGGGGCAAAGCTGCCGGGCAGATGGAACTGCTTGTGCCATGCAGAATCGGTGCAGGCACCCTGCGCCAGGACGATGTCATACAAATTGATATGATCCTGAATAGAGCCGGCAGAACCTACGCGGATAATATTTTCCACGCCGAAGAAATTAAACAGCTCATGGGAGTAGATGCCGATGGCGGGCATGCCCATGCCGGAAGCCATGACGGACACCTTGACGCCCTTGTAGTATCCGGTGTAGCCGTTGACACCCCGGACATTGTTCACCAGAACAGGATTTTCAAAAAAGTTCTCGGCAATAAACTTCGCCCGCAGAGGATCGCCGGGCATCAGCACGGTCTTGCCGAAGCCGATGTCATTCTGTACATTGATATGGGGAGTAACTGCGAAGTTAGACATAGTCATTCTCCTTCTAAATTAGTATGTTCCGTCGTTCTCGAGGCCCTTGGCGATCTTGACGATGCGGCTGGTGCCCAGGCGGGATGCTCCCAGCGCGATGAACTTTTCCGCATCCTCAATGCTGGAAATGCCGCGGGCGGCCTTGATCTTTACATGGGAAGCTACATGCTTTGCAAACAGCTCCACATCCGCAAAGGTAGCGCCGGCCTTAGAAAATCCGGTAGAGGTCTTGATATAGTCCGCGCCGCTGTCGGAAACGCACTTGCACAGAGCAATTTTCTCTTCGTCGGTCAGCAGGCAGCTCTCAATAATGACCTTCAGAATACGGCCCATGCAGTGGCCCTTGATCTGGCGGATCTCCTCGGTGATCTCAGCCCACTTGCCTTCCTTGGCCCAGCCGATGTTGATGACCATATCCACTTCATCAGCGCCGTTGGACACTGCGTCGTGTGCCATGAAGCACTTGGCGGCGGTGGTGGCATAGCCGTTGGGGAAGCCGATAACGGTGCAGATAGCCAGTTTGTCGCCCACATATTCCTTCGCCTGCTTGACAAAAGCTGCGGGGATGCAGACAGAAGCGGTCTGATACTTCATGCCGTCGTCACAGATGCCCTTGATTTCTTCCCAGGTAGCGGTCTGGGCCAGCAGGGTGTGGTCGCACTTGGCGAGAATGTCTTTCAGTTCCATAATAGTATCTCCTTTATCAATTAATGAGAGCCGTGCAGCTTGATTTTCTTATGTTCTTTGATGGCGCGGATCCAACAGCGGTGGCACATGGCAATGTAGCTGTCATTGCCGCCCAGCACCACCTGGGCACCTTCGGTGACAACGTAGCCGTCGGCATCGATCCGGGCATTGACGGTGGCTTTGGCAGAGCAGTCGCAGATGGTCTTGATCTCCTGAATGGTATCCGCCACTTCCATCAGCCGGCGGCTGCCGGGGAACAGCTTGGTCTGGAAGTCGGTGCGCAGGCCAAAGCACATCACCGGCACATTGAAATCATCCACGATGGCCCGGAGCTGGTCGATCTGCTCTTCGGTCATAAACTGGCACTCGTCCACGATCACTGCGTGGCAGTTGCCGTTATGGGAAGCGGCATAGATATCATAGATATTTTGACCGGGGGTCATGACTTCCACCGCTGCCTGCAGGCCGATGCGGCTGCGAAGAACCTCCGCACCGTCCCGGGTGTCGGCACTGGGCTTGATGAGCCAGACCTGCATGTCATTTTCTTCGTAATTGTATTTGGTGATCAGTGCCTGGGCTGTCTTACTGGAACCCATGGCACCATATTTAAAGTATAGCTTTGCCAAGGTCAAGGCCTCCTTCTCTATCTTGTCCAACTTATCCTATTATACAAAATATCAGTGTAATATGCAAGCAGAATAAAACGGCGGGAGAAGACTCCCGCCGTTGGCTTTGAAATTTAGCTGTTTTTCAGTAGCTGCTTGTTGTACTGCAGCATGTACAGCTGATGGTAGCGGCCCTTCAGGTGCAGCAGCTCCTGATGGGTGCCCTGCTCCAGGATCTCGCCCTTGGACAGCAGGATGATGTTGTCGGAGTGCTGGATGGTGGAAAGCCGGTGGGCAACCACCAGCATGGTGCCGATGTTTTTCATCTTTTCCAGAGAATCCTGAATCAGAACTTCCGTTTCGGTGTCGATATTGGCGGTGGCTTCGTCCAGAATCATCACCGCAGGCTTGTGGATAATGGTACGGGCAAAGCTTAATAGCTGCCGCTGGCCGGCGGAGAAGTTATTGCCCCGCTCCCTAACCACTTCGTCCAGACCCTGTTCCAGCTTGCTGATGAATTTATCCGCATTGACATACCGGACAGCCTGCCAGATCTCTTCGTCGGTGACATCGTCCTTACGCAGTAGGATATTACTGCGGATGGTGCCGGAGAACAGAAATACATCCTGCAGCATCTGACCGAAGTGACGGCGCAGGGAAGAGATCTTGATCTTCTTGATATCGATACCGTCAATGAGGATCTGACCCTTCTGGATATCGTAGTTGCGGCAGATCAGACTCAGAATGGTGGTCTTACCGGAGCCGGTAGCGCCCACAAAAGCCACAGTTTGCTTGGGCTGTACATGGAAGGAAACGCCCTTGAGGACCCATTCGTCGGGTTTGTAAGCAAACCAGACATCCTTGAATTCGATCTCACCCCGGATCTCGTCCAGCTCAATGGCCTCGGGGTCGTCCACCACTTCGGGAACCATGTCCAGAACGGTGAAGATCTTTTCCGCGGAGGCAAAGACACGCTGCAGGGTGTCAAACTGCTCTGCCAGCGCCTGAATGGGGTTAAAGAAACGGGAGATATAGCCGTAGAAGGCAACGACGGTGTAGCTGGTGATGGCCTGCCCCAGAAATACCGTATCCTGAATGTAACCCTTGGCACCGAAGTAGAACAGGCACATGTTGGAGGAAACGAACAGCATATAGACCATGGGACGGAAGATGCCGAAGACGAACATCCGGTTGAACTTGGCCTTTTTCAGCGTATCACTGCGCTGGGCAAAGTCCTCCATCTTCTGGGCTTCCCGGTTGAAGATCTGGGTGATCTTGATACCGGAGAGGTTTTCGGAAAGGTAGGTGTTGATATCGGTGGTGGCGTTGCTGACTTTCCGGTGAACCCGGCGGGACAGCTTCCGGAAGACCAGCGCGAACAGAATCACAAAGGGCACGAAGCACAGCACCATCAGCGTCAGCAGGTAGTTCACCGACAGCATGACCACCAGAATGCCCACCACGACCATGGAGTTTTTCGCCAGTGTCACGAGGATGTTGGTGAACAGGAAGCTGATAAAGTTGGGGTCGTTGGTCACTCTGGTGACCAGCTTGCCCACGGGCATCTTGTTCAGCTGCTCATGGCTGAGCTTTTCCACATGGGTAAAGACATCCTGCCGGATCTGGGACAGGATCTTCTGGCCGGTCTTCTGCAGCACCATGGCCTGTAAGTAGGTGCAGACCAGAGAAACCAGCAAAATGCCCGCATAGAAGGCCACCACCGTAAACAGATAGCGCAGTTCAAAGCCGGAGCCTGCCTTGATCACATCCTGAATGTGGGCCATCATCAGCGGGGAGATCAGGTCGTAGCCGATGGAAAACAGCATAATGAAGAACACTGCCACAAAGCTCTTCCAGTAGGGCTTTGCGTAGTGGAGCAGACGGGAAATGATCTCCTTGTCGGACATGTGCCGCTCCAAATCGGTCATATCCTCTTTTTTCTTCTTGGCAATGCAGTAGGCAATGACAAACAGTATGGAAAAGACACCGATAATGGCGCCTACAATGAGGATGGGCAGATATTCACGCATTGTGCTGACCTCCTTCCTCTTCCAGACGCTGCAGGTCTACCATCTTGCGGTAGGCTGCGTTGGTTTCATACAGCTCCGTGTGGGTACCCACGGCTTCCAGATTGCCGTCGTCAATGAACAGGATCTTGTCCATCTTTTCGATGGTGGAGATCCGGTGGGCAATCAAAATGGTGGTCTTGCCTGCACGGGTCTGGCGAAGATTCCCCAGAATAGTGCTTTCGGTTTTGGTATCCACGGCGGATACGGAGTCATCCAGAATCAGAATCGGCGCGTCCTTCATCAGCGCCCGGGCGATGGAGATTCGCTGCTTCTGACCGCCGGAAACGGTGACACCCCGTTCACCCAGAACGGTTTCGTAGCCCTTCTGGAATTCCGAAATGTTGTCATGGATATCCGCCAGCTTGGCGGCACCGGTGACGGCATCGTGTTCATTGCCGAAAACGCCGAAGGCAATATTGTTTTCGATGGTGTCGGAGAACAGGAAATTGTCCTGAGGCACATAGGCGCAGCCTGCCCGGACATCCCGGATGGAAACCTCGTTGACATCGTTTCCGTCGATGAAGATGGTGCCGTCGGGAACATTGTAAGTACGCAGGATCAGGTCTACCAGAGTGGTCTTACCGGAGCCGGTCTTACCCACCAGACCCACATTTTCACCGGCGTTGATCTTGAAGGAGATATTCTTCAGACAATCAAATTCGCCGTCGGGATACCGGAAGGTCAGATTCCGGAACTCGATATCGCCCCGGACCTCCGGCAGCGGACGGGCACCCTTCCGGTCCTTCACATCAATCTCGGCATCCAGCAGGTGACCGATGCGGTCCAGAGAGGCTCTGCCCCGGGAGGACATATCGATCAGCTCAGAAACGGCCATGATGGGCCAGATCACCGCGTTGAAGTAGCCGATAAATTCCATCAGCTGACCGGAGGTGAAGACTTCCTCGTGAACCAGATAGCCGCCGTATCCCAGAATGATGCAGATGACGCTTTCTACGAACAGGGTCACCAGCACACGGAACAGAACGGCGTTCTTGGTGTGATCAATGTTGGCATCCTCATTTTCCTTGTTCAGCTTCTTGAAAGCCCACAGCTCCTTGGCTTCCTTGACGAAGGCCTTGATCACGGCAATGCCGGAAAAGCTTTCCTGAGAGAAGTCGGACAGCCGGGAGTAGGCCGCCTGCCGGTCATTCCACTTTTTCCGCAGCCGCTTGCCAACGATGGTGGCAGAGGCCAGCAGAAATCCCATGGGGATCAAAGACAGGCCTGTCAGAATGGGACTCATCCGCCACATATCAGAGATAGCAAAGATACCCAGCATCACGGCATCGAAAAACATCATAAAGCCCCAGCCGAAGCATTCCTGTACCGTATCCAGATCGTTGGTGAACAGGCTCATCAGATCGCCCACCTTATTGACCTGATAGTATTGGCGGCTTAAGTCCTTGGCATGGTCGAACATCCGGTTGCGCAGATCCGCTTCCAGACGGACGGCGCTGCCGAAGAAGCAGACACGCCACAAAAAACGGCCTGCCACAATGCCGAGAATTACCTTGACCATGGGAAGGCAGATGCTATCCAGAACCAGATCCATGGTAAAGGGGATCTTGATGCCGTTTTCCAGAATGTAGCCATAGGACATGCCGTCGATGACCATACGGTACAGCTTGGGAATCTCCATCTGCAGACCGTCGACCATTGCCAGTGTCAGCAGGCCGAGGATGAGCCAGTGGGCGTATTTCAGGTAATACCGGTTGATATGCTTGCCGAATATCACAGCGGTTCCCTCCTTTTTTCACAACTGGGAGCCATTGTACCACATGGATTACCAAAAGGGAAGGGGTTTTACGAAATTTGTCGCGTTCGCAACAAATTTTCTGTGGAAAGGAGAGGGTATGTGACAAGGCGTGTTACTTTCTTGTCTCCGAACAAGAAAGTAACCAAAGAAGTCGGTTTCCGGGGGCTGAGTTGATTGCCCCCGCAATCAAAGCCGCCCCCGTACCCCGCCCGCTATTACGACAGTGCAGCATCGGTTATCGATTACAACTAGTCTTTCGCCAGTGGGATAGAAACACAATCCCAAGAACATGGAGACAGCAGTGCTATGCGTTATACGCCGAACACAAGTGACGCGGCATATGGTCTCAGGTTTTGGTGTGCGAATTCCCGATGCTTTTTGAAAAACCAAGGGTGCGCTGCAGGGTATGCAGCGCACCCGGTGTGCATTATTCCAATTCGAAGGCACCGGTGTAGAGCTGGTAGTAGGTGCCCTTCTGGGCGATCAGCTCTTCGTGGGTACCCCGCTCAATGATGCGGCCATGATCCAGCACCATGATACAGTCGGAATTCATGACGGTGCTGAGCCGGTGGGCAATGACGAAGGTGGTTCTGCCCTTCATCAGCGCGTCCATGCCCTTTTGCACCAGCACCTCGGTACGGGTGTCGATGGAGGAGGTGGCCTCGTCCAGAATCATTACGGGGGGATCTGCCACCGCCGCCCGGGCAATGGCGATCAGCTGCCGCTGACCCTGAGAAAGGCTGGCACCGTTGCCGGTCAGCTCCGTGTCGTAGCCCTCCGGCAGACGGGTGATGAAATCGTGGGCATTGGCCAGCTTGGCGGCCTGGATGCATTCTTCATCGGTGGCGTCCAGCTTGCCGTAACGGATATTCTCCATGACGGTGCCGGTGAAGAGGTTGGTATCCTGCAAGACGATGCCCAAGGACCGGCGCAGGTCAGCCTTTTTGATTTTATTGATATTGATGCCGTCGTAGCGGATCTTGCCGTCGGCAATGTCATAGAACCGGTTGATCAGATTGGTGATAGTGGTCTTACCGGCACCGGTGGCACCGACGAAGGCCAGCTTCTGACCCGGACGGGCATAGAGGCTGATATCATACAGCACCTGCTTTTCCGGGACATAGCCGAAATCCACCATGTCCATAACGATATCGCCCTTGACCTCGGTGTAGGTGACGGTGCCGTCGGCCTTGTGGGGATGCTTCCATGCCCAGCGGCCGGTACGCTCGGCACATTCCACCAGATTGCCGTTTTCGTCTTCTCTGGCATTGACCAGGGTCACATAACCGTCGTCAACCTCCGGCTCCTGATCCATCAGTTCAAAGACCCGCTCCGCGCCGGCCAGAGCCATGACGATGGAGTTGATCTGGTTGCTGATCTGGGAAATAGGCTGGTTGAAGGTACGGCTCAGCAGCATAAAGGTCATTAAGTTACCCAGTGTCAGCAGCCGTCCCTCAGAGGCCACCACAATAACGCCGCCGACGATGGCCAGAATGGCGTACTGGATGTAACCCAGATTGTTGTTGACCGGACCCATCATATTGGTCAGCTTTCCGGCGGTGTAGGCGTTTTTGCACAGCTCTTCATTGAGCTTGTCGAACTCTTCCCGGCAGATTTCCTCGTGATTAAAGACTTTAACGACCTTTTGGCCGTTGATCATCTCTTCCACATAGCCGTTGACCGCACCCAGTGAGCGCTGCTGGCCGATGAAGTATTTACTGGCCTTGCCTACGATTTTGACGGTAATGAACAGGATGCAGCTGACGGTCACCAGGATCACCAGTGTCAGAATCCAGGAGGCCCGGAGCATGGCACTGAACACCACGATCAGGGTGATGATGGAGCTGAAGCAGTTGGGAATGGACATGGACACCATCTGCCGCAGGGTGTCGATGTCGCTGGTGTAGCGGGACATGATGTTGCCGGCGGCATTGCTGTCAAAGTACCGCAGGGGAAGCCGCTGCATCTTTGTGAACATCTCGTCACGGATCAGCTTCTGGGTACCCTGTGCCACAGAGACCATCAAAAACTGCTGCAGGAACGATGCCACCATACCGGCGGCGAAGATACAGCCGATGCCAATAAGGTATTTTGCCAGAGGGGAATAGTCGGTGGAACCGGAGGCCACCATGGGCAGGATATAGTCATCCACCAGACGGCCAATGTTTTCACTGCCCCGGGTGGAAGCCACGGCAGTGACAATGATGCAGAGAAATACCAAAAGCAGTGTGGGGATATGGCGTTTCATATATCCCAGCAGACGCAGAAGCGTCTTTTTGGGGTTTTTCGCCTTGCGGCCGTCACCGCGCATTCTCACAGGAGGCATTTATTCGTCCCCCTTTCTCTGGGATTCATAGACTTCCTGATAGATGGAGCAGGAGGCCATAAGCTGTTCATGGGTGCCCACATCCACCACCATGCCGTTATCCAGCACGATGATCATGTCCGCGTCCTGCACGGAAGCTACACGCTGGGCAATGATCAGCTTGGTGGTGCCGGGGATCTCGCTGCGGAAGGCTTCCCGGATCATGGCATCGGTCCGGGTATCCACCGCGGAGGTGGAGTCGTCCAGAATCAGGATCTTGGGCTTTTTCAGCAGCGCCCGGGCAATGCAGAGCCGCTGCTTCTGACCGCCGGACACATTTGTGCCGCCCTGCTCGATCTTATGATCGTAACCATCGGGGAAAGCTTCGATAAAGTCGTGGGCGCAGGCCAGCTTACAGGCGTGGATCATCTGCTCGTCGGTGGCTTCGGCGTTGCCCCAGCGGAGATTGTCCTTGATGGTGCCGGAGAACAGCACATTCTTTTGCAGCACCATAGCCACTTCGTCCCGGAGGACCTGCAGGTCATATTCCCGCACATCCACGCCGCCGACCTTAACGGTGCCTTCGGTGACATCGTACAGACGGGGGATCAGCTGCACCAGGGTGGTCTTACTGGAGCCGGTACCGCCCAGAATACCTACGGTGGCACCGCTGGGAATATGGAGATTCACTTCCTTCAGCGCCCGGTGCTTGGCTTCCTTGGAATAGCGGAAGCCCACATTTTCAAAGTCGATGGAGCCGTCGGCCACCTCGGTGACGGCGTTCTCTGCGGGACTGACCAGATTCGGCTCTTCCGTCAGCAGCTCATAGCAGCGCTTCAAAGGGGCGCGGCTCATGGTCAGCATGACAAAGATCATGGAGAACATCATGAAAGAGGACAGAATCTGGGTGGTGTAAGTAAAGAGGGAACTGAGCTGACCGGTGGTCAGACCCATAGCGGGGTTATTGCCGGAGGCCACGACCATGTGGGCGCCAAACCAGGAAATGGCGATCATGCAGCTGTACACGCAGAACTGCATAATGGGACTGTTCAGCGCCAGAATCCGCTCTGCCTTGCAGGAATCCTGATAGATGGCACCGGAAACATCGGTGAACTTATGGATCTCCTTGTCCTGCCGGACGAAGCTCTTGACCACCCGGATGCCGTGGATATTTTCCTGCACCACATTGTTCAGCTTATCGATCTTCTTGAACATCCGCTCAAAGATCTTAAAGACCGTGGGGGTCAGCAGGGACAGCGCCACCACTAGAATGGGCAGCGCGGCGCAGAACACCAGACTCAGCCGTACATGGATCCGCATTGCGGAGATGAAGGCAAGAATCAGCATCATGGGGCTGCGGATGGCCATGCGGATCAGCATCTGGAAGGTCATCTGCAGATTGGCAACATCGGAAGTCAGACGGGTCACGATGGACGCGGTGGAGAACTTGTCAATGTTGTGGAAGCTGAACTGCTGGACATGGTGGAACATGTCATGGCGCAGATTTTTGGCAAAGCCGGTACCGGCTCGGGAGGCCAGCCACGCCGAAGCCACGCCGAAGCACAGGCTGCAGATGGCACAGATCACCAGCAGGATGCATTTCTGTACCACCACCTGCATGTTTTGCAGCACGATGCCGTAGTCGTACAGATCCGCCATGATCAGCGGGATCAGCACTTCCATAGACACCTCGCCGATCATGGTAATGGGGCTGAGGATGGCGGCCCATTTGTATTCCCGGACACACCGGGCAAGTCGTCTTATCAACGGAGATTCCTCCTTATAAAAGCATATAAAGTAATTCTACTCCCACAGGGTGGGAATCGCAAGGGGTTTAAAAAAAGTTTACAATTAAAAAATAGTGATATTTTACACAGATGATTGTTCAAAAAAGAAAACGGATCCTTCGGCGCGCTCCGCTTGCTCAGGATGACAGAAGAAACCTGGGATTTCTGTGTCATTCTGAGCGTGTTGCAGAGCGCAGCGAATCTTCTAATATCATGATTGCCGGTGGCAATCATACCTCTGCGAATGCCGCAGGCGAAGTCGAAGAATCCGTATCAGCGGGCGCTCAGTGAGCGCCCCTACAATAAGAAATGAGATAGAGCAAGACCCCCGGCAGAAAGCTCTGCCGGGGGTACATTTTTTATCTTCTGGCAAGGGGAACGGATTCGTCCTGAATCAGCAGCAGATCCGAAAGGATGCTGTTGGATACCAGAAATCCCTCCGGCGTCAGATTCCAACAGCCGTCACCGCGCTTATGTGCCAGCCGTTGTCCGGCGCACCGCTGCAGGGCTGTTTCCAACGGTTCAAAGGGCAGCAGGTATTTGCGCTCGTACTCCTTGGGATCGATGCCGCCGGAAGTCCGGAGCCGGGTCATCAGGTATTCTCCCGCCCGCTCCCGCTGGGGGATCTCGTGAAGCTCGGAGATCACCTGCCCACCGTGCTTGATGCCGTCGATATAGGCCAGCAGATCCCGGACCATGGTAAAGCGCTTGCCGCCGAAGTCGGAGCTGGCATCGGGGCCGAAGCCCAGATATTCGCCGCCGGTCCAATACTTCATATTGTGTTTGGACACCAGACCCTTCCGGGCAAAGTTGGAGATCTCATACTGGCGGTAGCCCTTGGTCTTGAGGATCTCCACGGCAGTCAGATACATGTCCGCCTGCATATCGTCATCGGGCAGGTTGCAGGCATCCTTATAGTCGTAAAGGGGTGTCCGTTCTTCCACCTTCAGCCCGTAGCAGCTGATATGCTCCGGATTCAGTGTCAGCACCCGGCGCAGGGTCTGCTCCCAGCCCTCCAGTGTCTGACCGGGCAGGCCATACATCAGATCCAGAGAGAGGTTGGTGTAACCGGCTTTTCGGATCCGCTCCACGGCGGTGACTGCCTGGGCATAGTTGTGGGGACGGCCGATCTTCTGCAAAATGGCATCGTCATCACACTGAACACCCAGACTGACCCGGTTAAAGCCTTCCGCCCGGAGCCGCCGCAGCAGCTTGTCCGAAACGGAGTCGGGGTTGGCTTCATAAGTGATCTCTGCGTCACCGGCCACATCGAAGTGCCGGCGGATGGCAGTCAGCAGGGTGGCCATCCCGTCAGCCCCGAAGAAGCTGGGGGTGCCGCCGCCGAAGTAGATGGTATCCACCTGATGGTTGGGTGCCAGAGAACCGGCCTCCTTGATGTGCCGGGTCATGGCTTCCAGATAGCTGTCCATCAGCCGGTCATCCTTGGTGGTCAGAGAATAGAAGTCGCAGTATTGGCACTTGCTGCGGCAGAAGGGCACATGGATATAGATGCCCAGAGGTTGTTTGTTTTTTCGTTTGATCAATGGCATAGGGTTAGTCCTCATCCAGTTTCAGTACCGCCATGAAGGCCTCGCTGGGCACGGCAACGGTACCGAAGGTACGCATACGCTTCTTGCCTTCCTTCTGCTTTTCCAGCAGCTTCTTCTTACGGGTAATATCGCCGCCGTAGCACTTGGCAAGCACATCCTTACGCAGAGCCTTGATGGTCTCCCGGGCGATGATCTTGCCGCCGATGGCCGCCTGCACAGGGATTTCAAACTGGGC
>JAZNFH010000082.1:0-23650 GCA_045589055.1 Faecousia sp. | reverse complement strand
CGCGCTTCCTTTGGCCGGCACGGTTGTTGCATGTTGGCTATTGTTATGATATAGTAATTCTACAAGTTAGGCAAACTTGAATTTGAAGAAGGAGTGTGATTGGATGAAAAAGTTGATCGCATTAGTTTTAGCAGCGGTTTGTGTCCTTGCTTTGGTTGGATGCAATAACAGCCAACCAGAATACGAAGAGCCAAACTTTACAGAGAAACAAACTATAGTGGGCAATAACTATTCTGATTTCGATGGGATTTCTATACAAGCCAGTGGAATATACATTTATCCCGATAAAACAACAATCGTTATTAATTGGACGAACGACACAGAGTATCCTGCTATCTATGGCGAACAATACTCTATTGAACGCCTTGAAAATGACCAATGGGTTAGTTGTTTGATAGATGACACTGATTTGACTGACATTGACCACGAACTTCGTGCAAAAGAATTGGACAGTAAAGGATACATTCTCATAGATACGGATGAAGTTATCAAACCAGGTACATATCGTTTTCTTTCCACCTGCATTGTAGATACAGGTGAGGAACAATCAACAGAATATTCCGTGTGGGCAGAGTTTATAATTGAATAAACAAACTTGAACTTGTCTGACTGGAACAGACCAATATAAAACAAAAACGGTGTCACCGAAGTGACACCGCTTGCTATAGCTGGGAAATCAGACGGCCCGCTCAACCTTGTTGGAACGGAGGCATCTGGTACAGGCGTACACATGGCACGGAGTCCCGTTGACCACGGCCTTGACACGCTTCACATTGGGCTTCCAAGCACGATTGGAACGTCTGTGGGAGTGGGAAACCTTGATACCGAAGGTCACGCCCTTGCCACAATAATCACACTTCGCCATTCTACTGCACCTCCTATCCGCAGATAAATCACTAAACAGCGCCTTCACAGGCGCTTAGATATGATAGCAGAGTTTGCTGAAAAATGCAAGCACTTTTTTGCATTTTTTTCGTTTTTTTGAAAATTAAGTTGATATTCAGCGAAGCGGCCGCTATAATAACCTTAAATGTAAGGCTGTGGGGTGTCAATGGATGATGAACAACTATTCAATTCCCTTAAAAACATTGGTGGAGCAGTTCCACCTGGAGGTCATTTTTGCTGCTACGGACTTTGATGCTGTACGGTTAACCGTTTCAGATGTAGCCCGTCCCGGTCTGCAGCTTGCCGGATATATGGATCACTTTGAGCCGATGCGCCTGCAGGTTATGGGCAATGTGGAGACCAGTTATCTGGGGAAACTGACGGACAGCCAGCGCCGTACCACCTTGGATAAATTCTTTTCCTATAAATTCCCGGCATTGCTGATTGCCAGAGATATTCCTCCGATGGCAGAGTGCGTTGAGATGGCGCGCAAGCACAATGTCACACTTCTGCGCGGCAAGGAAACCACATCGTCCATTGTTTCCTCCATTATCTCTTACCTGAACGCGCAGATGGCACCCAGAATTACCCGCCACGGCGTTTTGATGGAGGTATACGGCGAGGGTGTTCTGCTGGTGGGTGAGAGCGGTATCGGTAAAAGTGAGGCCGCTGTCGAGCTGCTGAAGCGCGGACACCGGTTGATCGCTGACGATGCTGTGGAAATCCGTAAGATATCCGGTTCGCAGCTGATCGGCTCTGCTCCGGAGCTGATTCGGAATTATATCGAGCTGCGTGGTATTGGTATTGTGAATGTGGCGAAGCTGTTCGGTATCGGTGCGGTGAAGGTGGAAAATGAGATCAACCTTGTTGTCAATATTGTCCACTGGAACAACCATGAAAATTATGACCGTCTCGGTCTGGAGGAACAGTACAAGGAAATTCTGGGCGTACAGGTGCCGATGATCACCATACCCATCACACCCGGCCGTAATCTGGCGGTGATTCTGGAGGTTGCCGCTATGAACAACCGTCAGCGAAAGATGGGCCACAATGCGGCTTTGGAGTTTACCCAGCAGATCGATAACCATTTTGCACAGGAGAGCCTGTAATGAAGGAAATACCCATTGGACCCAATGACGCCGGACAGCGGCTGGACCGTTTTCTGGCGAAGGCAGTGCCATTGCTGCCAGCCTCTCTGGCACAGAAGTACATTCGCATCAAGCGTATCAAATGCAACGGTGCCAGAGTAGAGCGGGATACCCGGCTCCAAGCCGGAGATATCCTGCAATTATATATCAATGATGAGTTCTTTGACAAACCCAGAGAGGACAATGCCTTTCTTACGGTGGCAACGCCGAAACTGAATATCGTCTATGAAGACGAGCACATCCTGCTGGTGGATAAGCGGCCCGGACTGGCGGTGCATCCCCATGACGGTGCAGAATATGGCAGAACCCTCATTGACCATATTCAGGCATATCTCTATCAAAAACGGGAGTGGCGTCCCAGAGAAGAGAACAGCTTCACTCCGGCGCTGTGCAACCGGATCGACCGGAATACCGGGGGAATTGTGATTGCGGCCAAGACAGCGGAAGCACTGCGGGTCATGAACCAGAAGATCAAGGATCGGGAATTGGATAAGCGGTATCTGGCAATTGTGGAAGGAACACCAAGACCCAAAGAGGGAAGTCTGAAAGGATATCTTTTCAAGGATGCCAAGAAAAACCGTGTGTTTGTAACGGATAGGCCCCAGTCCGGAGCCAAAAGCTGCCAAACCAACTATAGGGTGCTGGTAAGCAACAAGGACTTGTCACTGGTGGAATGTGAGCTGATCACAGGCCGTACCCACCAGATCCGCGCCCAGTTTGCCCATGCCGGACATCCGCTGCTGGGTGACGGTAAGTACGGCAAGCTGGATAAGCGCTTCGACCGGAACTACCAGGCGCTGTATTCCTATAAGCTGACCTTTCAGTTTTCTACGGATGCCGGTGCGCTGGAGTACCTCAACGGCAAAAGCTTCCGGGTACGAACTGTGGAGTTTGTTGATACCTATTTCCAGGGTTATAAGATATAAAAAGAGCGTGCAGCGGCACGCTCTTTTTCGATTATAAGACTTCTGTTATGGTGCCGCCGCCGATTACCAGATCGCCGTCATATAATACAACGGCCTGCCCCGGGGTGATGGCCCGCTGGGGTTCATCGAAGACCACACGGCATATTCCGCCTGCTTCCGGATAGACCGTGGCAGGCTGTTCGATCATCCGGGAACGGGTTTTTGCTTTGACACGCATAGGCTCAGTGAGAACAGGGAAGGGGAAGAAGAACCAGTCATTGGCCAGTAAAGTGCTGTGAAACAGTGCGTCATTGGGTCCAACGGTTACGGTATTTGCTTCCATATCCTTGGCACAGACATAGACTGGTTCGCCCATGGCAAGGCCGAGACCCTTCCGCTGTCCTAAGGTGTAGCCGACAGCGCCGTTGTGCTTGCCCACTACATTGCCTTGCAGATCCAGAAAATTTCCGGCAGGGTAGTCCTTTTTGGTGTAGTGCTGCAGGAAAGCGAGGTAATCTCCGTCGGGGATGAAGCAGATATCCTGAGAGTCACGCTTTTTGGCATTGATGAAATTTTGCTCAACAGCAATCTGTCGTACCGCATCCTTGGTAAGGGATCCCAGTGGAAAGCGGACATGGGAAAGCTGTTCCTGGCTCAGAGCGTATAGGAAATAGCTTTGATCCTTTGCGGAATCTGCGGCTTTATAAAGTAGATATCTTCCGGTCTGTGGGTCTTGCTCAACACGGGCGTAGTGGCCGGTGACGATGTATTCACAGCCAAGCTCTTTCGCGGCATCCAGAAACCGTGAAAATTTTAAGTGGCGGTTGCACTGGATGCAGGGATTGGGTGTAAGACCCTGCTCATAGCAGTGGGTGAAATGGTCGATAACCTGATGCGTAAAGTCATCGGAGAAGTCGAATACATAAAAGGGCATGTCCAACTTCTCTGCCACGCTCCGGGCATCTGCGACTGCGTCAGTGGAGCCGCCGTACAGCCGCATAGTAGCGCCCATACATAAAAACTCACGGGTCATGAGATATGCGGCCACGCTGCTGTCTACGCCGCCGCTCATGGCGATCATTGCTTTCTTTTCCGTCATAAAAGGCTCCTTTCGTTTTCTTAATTCTATCACAGCTGCACAGTAAAAGCAATTGTACATTGGTTTAGAAAATGTAACAATTCTGGAAAGTTATGGAAAATGGCGAATAACAATATGGATTATTGACTGCTGTATTTGCCGCATCATCGTGAATTACAGAAAAGAACGGAACTTTTGTACAGAAGAAAAGGTAACAAAGATGTAATTTATATGCGTTGCAGGGGTTGCAATATTTTGTAACCTCTGTTATAATACGGCCATGAATGACGAAACAAGCGGAATTATGCAATATTCTGCTGTCAACGGTCTATGATTTTGGAAGGAGCACAATTTGTGAAAAAGAGAATCCTGTGTATTGCACTGACGATTGCTTTGCTGATCAGCTTGGTCCCAATGATGGCTGTTCCGGTAAGCGCTGCATCGGAGTTTGTTGCAAGCGAAGCAATGATCGAGTTTTTGAAGAAGATGGAAGGCTTCAGCCTGTATCCTTATTGGGATTACTCCCAGTGGACCGTCGGCTATGGTACCAGAGCACCTGCGGATAAGCTGGATGAGTACAAGGCCAATGGTATTCCCAAGGATGAGGCACAGGCTTTGCTGATGGAATTTCTGGAAACTATGGGCGGTGAAGTCAATACCTTTGCCGATAAGTTTGGTTTGCAGCTGACCCAGGGGCAATTTGATGCACTGCTGTCTTTGTCTTTTAACTGCGGTACCTCGTGGCTGCACAAGCCCAGCACACTGCGCACCGCCGTTGTTGAGAAATGGACCGGCGACGACTTCATTTTTGCCTTCGCCCAGTGGAGCAACAGCGGTGATGAAACCATTCCCGGGCTGATCCGCCGCCGTCTGGCAGAGGCGGATATGTATCTAAATGGCAATTACTCGGTATCTCCTCCGGCAGACTACTGCTATGTCCAGTTTGATGCCAATGGCGGTGAGTCCGAGATCAAGGTGCAGGGTTACGACAGAAATGCAGAACCTGCTGTCCGGGCGGTGCCTACATATGACAGCTTTGTGTTTGATGGCTGGTATACCGATCCCACCGGCGGTGAGAAGGTTACAAAGCTGGATGCCGGTGTAAAGGGCTATACACTATATGCCCACTGGCGCGCAGGTGACAGTTCTGACGCACCCCAGGGCACAGAGCAGGAGATTACAGGGACTGCGGTCAACTATGATAAGAAGGTTACCACAGGTGTTCTGAATTCCTTCCAGCAGCCTGTTAAGGGCGCTCTGGTGGTGGATGCTTACCAGAACGGCGAGGTTGTGACCATTGTTTCCGAGTATACCGATGCTGCCGGCATCAAATGGGGCAAGGTCTCCGGCAATGGTGGCTGGATTAATCTGACCTATACACAGGATTTTACTTCTACAAATGAAGACGAGGGTCCCGGAATCAAGATCACTGTGACTGCAACGGATGTGAATCTGCGCAGAGGTCCCGGAACGACCTATTCCGTAGTGGGACAGGCCGATAAGGGAGATGTCCTTGAGATTACCCAGACCGCCAGCGGTTCCGGTTATGTTTGGGGAAAGTCCTCCAGGGGCTGGATTGCACTGAAGTTTACAAATTACGATACCGTTGTAAAGGGTGAACAGGAAGAAGACAAGAAACCCGATGGCACTACGGAAACCAAACCCAATGAGGACAAGCCGGAAGAGACTGTGATTGCTACCGGCAAGGTGAAGCTGCAGTCCGGCAGATTGAATGTCCGCAGCGGTCCCAGCACCGGACACGGTGTGGTTGGTTCTTTGGGTAATGGCGATGCTGTTAAGATCTACGAGATCAAAAAAGCAGGTACCATGGAGTGGGGCCGTACAGCCGCCGGCTGGATCAGCCTCAGCTATGTGACCCTGGATAAAACCCAAACCAATGACGAAAAGCCGGGCGGTTCTACAGAAGAGAAACCGGGTGGAACTACCGAAACGAAGCCGGGTGGAACCACTGAAACGAAACCGGGCGGAAATACTGAGAACAACAATAATAACGATAAAGTTACCGGTAAGGTTGTAGTTAGCTCCGGTTACCTGAATGTCCGCAGCGGCGCCGGAACCAATTATGGTGTTGTAGGAAGACTCAGTGCAGGAGAAACGGTTACCATTACAGAGCAGAAGACTGCAGCCGGTAAGCCCTGGGGTAAGACTGCCAAGGGTTGGGTCTGCATGGACTATATCAGCGTACAGAAGAACGAAACCAGTAACGGTGATAATACCGGAAACCAAAACGGCGGTACCGGCAATACCGATGCGGTGAAGGGAATTGTATCTGCAAACGGCAGTATGCTTCGCATTCGCAGCGGTCCCGGTTCTTCCTATGCTATTGCCGGTTATCTGGAAGATGGTGCAGCCGTTGAGATTTTGGAGCAGAAGACCGTAGGCGCAACTGTGTGGGGCAGAACTGCGAAGGGTTGGATCAGCATGACCTATGTGAAGCTGAGCGGTACTGCATCTACTCCGGACACTGACAAGGGCGATTCTGCTACCGGTAAGGTAATTGCAGATATTCTGAATGTGCGCAGCGGTGCCGGTACCAACAACCGTATTGTGGGACGCCTGTATAACGGACAGACTGTGACTATTTTGGAAACGAAGATGGTTGGCAGTGTCAAGTGGGGCCGCATCAGCACCGGCTGGATCAGCCTGGATTACATCAAATAACGAGAAATCGACCTGCATTCGCGGGTCGATTTTTATTCGTCCTTGGGGCGCTTGTAACGCCCATGGGGCTCCCATTCCGGTAGCGGGAAGCGCTGCATAGCACCAAAAATGCGTTCCTTTAAATCGGGGTAGCGGGCACTTAGCTCAAAGATGAGGTCTTTAACTTCTGTACGCTTTGTTTCCTTATCTACAGGACAGCGGTTTTCAATAATGGGCAGATCATATCGAGATGCAAAGTTATCAACGGTCCTCTCGTGGATATAGAGCATGGGACGGATCTGAATGATGCCGGTGCGGTCCAGATTGGTTACCGGCTGGAAACAACCGATGCGGCCCTCAAACAGTAGATTCATGAAGAAAGTCTCTACGGCATCATCGTAGTGATGCCCCAGTGCCAGCTTGTTGAGACCACGATCCAAAAGTGCCTGATTCAAAGCACCCCGGCGCATTTTGGCGCACATGGAGCAGGGGTTCTTTTCTTTGCGGTGGTCAAAAACCACAGGACCGATCTCTGTCTTGACAACCGTGTAGGGAACATCCAGTTTTTTGCACAGGGATTCAATAGGGGAGTAGTCCATTCCCAGACCCATATCGATTGTAATGGCTTCCAGATGGAATGCGATGGGGTTGTATTTACGAAGTTCTGCAAGAAAAACCAGCAGCGCCACAGAATCTTTGCCGCCGGAAACACCCACAGCGATCCGATCACCGGGTTCAATCATTTTATAATCTTCCACGCACCGGCGAACCAGTCCGATCAGCTTCTGCATTGTAAGAAATCCTCCGAATTCATAATAAAATAGCAAGTGAGCATACAAGAGAAAATAAGAGAAAACAAGAGAAAAACGAAGTTTGCTAAATGTTTCACAAAATAATGCAAAATAGGTGTTGACATTTGGTTTTTGCTGTGATATAAAGTTCTAGCGTCTTGAGAGTATTGTACTCTCTGCGCCTGAATTTGTCAAAATATTTTAACCTTACGGAGGAAGCAATATGTCCACTACACTCGTAAAGAACGAGACCGTTGAGCGCAAGTGGTATGTTCTGGATGCTGCCGGTAAGCCCCTGGGCCGTACCGCTGTTATCGCTGCCAACCTGCTGCGCGGCAAGCACAAGGTCGATTTCACCCCCAATGTTGACTGCGGCGACTATGTTATCATCATCAACACCGACAAGGCTGTTCTGACCGGCAACAAGCTGGACCAGAAGGTTTACTACCGCGTATCCGGCTGGATCGGCGGTCTGAAGGAAACCAAGGCCCGTGACATGATGGCAAAGCGCTCCGAGTATGCTGTTGAGCTGGCTGTTAAGGGCATGCTGCCCAAGAACACTCTGGGCCGCAACTGCATGACCCGCCTGCACCTGTACAACGGCGCTGAGCATCCCCATGCTGCCCAGAAGCCGGTTGCATGGACCCTGGACTGATTTGGAGGTAAATGACTATGTACGAGAGCAAGAAGAAGTATAGCTACGGCACCGGCCGCCGTAAGTCCAGTGTTGCCCGTGTTCGCGTTTACGAGAACGGCACCGGCTCCATCATCATCAATGGTCGCGATATCGACGAGTACTTCGGCCTGGAGACTCTGAAGCTGGTCGTCCGTCAGCCCCTGGTTACCACCGATCTGGTTGGCAAGGTTGACATTGTTGTTACCGTCGCAGGCGGAGGCGTTTCCGGCCAGGCCGGCGCTATCCGTCACGGCATTTCCCGCGCACTGCTGACCGTGAACCCCGAGTTCCGCGCTTCTCTGAAGGCTGCTGGTTTCCTGACCCGCGACCCCAGAATGAAGGAAAGAAAGAAGTACGGTCTGAAGGCAGCCCGTCGCGCACCCCAGTTCTCCAAGAGATAATCAATACTTTTGGATCTTCAGTCCCGGAAGCCTGCTTGGCTTTCGGGACTTTTTAACAACTGTGATGTTGAGTTTCTATTCTGAATCCCTATGGAAAGGAAGCGCAATCATTATGGAATTGAATGAAAAATTACAAGAATTACGAAAACAAAGAGGCATGACCCAAGAAGAACTTGCACAGGCATTGTATGTCTCAAGAGCGGCAATTTCCAAGTGGGAGTCTGGAAGAGGGTATCCCGGGATTGACTCGTTGAAGGCAATTGCGAAGTTTTTCTCCGTAACGGTAGATGAACTTTTATCCGGTGCGGAATTACTGACTATTGCCGAAAGAGACAACCAGCGGAAAGTGAATCAATTTCAGGATTTGGTATTTGGTTTGCTTGATCTCGGTTTTATTATCCTGTTCTTTCTGCCATTTTTTGCAGAAAAGGCTGGCGGTGAGATTCGGGAAGTATCTCTTTTGTCTTTAACGGGATCTGCGCTGTATTTACGGATTGCTTATTATGCAGTTGTGATGGCAATTGCAGCATGGGGCGTTTTGACGCTTGCGTTGCAGAATTGTCAGCGAACTTTTTGGATACAGAATAAATATAAACTATCTCTGGTGCTGAATGTAATCGGTACGATCCTGTTTATTGCGGGCTTGCAACCCTATGCGGCAACCTTCCTGTTCCTTTTCCTAATGATAAAAGGATTTATCCTTCTTAAAAACCGATGATACGGAAAGTATCACAGGCGTGACTTGCTGTTTCTTGTGGAATTCCTCTCCTTTATGTAAAGTGTTCACAGGCGAAAGCCACATATGAAAAGGAGGACTTCCAAATTGAAAAACAGGAAAAATTTTGCTGCTGCCGTGTGCCTTTTGATTGCATTTGCATTGTGGACACTTGCTGTCAATTTTGTTGATGTTCAAATGATTGGACCACGGGAATCATCTGTTGGGTTTGCCACGATTAACAGGTTTGTACACGATCTCACTGGTGTCCACCTGTGGCTGTACACCATTACCGACTGGTTAGGTCTGGTTCCTGTCGGTGTTGCTATGGCATTTGCGGTTCTTGGTCTTTGTCAGTGGATCAGGAGAAAGCAAATTTGGAAAGTTGATTTCAACATCCTTATTCTCGGAGGCTTCTATCTTGCCGTAATAGCGGTATACATGTTTTTTGAGGAAATTGTGGTTAATTACAGACCGGTGCTGATGAATGGCTATCTTGAAGCATCTTATCCATCCTCAACGACGATACTTGTGCTGTGCGTGATGACAACAGCGATGATGCAGCTTCAAGAGCGTATTAAGAACAGTGGAATGAAAAAATGGGTAACATTCATAATTTCTGCTTATATTGCCTTTATGGTAATTGGCAGACTTGTTTCTGGTGTCCATTGGTTCTCGGATATTGTCGGCGGTATTCTGCTTAGTGCAGGACTTGTGTTACTGTATCATGCCATCATAAAGCTGAAATAAAAAGCACCCCGGTTTTCCATTGGGAAAACCGGGGTGTAGTAATTTGAGTGTCAGGAAACGCCAAACAGAACCCAGATCAGAATATAAGCGGGAACGATGGCGGAGAGGGTAAAGGGAATACCGATTTTAAAGAAGTCTCCGTTGGACACATCATGGCCCTCCTTACGGAGAATGCCGATACCGGTAATGTTGGCAGAAGCGCCGATGGGCGTGCAGTTGCCGCCAAGGGTGGCACCGCACAGGAGACCAAAGTACAGGGCAGTGGAATCAACGCCCATCTCTGCTGCGATACCGGCGATAACAGGAATCATGGTGGCGACATAGGGAATATTGTCAATGAAGGCAGAGATCAGTACAGAAGCCCAGACAATGATGGTGTACATCAGGAAGGGTTTTCCGGCCCCCAGCTTTGCCAGCAGTGCAGCCAGAGCATCGATAACACCCTTGTTGGAGATACCGCCGATCATCAGGAATAGTCCAACCAACAGACCCAGTGTCTCAAAGTCAATGGCTTTCAGCGGCCCCATAATGGCATCCAGATTTTTCTTTTTGGTGTAGTTATAGATCAAGCCAACCACCAAAAGGGCAGTGCAGATCAAACCGTTGGTTTCTGCGGGCATCTCAAAGGGTAGGAAGGAGGCTACGATCAGCAGTACGATAGCACCAACCAACAGAATGGTGGGAACAATATCCTCGACTTCGGTCATCCTGCCTGTCTTAGGAATAGCACCCTTATCGTTCCGGAAGGTGAAGTAAACAATGATGGCAGATAACGCGGCGCCCAGCTCAACCATGAAGAACATGCCCGGTTTGCCTTGATACCAGATGAAGTCCAGAAAGCTCATGTCCAGAGCAGAACCCAGCATAATAGCGGTGGTATCTCCCACTAAGGTAGCGGCACCCTGCAGATTGGAGGAAACCGCAATGGAGATGATGAAGGGGATGGGATTGGTTTTGAGCTTTTTGCAGATTTCGATGGCAACCGGTGCGATCATCAGAACGGTAGCCACATTATCCACAAATGCGGAGATTATGCCGGCAAACAGGCTTAACGCGACAGCCGCCCACTGGACATTGGGGACACGGTTCATGATCATGTCGGCCAGCCGTTCGGGCATACGGCTGTCGATAAAGAGCTGCACCAGACCCATGGTGCCGCCGATCATCAGTAAAACATTGAAGTCCAGAGCGCCAATAATTTGATTAACAGGCAGCATTCCGGAGAGAATGAAGATCAAACCGGAAGTCAAAGCAATGTAGGGACGATACTTGCTGAAGGTCAGCATCAATACATAGGTTGCCGCAAAGAGGATAATTGCAGGTAACACGAGAAACATTCCTTTCCTGTATTTTAACTTTACAATTATACCTGATATACGGTAAAGAAATGGTTAAGAAATTGTAAATGAAAACTGTTGATGGTTGAAAATCTTTACTCCGAAGGGAGTTTGTACTTCCGGGAGTAATCATCCAGTTTTTCAAAGAAAACAGGATTTCCTTCCTTCATGCTGCGCAGGGACTGGTGTGCATTCATATTGTGGGCGTGGGCGTCAATAATACTGACGGCAATATTGGAGCAATGGTCAGAGGTACGCTCCAGATTGGTCAGCAGATCGGACCAGATAAAGCCGGCTTCCACGGTGCATTCTCCTTTTTTCTGTCGGCTGATATGCCGGTTGCGGAGAATGGTCTTAATATGATCGATTACCTGCTCCAAAGGTTCAACACTGGTTGCAGCATCCCAATCATCCAGACGGAACGCATCCATTGTGATGTCCAGAATCTCGCTCAGCGCACGACACAGTACATTCATTTCCTGCTTTGCACTTTCGGAGAAGGAGATTTTCTTTTCAGCCAGTTCTTCCACAGACTCCAGAATATTGACGCTGTGGTCGGAGATCCGCTCCAGATCGCCAATGACTTTCAAGAGTTTGGAGACTTCGGAACTATCATCGTCAGAGATCTGTGCTCTGCCTAGTTTTGTCAGATAGGTGCCCAGAACATCTTCGTAATGATCCACATCGCTTTCAAGAGCGCGGATCTGCTCAGCGGCAGATAAATCGCCGGAAGTGAGGGCGTGAAGGCTTGCCTGAAGGCCAGATGTTGTGATTTCAGCCATTTTCAGAACGAGATTATGGCACTGGCCCAAAGCAATGGAGGGGGTTGCCAGAAGACGCTCATCCAGCTCCACGGATTTGACGGTTTCCTTGCCCTCGGGAACAACCAGATAGGCAAGCTTTTCCAGCAGGCCGGATAATGGGAGTAGCAGTGCGGTACAAAGCGTATTAAATGCTGAATGGCAGACGGCAATACCCAGATAGTTTGCGCTCACATGCAGCAGTTCGGGCTGGAACAGCGCGGAAATGAGACTGAATACACTCAGCCAGACAACTGTACCAATCACATTAAAAGACAGATGAATGATAGCAGCCCGTCTTGCGTTTTTGCTGGCACCAAAGGAGGAAAGCAAGGCAGTTACGCATGTGCCGATATTCTGGCCCATAATGATGGGAATTGCGGCGGCATAGCTGACAGCACCGGTGGCTGACAATGCCTGCAAAATACCGACGGATGCAGAACTGGACTGGATAATACCGGTCAGCACGGCACCAACCAGAACACCCAGAATGGGGTTCTCGAACATAATGAATAGATTTTGGAATGCGGGAATATCAGCCAAACCGGACACGGCATCGGACATGGTGTCCATACCGAACATCAGCGTAGCAAAACCCAACAGGATGGTTCCCACATCTTTTTGCTTGGTAGATTTGGAGAACATCAAAAAAATAGTTCCCAGCAGAGCCAGCACCGGGGTGAATGAGGTGGGCTTTAACAGCTGCATAACCAGGTTGTCACTGGAAATACCGCCCAGGGAAAGAATCCAAGCAGTTACTGTTGTGCCGATATTGGCACCCATGATAACGCCGATGGACTGCTTCAGGGTCATGAGGCGGGAGTTAACAAAGCCTACCACCATGACTGTTGTCGCGGAGGAGCTCTGGATCACGGCGGTAACGCCCAGACCGGTCAAAAACCCCTTGAACTTGTTGTCTGTCAGCCGACCAAGAAGTGTTTTCAGACTGTTGCCTGCCCGTCGCTCCAGACCGTCACCCATAACATTCATACCGAACAGGAACAGGCAAAGACCACCAATCATTGTTAATACATCAAAAATAGTCATACAGATACATCCTTTGTATTTGGTAGAATAAAGCCGCTTTACCCATTATACGGGCGAAGCGGCTAATTTTGAGTAAAGTATCCTATTTCTGTGGTTAAGACTCGGTGAAGGTTGTATGCACTTATTCCTGCGGATCCAGCATCCGGTAGCCGACACCCAATTCATTGATGATATAGCGGATCTCTCCCGGAGTGCAGCCCAGCTTCTTGCGGATATTTGCCATATTGACCTGAAGCTTTTTGACGCTTCCATCATCCATGGTTCCCCAGATGGATCGAATAATCGCAGAATAAGTCATCACTTTTCCTGCCTGTTGGCTGAGGAGAGAAAGAATATTGTATTCTATCTGCGTTACATGGATGTTGTTGCCGCCTACAGATACCAGTCTCCGGTCATAGTCAATTACAAAATCGTCCAGGGTGAAGACACTGCCGGGGGCTGCCGCTTGCAAATTCATACGGTTGATCCGCAGAGATACGCGGATGCGGGCCAGCAGTTCCCCTGTACTGAAGGGTTTTGTAATATAGTCGTTGGCACCGAGATCCAATGCAGAAACCTTATCCTGCTCTTCTGTCCGGGCGGAGAGGACGATAATAGGAATCATGCTGCTCCGGCGTGCGATTCGAATAAACTCTTCACCGTCCATATCCGGCAGGCCCAGATCCAGAACCACCAGATCCGGCACATGGGAGGTAAGCATCAGGATACCTTGCTGGCACCGTTGTGCGGTTAAAACCTGATACCCATTTGTGTCCAGAACCGTCTGGATCATACTGGAAATATTACAGTCATCTTCTACGACGAGGATTTTGTACTTATTGTTCGACATGATCGGTTTCCTCCAATTCTAGTGTAAAACTGAATGCTGCTCCGCCGCCGTTTCGGTTTCCGGCTTTCAGTTCGCTGCCATGAGCCTTGATGATGGTTCTGCACACGCTTAAACCGATTCCCATATTGCTGCGTGCAGAATCCATAGGTGCTTCGCTGTCCAGAACACCGCTGAACAGGTGTGTAAGTCGTTCTTCAGAAAGGCCACAGCCGTCATCTTCCACGGAAAAGACAGCCTTGCTTCCCCTTACAACGACACGAAGCCAAAGGTTCTTCATCCTATGGGCATGGAACACGGCGTTTTCCAATAGATTCATCAGCACCTGCTCAATAAGCATCGAATCCATAGGAATACAGACAAAGTCCTCTGGGATGTGCACCTGCACCTTTTGGCTTGGATAATGCTTATGAAACTTGACAAGCAGCGCATCGATCAGTTCCTCCAGTACGGTACTGTGCTTGGAAAGGCGGACTTTATCCGCATCTACCCGGGTGACAGACAGAAGGTTCTCTACCATACGATTGAGCCACTGAGAATCGGATTGAATATCCTTCAGAAGCAGTAACTGCCGGTCCCGGGAAATATTGTCATAATTTTCAATGATGGCGGAGCAGGATCCATAGATGGATGTCAGTGGGGTCCGGAGATCATGGGATACTGCCCGAAGCAGATTGCCCCGCATCCGTTCCTTCTCAGCCTCTGATTTCAGCTTTTCCTGCTGCTTCAGCCGGGTGGTGAGTGCACCGGTCATAGTGGAAACCAACAGCATAACAACTGCGGAAGAAATACACTCCGGTGAGATCAGGTCAAAGGACCAGTAGGGGTAGGTGAAGGCCCAGTTCACGGAAAGAACGCTGAGCAGACTGGCAACAATGCCAAAAGCATACCCTTGCGTCTGCCAGGAAACCAGAAACACACCCAGTACAAAGATCATGGGGGTCATGGTCTTGGTATCGAACTGTTCAACCAGGAATAGATTTACCAGAAATACTACAATCAAGGTAACTGCAGTAAACAGACTGTCGGCGAATAGCTGCTTTTTGTTTACCATACTCATACCTCCGAAGTGACGCTTAGCGACATTATAACACCATTTTCCGAAAAACGCATCCCCTTATTTACCCATTGTCCCGGTGTTCAGCTAAAAAGCAGTTAAAAAACCGAACGGTATATCCATGGTATGCCTGTTGGTAATTCGGTATGGAAATGACCGTTCTTGACATTCTTTTTTTATGGCGCTATACTGTCTGCAAAATCAAGAGAGGATACAAATATGGATTCTAGAAGTCAAATACTACGGAATTATATGGGGCAGACAGTCCATATTATTGTGGACCGTCCTGTCGGTTATGTCCATGGAACCATTCGGTATCCCATCAACTATGGCTACCTGCCGGGAACCGTGGCAGGGGACGGTGAGGAACAGGATGCATATATTCTTGGCATTCATGAACCGATGAGAGAGTTTACCGGACAGGTGATCGGTGCGGTTCGAAGGGCCAATGACAGCGAAGACAAGCTGGTGGTAGCACCGGAAGGTGTGAAATATCATCAGGGAGAAATCGCAGAGGCGGTCCGGTTTCAAGAGCAGTATTTTGAAAGCACCATTGATTCTCTGCTTCGTAAATCCTGCGGTGTGATACCTTACCGGTGGAACCAGGGAGAAAAAGAATTTCTGATACTGCTGCAGACAAACCACAGCTGGAGCTTTCCAAAAGGACATATGGAAGCAGGGGAAACGGAGTCGCAGACTGCTCTGCGGGAGCTTATGGAGGAAACGGGACTGCATGCCAGACTTTTCACGGAAAGGAGAGTTACTCTGGAATACGATATCCCGCCTTATATAAGAAAGCAGGTGGTCTTGTTCCTGGGAGAAGTAGAAGGCACGGTGCGGGAACAGCAGTTAGAAATTCTGGATCACCGTTGGGTGAAAGCAAGCCTGATACAGAAATACCTGCATCCCGACACCTGCAAAGCCTGCGGAGAACTATTGCGGTAGACCGATGAATGTATTGGAAAGTATCATCGACAGAATACCCATAGACAAAGGTTGGTCCGGAGATCAAAAATACTGTGCGGTTGCAGCCCTGAACCATTCCCTTTGGAGAGAAATCCGGGGGATGCAGCAGGCAGTGCAGGTAATGCAGTGGTACGACGGAATGAAAACTGTGATACCCAATTGGTATCAATGCCAATAAAAACAGGGGACAGAGGTAGACTGTCCCCCCCGGCATAGCCGGGGGTTCTCTTTGGTGCAACCAATAGAAAAAGCCCAGCTTTCGCTGAGCTTTTTCGACAGACTGGGGCGTGTTGCGAAACAGCAGCACGCCTGTTTTGCGCTATGGATTTATTCAAAAAGAAAGGCTTCCAGATCGGCAACCTTTCGGAAGGTGAAGTCGCACAGCTGTTCCATTTCTTCGCACAGGGCAGGGAAGTCTTCCTTGCCCCATTTGGCAAAAGCGGTTTTAACACCCACCTTGTTTGCCATATCCCAAGCCAGCTTCATATCATCCACCACGAGGATATCATTCCGTGTTACTTGAAATTTTCCCATGATATCTTCCAGCGGGAAGGTGTTTGGCTTGCGCTTTTCCTCCGGCAGATCCCAGCCGTAGATGGCATCCGGTTGAATGCCGAAATGTACCCGGTAATCCCGGGCGATGTTCTCTTCACCGGAATGGGATACGACACACAGAATACCCCCGGACTGCTTCTGCTTATGGATGATCCGGTCAATCCCTTCGAAAATCTCCGGGATATGTTCCCGGACATAGGCTTTCCATGACAGGAACTCCTGCAGCAGTTCGTCTTCTGTGAACTGGTAGTTCTGGCGGCACATGTTGGCAAAACCCAGCTCGTGGCAGCCGGTGAGATATTCCTCCAGTGTGATATCCCGGCCGGGGCGAAATTGCCGTACGATTTCCCGGAAGAAGGGATAGCCAATGGTTTTTTCACTTTGCACAACAGTGTCGTCGTGGTCCAATACCAGACAGCGGTACTTCAGCATAGCAGTTCTCCTTGCTGTTTTTTCGATAGTATACCAGAAAACCCAAAACGGTTCAACCAGAAAATAACACTTGCATTATGCGAACAAATGTACTACAATATAGAAAAAGACAGGGGGTGGCCGCGGTGGAACAGAATATATGCCCAGTGGATGTCATTTCTATGTGCAGTGCGGATGGGAATATCAAGCCCCTGCGGCTGCGTATGGAGGATGAAGCCCATCAGTTGATGCGGATCGATATCGATGAAATTGTCAGCTGTAAACAGGTGCAGTATGTGGGGATCGAAGCCTTTATCTTTTTGTGCCGGGCTACGGTCCGTCAGAAACAGTGGTTGTTTGAGCTGCGGTACACTGTCCGTACCCACAACTGGTGCCTGCTCAGAAAGGTGTACTGATATGGCGCAGCGGGTCATTTTTCATGTGGATGCCAACTCCGCATTTTTATCTTGGTCGGCGGCCTACCGTGTCAAGGTGCTGGGAGAGTCGGTGGATCTGCGGGAGATCCCCTCGGTGGTGGCAGGAGATAAGGAATCCCGGAAGGGCATCATTCTTGCCAAGAGCGGGCCTGCAAAGAAGTATGGGATCCAGACAGGGGAGCCTCTGTTTCAGGCACTGGAAAAATGTCCGGGACTGACGGTGGTAGAACCGGATTATGGCTTGTATGTGGCGGCTTCCAGAAAATTTGTGGAGATGCTGCGGCAGTTCAGCCCTTGTGTGGAGCAGTATTCCATTGATGAAGCATGGGTGGATATGACAGGGACAGAGCGACTCTATGGCTCCCCAAGGCTTGCAGCAGAGGCTATGCGGCAGCGGATCCATGAGGAGCTGGGATTTACAGTCAATGTGGGCATTTCCAGCAACAAGCTCCTTGCCAAAATGGCCGGAGATTTTGAAAAACCAAACAAAGTGCATACGCTATTTCCGGAGGAGATTGAAGAAAAAATGTGGCCCCTGCCGGTAAGAGATTTGTTTCTGGTGGGCGGTGCAACCCAGGCAAAGCTGAACCGTATGGGGATCTACACCATCGGAGATTTGGCGAAGATGGATGTGCAGCTGCTGCAAAAGAAACTGGGAAAGCACGGGCAGACCATCTGGCACTTTGCCAACGGACGCAATGCCGATGCGGTGAAGCCGGCGCAGGAAGCCAACAAGGGATACGGAAACTCTATTACAACTGCCAGTGATGTGACCACTTATGTGCAGGCCTATAAGGTTTTGCTGGGGCTTTGTGAAACGGTGGCGGCCCGGATGCGCAAGGACGGAATGTGCGGGGGCTGTGTGACGATCCATCTCAGAACCAGCGAATTTCATAATTTCTCTCACCAGTCCCGGCTCCATGGGGCAACCAATATCACGCAGGAGCTGTTTCAAGCTGCCTGCCGTGTGTTTGATGAGGCGTGGGATGGCGTTACGCCGCTGCGTCAGCTGGGTGTCCAAATGACCCATCTGGCCACAGAACCTTATCAGCAGTTTGATTTTCTGTCGGGTTTGTCTCCGGAACGGTACGAGCGGAAGCTGAAGCTGGATGAAACAGTGGATGCGCTTCGCGACCGGTTTGGAGAGGATATCATTCGCCGGGGGAAATTTGCGGCCAATCCAGAGGGGCATATGATGGGCGGTTTGGACAAGGAACGCCGTACCGGTGTGACAAAGCCTGTTCCTAAGGAATTTCAGGGTGGAAAATAAGAATATTCTGGTGTATAATGGGTGAAAAGGGGTGTTTCTATGTCTATTGTAAAGTTTTATCGGGGTGATCCTAACGCACCCAAAACCACCATGCCGGCTCATCTGGGGGCAAATGCCATCATTACCTGCGGCGGGAAGCTGCTTCTGGAAAAGCGCCGGGACAGCGATACCTGGGGACTGGTTGGCGGCGGTGTCAAAAAGTATGAAACGGAAGCACAGGCAATTGCCCGGGAGGTCTATGAGGAGCTTGGAATCCGCATCCCGAAAGAACAGTTTCAGAGGCTGGCGGTCTACGGAGAGCCGGGACGGATTGCAGCCTATCGGGATGGCAGTATCTGGCGTATGGTAATCGTGGTGTTCGGCTTAGATCTGGAGAATATGCCGGATATGACCATCAGCGCGGAGTCCAAAGACCTGCAATTTTTCACAAGAGAAGAAATCCGGGATATTGACATTGTGATCACGCACAGCGATATCGTCGAGGACTGGTTTCTGAATAGAAATACATGATATGCGAATATTCCATAGGCGGGGGATGTGTCCGACATCCCTCGTTTTATGTAGTATAGTAGTTCAAATTTAGGAGATCACTGCCATATCCGTAAAGGAAAAATGAATATTATGAAAAAATACTTGTATATTCATAAAACTTATGCTAAGATAATAGCCGACGGTGCAGTATTCTAGTCGAGATGACCGATTCCCAGGTAGGGCCTAAAAATCCTATGAAGGGCACATCGATGAAGTCCCTGGTGCCTGCTTTTTACGCCCAGTTTAGGGTGGGTGCTGGGGGTTAAGGATTCCGGGCGCGCTCCAATGGCATGGAGCATACGACCCGGTTTCCGCGGAGACCCGGTATTGTGCGACAAAGTTGAGAACTCCTTTTTTGGAAGCCTCTTTGCGTACGAGCCAGGTATGAACCTGCAAGGCGGTGCACAGAATCGTGTGCTGCGTGCAGAGTAGCCTGCCTTGAGTGGGTATGCGGGGAAAGAGGACAAACAGTTGTTTGTTGTGGCCAGACGACAGTTGTTATCGCTTCTGGAAACCATGCCTGCAAAAGAGGCTAAGAATCGGAACATCTTGCAGTGGAAAACACCTAGACTGTCGTAACTGGGCAGGCAGGGGATTACAGTACGGACTAAGTGGCAATCGGGTCCTCATTTTGGCAACACTTGAGCGGATGGATCAAATGGAAACGGCCTGCGCGGCAACGGCAGGTTCTGTCCGGTGAAAAACAACCCGACCTAAGCCGTAAGATTTATCCTGCCTGCTGCCGTTTTCTTAAAAATACTTGACATAAAGGGGACAAGCGTTGTGTCGAAGTCCGACCCAAGCTCACAGAAAAAAGAGCGGAATAAGACGATCCGTTGGGTTGTCACGATTTTCTTTGTTACGATTTTCGTTTCCGGAATGATTTCCATGATTTCTGATGAAATTATGGAAAGCAGCTCCATGCCGGTGGCCTTTTTGATTTTGCTGGCAATTGTGCTGTTGGGTATTGTTTTTGATATTATCGGTGTGGCAGTCACCTCGGCGGATGAAAAACCCTTTCACTCTATGGCTGCCAGAAAAGTTCTGGGCGCACAGGAGGCCATCAGTCTGCTGCGCAATGCGGAACGGGTCAGCTCCATCTGCAACGATGTTGTGGGCGATATTTGCGGCGTCGTATCCGGCAGCGCATCCGCCACCATTGCGGCGCAGGTTCTGCAGAATTTTGACTTCACCTGGCCACAGGTAGTCTCTCTTGTAATGTCTGCGCTGGTAGCCGGTTTGACCGTTGGCGGCAAAGCCGTTGGTAAAACCTTTGCCATCGGTTCCTGCACCCGGATCGTACATCTTGTTGGCAAGGTTATTTTTCAATTCCGGCGTATAACCCGTTTTGGTAAAATAAAGAAATAAACTGTTAGGTTGTGTCCTGTTTGAGCATTTTAGAGAGTATCCGCTGTCATAAGGATCTGCTGCGGCTCGATGAGCAACAGCGGAAGTGTTTGTGCGGCGAGATCCGTGAATTTTTGATTGATTCGGTTTCCAAAACCGGCGGCCATCTTGCGTCCAATTTGGGGGTTGTAGAGCTGACCGTTGCTATTGAAACCGTTTTTAATACTTCTGAAGACCGTCTGGTTTTTGATGTTGGCCATCAGTCTTATGTCCATAAGCTGTTGACCGGCCGCCAGACGGATTTTTCCACATTGCGCCAATTTGGCGGTATTGCCGGTTTTCCCAAACCCGGCGAGAGTGTTGCGGATGCTTTTGTTGCCGGGCATGCTTCCAGCTCGGTGTCCGTTGCTTTGGGTATGGCCCGTGCCAGAAGCCTTTCCGGTGAAAACTATCATGTGGTAGCACTGTTGGGCGATGGCGCTGCTACCGGCGGCATGGTATACGAAGGCCTCAATGATGCGGCTGTCAGCAACGAGCCGATGGTAGTCATTCTCAATGACAATGCCATGTCTATCGACCGCAATGTGGGCGGTATGGCCAGACACTTATCCCGGCTCCGGACAAAAGAAAAGTACCTGAATATGAAGGAATGGTATCGGGATGCCCTGAACCGGCTGCCCGGCGGAAAACCGGTTTACCGCTTTACACGGAAAATCAAAGACCGTATTCGCAGGGCATTGATTCCGACTACTATCTTTGAGGCTATGGGTATGACCTATCTGGGTCCTGTTGACGGTCATGACACGGAAAATCTGATTGCATTGCTTACCGCCGCGAAGGAAATGGGGCGTCCGGTACTGGTTCATGTGATGACCCAAAAGGGCCGGGGTTATCAGCCTGCGGAGGAGAATCCATCAAAGTACCACGGTGTTGGCAGATTTGATCCGGAAGAAGGAATTACCGGAGGAACTTCCGGTCTGACATTCTCGGAAGCCTTTGGCAGCCAAATGTGCCGCCTAGCAGAAAAAGAACCGAAGCTCTGTGCTATAACGGCAGCCATGCCCGGTGGAACCGGCCTGCTGAATATGAAGAAACAGTACCCCAAGCGCCTGTTTGATGTTGGCATAGCGGAGGAACATGCGGTTTCCATGGCAGGCGGTATGGCGAAGCAAGGCTTGATTCCTGTGGTCGCTCTGTATTCCACATTCCTACAGCGTTCCTACGATATGATATTGCAGGATGTTGCGATGCTGAAGCTGCCGGTAATTCTGGCAGTGGACCGGGCTGGTCTTGTTGGCGAGGATGGTGAAACCCACCACGGTGTGTTTGATGTGGGATTTCTGCGGCAGATTCCCGGAATGCGGGTTCTTTGCCCCTGCAGCTGTGCCGAGCTTCAGCAAATGCTTTCCTGGGCAGTAAAGGAAAAGCCAGGCCCGGTAGCCATCCGGTATCCCAGAGGCACAGACCGGGGATATTCAGACAGCAACTGGCACGGAGAAGGTAACACAGTGGTGTGTCACAGAAATGGTAAGGATATTACGATCTTGACCTATGGTACGCTTCTAGCCAACGCTATGGAGGCGGCGGAGCTTTTGCACCGGCAGGGTGTTGAGGCTACGGTTCTGCGTCTGATGTCCATCGGCAAAATGCCGGTGCAGGAAATTGCAGCGAAAATGGCGCAGCAAAAGCCCGTTTATGTGATGGAAGAGGTCAGCGGTGGCTGTGGGATCCGGGATGCTCTGGGTCAGCAGCTGCGCAGTATGTTGCCGGACTGCGTTGTATGTGGTGTAGACCTCGGCAGCAATTTTGTGACCCATGGCAGGATTGAACAATTATACGGGCAGCATGGCCTGGATGGTCAGTCGGTCTGCCATTCTGTTTTGGAGGTGCTTGGTCTTGAAAATTAAAAAGCGTCTGGATGTTTTGCTGACAGAGCAGGGATATGCGGACAGCAGAACAAAAGCGCAGGCGATCATTATGAGCGGACAGGTCTATGTGGACGGTCAAAAGGCAGACAAGCCGGGCGTTTCCTATGAGGAGACTGTGGATATTGAAGTCCGCACGGCAGCCTGTCCCTATGTCAGCCGCGGCGGACTGAAGCTGGAAAAGGCGCTCAAGGTCTTCTCCCGCGACCCCGCGGGGCTGACCTGTCTGGACTGCGGCGCCTCCACGGGCGGCTTTACGGACGTGCTGCTGCGCGCCGGAGCCGTGAAAGTCTACGCCGTGGACGTCGGCTACGGCCAGCTTGCCTACAGTCTGCGCCAGGACGAGCGCGTTGTGTGCATGGAGCGCACAAACGCGCGCTATCTCACGCATGAGCAGATACCGGAAGAGATTGACCTGACTGTGATGGACATGAGCTTCATCTCGCTGCATCTGGTGCTTCCCGCCGTGAGCGCGCTGCTGCGCGATGGTGGCGAGGTGCTTTGCCTCATCAAGCCGCAGTTTGAGGCCGGGAAAGACAAGGTCGGCAAAAAGGGCGTTGTGCGGGACGCGAAGGTGCACGAGGAAGTGCTGGAAGACTTCCTTCGCCGCGCGCCGGAGGCCGGTTTTTCCGTTTTGGGGCTGGACTTTTCGCCCATCCGGGGGCCGGAGGGCAACATTGAATATTTGGGTTATTTGAAAAAGGGCAGTTTTACCGCGCCGCTGCCGGACATTCCGGCGCTGGTGCGCGCCTCACACGAGACCATAGAGACAAAGACGGGCGAGTCTTCGCTTTGAGAGAAAGGGGACCTGACATGAGCGGTCACGTCGTTTTGTGTCCGAACCCACACCGGGATACGGATCTGGCGCACACGCTCCGCGCCAAAGTCCTGTTGGAGAACGCGGGGGAGGCGGTGCGCGTCTGCCCGATTCTGAGCGACGGGAGCAAGCTTCCCCCGGCAGAGGGAATCGAAACCGCATCCCTTGAAAGCGCCCTGCCCGGCGCAAAGCTTGTTGTCTGCTTCGGCGGCGACGGTACGCTGCTGCACACGGCGCGCGCCGTCATGCGGGAGAAAATCCCGCTCCTCGGCGTGAATCTGGGCAGCAAGGGCTTTTTGACCGATCTGCCCGCC
>JAZNFH010000081.1:0-4567 GCA_045589055.1 Faecousia sp. | reverse complement strand
GTGTGGATATTTCCCGGGGATGTGCCCGGGGTTGTGGTGCCCCCACAATCGGGTGCAGTTCATATTGCCGGGTGTTAATCGTTTTGTTTGATGGTGCCGGTTAAAAGGGCGCGGCGGTACTCCGAGGGCATGTAACCGGTTTTTTTATAGAACATTTCACTGAAATACTTCACATTCCGGAAACCTGTGGCCGCAGCGATTTCCTTGATGGGCATATTCTGCGCCAGACAGGCCTTGGCATGGCTGATACGCAGCTCCGTCAAATAATTGTTGAAGCACATGCCGGTAGCGTTCTTAAACAGCCTGCCAAAATAGGAGGGGGAAACAAAAACCTGTTCCGCCAGGGATTCCCGGGTCAGCGGCTCCGAAAGGTGATTCTGAATGTACACGCATGCGGCTTCAATGGTTTTATTCCGGTTCTGTGTTTTGGCAGCAAGGGCGATGAGTTGATCGACGGATTCGATTGTACCTTCCATGGTCAAAGTTACTTTGTGTTCAATAATATGGTCAAACCACCCATTCAAACTTTCAACCGTCCGTGTGCGGGAATCCTGCTTGGGAATCAAAAGATAAAGCTCCCTGCTTTTTTCCGGCCAAAGGCTGATAACAACGGTTCCGGGAAGCAATAGACACAGAAGATTATGATATGTGTCAAAGGCAAAATCCCGGGCCTCGGAAATCGGCTCTTGATGGGAGACCCGCAGCAGTTGACCGGGAACGGTGAGAAGACTGTCGATCCGCTCTTTCCAAAATGTCGGGGAGGCACCGCTGCGGAAGGTTGCACGAATGGCATTTCCTAAATCATAATAAGAACTGGGGGAATGCATCCGGAGATAAAGACGGCTGACATGGACAGTGGCGCGTTCGGCTTCCAGTGCTTCCGCCAGCTGTGGAAACGGCGCCGGCTTGGGCAGATAGTTGGAAACTCTGCATTGCAGTGCCCGTATTGCGGTATCAAAATCTTTCACATCACTGACGATGATCATGCCGCAGCCAAGCTGGTGCTTGTGGCAGTATTCTACCAATTTCAGACCGTCCATTCCGGGCAGGTCAATATCGGTGACCAGAATATCCACAGGATGTGTCCAAAGATACTCCACTGCACTGTTGCCATCCGTCAGACAGGCAGAAACAGACATACCGGGGATATTGGAGATCTGCTGTGCAAGAAGCGTAGCATATTCATAATCCTTATCTACCAGAAGAATAGAGCAGTCTCTTTTTATCATGTCTTCCACCTCCTGTTACGAATGGGAATCTGCGTAAAATAATTATAATGGCAAAGAGAAAAAAATGCAAGGGATTTGTCGGCTTCGGGTGCTTCCCCAGTATAGCGCAGATCGGCAGATTTGTAAGCGGATAAAAAATATGACTACGGGTGGCTTTCCCAGAATGCATAAAAAACGGGCCAGCATTTCTGCTAGCCCGTAAGGAAGTTTCATTAGAAATTGTAGTCCACGGTGACCTTTTCACCGGTCTTGAAGGACTCGACAATAGCGGTGCAGACTGCAACTGTGGAGGCACCTTCACGGCCGTCAGTAGTGACGGGGCGGCCTTCCAGCAGGCAGGAGCAGAAATCTCTTGCTTCTGCTGCAAAGTTGTGAGAGTTGATGGCAACACTGATCTGCAGACCGATGCCCTGCTGCTTAAAGCCGTCAAACTCAGCAAAGTCAGTAAACTGCTCTTTGTACAGTGTCATAAAGCTGCTGCCGTTATCCAGAACCAGGGTGCCCTTGGTGCCATAGATGCAGGTACGCATGGTGTACTTGCGCTTGCAGCCGGTGGAGGTCATGACCTTGCCAATGGCACCGCTGGGGAACTTCATAATGCCCACGGTGCAGTCATGGATGGGCCAGCCCACCAGGGACATATTGTTGGCGTAAGCGAAGATCTCATAGGGGTTCTCGTTCATCAGCATCCGGATCAGGTCAACGGCATGGCAGCCACCACCGATGATGGGTTCCCGCTCGGGGGTTACGCGCCAGCCGCCTGCGCCGCCGATGGCGGAGTAGTCGTGAGCGTACTCGGATTCGATGAAGAAGATATCGCCCAGCATACCCTGATCAATCATCTTCTTGGCCTTTACGAAAGAGGGGGTGTAGCGGCCGATCTGGCCGACCATCAGCTGCATGCCGGTCTCTTCAGCGACGCGCACCATTTCTTTGCACTCATCGAGGTTCAGAGCCATGGGCTTCTCGCACAGAACATGCTTGCCGGCGCGCATTGCGTCACAGGCAATCTGGCAGTGCACCTGATCGGGCAGGGGCAGGATCACGGCATCGATATCATCCCGTGCCAGCAGATCGTGGTAATCAAGGTAAGTATCTTTGATGCCGAACTCTTCAGACTTCTCTTTCAGGTGCTCTTCACAGATATCTGCCAGAGCGACAACCTTAGCATTTTCAACCTGCTTAATCTGTGCCAGATGGGTACCTGCAAAACCGCCGCAGCCGATGCAGCCAATACGAACAACTTTATCCATAAGTATTATCCTCCTTTTTGTGGCATTCCTATGCCTTGTACTTTAGTATACAACACAATTACTTGTTTGTAAGCGGGTAAAATTGTTTGATTACGGGGGGAATCTTTCCCACTTTTTTTAGAGCCCTTGCAATATACGAACAAAAACCTATAATAAAGGCGACAGGTATTTTGGAAGCCTGGCGAAAAATTTGAAATTTAACGAACCATAAGGAGTGACTGGATTATGAAGTGTGGATTCTATGAAAGAGAAATTACACCCCCCATTGGCGATGATATTCCCGGTTACAGCGGCCACCGCTTTAGCACCACCATCCATGACCGTCTGTTTGTAAAGGCAGCGGCAATCAACACCGGTGAGCGGATCGAAGATACCGTGATACTCATTTCGCTGGATCTGATCAATGTTCCTGCAGCGCTTTATGACAAGGCATTGAAGAAGATCGAAGAACTGACCCAGGTGCCTCAGAAGAATATTCTGCTGGCGGCTACCCATACCCATACCGGCGGCCCCATCTATCCCGATGACCAGTTCCGCCGTCAGGATCCCATCTGGCTGGAAGTCACCACCCAGTCCACCGCCGACTGCGCCATCATGGCCTTCCGGAGCATGAAGCCCGCAATGGCTAAAATTGCAGAGGGCAAGGTGGAGAATCAGGCATTCTGCCGCGACTATCTGCTGAGCAACGGAGAGATCCGTACCAACCCCGGCCGGAACAACCCCCTCATTGTCCGCCCCTGGGGCAAGAGTGACCCTGCTTTCCCCGTGGTCTTTTTCCATGATGAGGAAGGCAAGCCTTTCGGCGCGCTGACCAACTTTGCCTGCCACCACGACTGCAAGGCCGGTACCGAAATCAGCGCCGACTTCTCCGGCGTTCTGGCCCGGGAAATGAAGCAGACCTTTGGTGCAGACTTTGTCAATATTCTGTTCTCCGGTGCCTGCGGCAATGTCAATAGCGGTAACCCCATGGGAGAAAAGCGTAAGCACAAGGGCTTCCTGGAAGTGGGCTGGGCTCTGGCAGACGAGCAGCGGAGACTGTATGACCAGACAGAAGTGCTGAATCTGGATAAGGTGAATGCCGTTAAGAAGGTGCTGCCCATTAAGCGTCGGGAAGTTACTCCGGAGCGTCTGGAAGAAGCCCACTGGCTGCTGGAAAATGTACCTGTTGACTTCTATCAACTGAATATTGCCAATGCGGATAATATCATGTTCAAGCGCTGTAAGGCAGAGGCTATTATCAGGCATGCGGCAAAGCCCAGCATGCTGCCTTCCATGGTGCAGGTCATCAAACTGGGTGATCTGGCGATCTATGCGCTGAACGGTGAACACTATGCCGAGTACGGCCTGTACATCAAGGAACACTCCACCGCAAAGTACAACATCATCTGCACGGTGTCCAATAAGGGTGCCGGCGGTTATGTACCTACCCCCGATGTATTCGGCACCCCCGTATATCCCGCACAGCTTCCCAGCGCTCCCCTGGTCCCCGAAGCCGGCCAGATGATCGCAGACTATGCACTGGAAATCGCCAAAGAGGTGCTGTAAGACTGCTTGCTAAACAAATGAAGGCTGGGCCAACGGTTTCCACTATGACATTCAATACTGGGAAATTTGGAATGAGCCGGAAAATCAGTCAATGTGGGCTGACGGTACCCCCGAGCAGTACTACGAACTGTATCATGTAACGGCTACACTGCTGAAAAGACGGTTTCCTGATATCAAGGTGGGTGGATTTGCGTCCAGTGGCTTTTACGACCTGACAAGACCGGATATGACACCGGCGGTGAAAAGCTGAATCCCCTTTGCAGAGAACTTTTTCCGGTATATCACGCGGCCGGATAAGAAGTCTCCCCTGGACTTTTTTTCCTGGCATGTGTACCCCTTTGACCCAAAAGAGGTATGTGTTCACGCCCAGTTTGTGGAAAGCCTTCTTAAAAAATACGGCTTTGACAATGCGGAAAACATTCTCAATGAGTGGAATTACTGTGACACGCAGGATTTGGAAGATGTTAAGAAGCGGAAAAACCACTTCGGCGCTGCCATGATGGGTGCGGTGCTTGCGCAGATGCAGGGAAGTCCCATTAC
>JAZNFH010000080.1:0-47152 GCA_045589055.1 Faecousia sp. | reverse complement strand
TCTGAAAAATCGTCGAAATCCATTTGCTCACAATTTCCGCTGCGCATAGATTCCCACTCTTCTTTTGTTACCAAAATAGCTCTTGGTTTACTTCCCTGAAATGGCCCAACAATACCTCTTTCCTCCATCTCATCTACAATCCTAGCAGCGCGTGCATACCCAAGTTTCAACCGTCTTTGCAGCATTGACACAGATGCCTGCCCAGTTTCAAGAATTACATCCACTGCAGCTGGAAGCATTTCATCTCCAGACATTTCTTCGGCAATGGGTTCCGCGTCAGTCACAGCCGTTTTGTTTCCAGTCTGTGCTGCTTTTCTCTCAATTTCATCCATGACCTGCTGATCGTATGTGGTTGTATAGTGATTCTTAACATATGTGGCAACCGCCTCAACTTCAGGATCGCTGACAAAACATCCTTGAACACGTTTTGGTTTTCCGTTACCGATGGGAGCATAGAGCATATCGCCCTTACCCACCAGCTTTTCAGCACCCTGTGTATCCAAAATGATTCTAGATTCCATTGCGGATGCCACCGCGAATGCAATTCTGGACGGAATATTTGCTTTCATCAAGCCTGTGATCACATCTGCAGAAGGCCTTTGGGTGGCAATTACCAGATGAATACCTGCTGCACGGCCCATTTGCGCGATTCGGCAGATGGATTCTTCTACCTCTTTTGCTGCCACAAGCATCAAATCTGCTAGCTCATCGATAATCACGACAACCTGCGGGAGCTTCGTTCCTTCCTCTTCATGTTCTACAATACTGTTATAGGATTCCAAATCCCGTACGCCGGCATCGGACATGGCCTTATAACGACGCATCATCTCAGACACCGCCCATTGTAAAGAACCTGCAGCCTTTTTAGGATCCGTAACCACAGGGATCAGCAGATGCGGAATCCCATTGTAAATACCAAGTTCAACCATCTTCGGGTCAACCATGATCAGTTTAACTTCTTCCGGGCTTGCCTTGTAAAGTAGAGAGATAATAATGGAATTCATACATACCGATTTACCGGAGCCGGTTGTACCTGCTATCAGCATGTGCGGGAGTTTTGCTATATTGCCAACGATACAATTGCCACCAATGTCCTTTCCAACGGCAAAGGAGGATTTGGACTTGGCCTTGGTAAACTCAGTTGAATCAATAACCTCACGAAGGGAAACCATCGTGACCGCTTTATTCGGTACTTCTATGCCAACCACAGAAATTTTTCCGGGAACAGCGGCAATTCGTACACCTGAAGCACCTAAGCTAAGGGCAATATCATCAGCAGCAGTCGTCAGCTTACTAAGACGCACACCCTTTTCAAGTTCCACCTCATATCTGGTAACACTGGGCCCCCGGGTTACATTTATGATGTGGGCTTCAATTTTAAAGCTTGCCAGTGTTTCATTCAGACGCCGAGAGTTCTCACGCATTTCAGCCGTTCCGTCTACTCCGCCGGAATTGGTATCCTTGAGTAAATCTATGGGGGGATAGCAATAATCAGGTTTTACAACTGCTTCTGCCTGGGCAATTTCCCTTGCAACCTGCACAGCAGACTCGTCGGCTTCCTTTGAAGTTACCTTCCGTGGTTTCACGATTTGTGCCTGTCCTTGGTCTTGATGATTCAATTCCAGTGCAGGCATTTGCTGTGGGACTTCTTCAACCGCAGAGGGCTTGACCTCTTTAACAGGGATTTCAGATTTTGCAGGTTCCGGAATCGGCGGTTCCACAAACTGAGGAACTAAGATTTCCTCTTCTTTATCAGATGTAACAGCAGAAACTGCGGCAGAAACAGGTGTATCAATATCGACATCGATCTGACGCATCATTTCCGAAACTTTATCTTCTTTCTTGCTACGCTTAGGAGCAGCTTCTTCCGCACAGATCTGTGCATCGGCTTTGAGCTGTTCTCTGATGCGCCTCTGCTCAACATATTCAATCCGTTTCGTAGCAATGTGATTCACAACAACAGCGGCAGGTTCCGGTTGTTCCTCTTTTTCATCTGTTTCCCAAGATGCTCTGGGACGGTTCTGAACAGCACGGATAATGCTGGGAATGGTGATTTGCATGGCACCCAACAACGAAATAATCGCACCGATTATGTAGAGAATGTAAGTAAGCACAGTACCACACAGCAGTCGAATGAGAACTGTTAATCCGCCGCACAGGACACCACCGGTGCTTCCATTGCCCCCGCCTATATACAACTCACCGATCAGAGCAAAACCGCCGGACAGGTTTTCAGCATCCAAAACAAGATGGGAGATGCAGCCGCAGAGTATAGCAAAAATTGCAACACAAATGCTTCGCATGATAACAGGTCGTCTGCCGCTAAAAGCATGAATGATAAACAAATAGAGCAGCGCAGGGATGGACACAATGAATCCAACATATCCAATCAGTCCAAGGATAATGCTCTCTAACAGAGTTGTCAAAGCGCCTTCCGGATTTAAAAAAATAACAAAAAAGAGAATAAACAATGCCAGGAAAATCACAGAAGAGATAAACCGTGGCGGAATAGTAAAGCTGTTTTCGGTAGCAGGCTCCGCTTTTTTACTGCGGCTAGTCTTCTGTGAAGCACCCGCTTGTTTGGTAGATGCCTTTTTATTCTTCGCAGTATTTGCAGCCTTCTCTGCCTGGGTTTTGTACTTTTTTTCAGCCATAATTACCTCCTATCAGTACAGATACAGAATAAACGCAAACATAGCCGCACCCAAGGAGTAGTAGGAGAAGCCTGACAATCCGGAGCGAATTGTTAACGTTTTAAGCAAATTGATTGATGCACTGGCCCCCAAATAAGCAAACACACCGCTTAACAGACATTTCAGGATTAGCATGATATCGATCCCGGATAGTTCACCAAAAAAGACAGAATATACATCGCAACAAATCAGTACAATCAAAGCCGGTACACTGAGTAACAGACTCCATTTGCATGCTTCCTGCGGCGCTGCACCGCGCGCAATTACTGCAGTGCAACCGATGCCGATGCGTGACACTCCAGGGAACACAGAAAAGGCAGATGCAATGCCAAAAAGGAAACCGTCCAGAGCGCTCATATTACGGGAATCTTTATTTCCAAGGGGTAAATACATCGGAACAAACAGAATAAGCCCATTCAGCAGCATAAACAAAGCAACAATTGGTAAAGAAGATTCCCAAGACATCGTCTTTATGTAAAAGATATAACCAATAACCAAGGGAATACCTGCTGTTTTTATAAAGCGAATATCCAGAACAGACTGGATATTCACTTCCCTGACTCTGCGGCGCCTTGTACTATTGCTTAATTGGTACTCTCTGTAAAGCTTCTTCATAAGTCCGCCGGATGTTATGATCAAAGCCATAAGCACACCTAAGCGAACAAAAAGCTGCAGGATGTTCCCTGCCTCTTCACAGCCGAATATGTGCAAAAGAATGCTCTGATGCGCCACGGAAGAGACAGGCAAAAATTCAGTTAATCCCGAAACGATGCCAATGATCATTGCTTCAATCCAATTCATATCTTCGCCTATCCCTCCCATTTTGATTCATCTAATCATATCACATCTCGCCGGTAATTTCTACCCCAAATTACATATATCTCAATTTTTGTTTTTCTTTTTATCGATCATCCTGTGCAGCGCATTTAACGCATCATTAAGTCCGCCTAATTTGTCGATCAATCCGGAAGCTACTGCTTCTTTTCCATACAGAATCGTTCCCACATCTGTTGCCATCTCCCCTGTTGCCATCATATAGCCTTCAAACGCTTCCTTTGTTATACCGGAATTTTCAGTAACAAAATCAGCAATTTGCTCTTGAATCCGTTGGAAATACCGGAATGTCTGAGGGGCGCCAACAACAAGACCCGTCATTCTGACAGGATGGACAGTCATACTTGCTGTTGGCGTAATAAATGACCTTTTCGTACAAACAGCAAGTGGAATGCCAATCGAATGTCCACCACCAAGAACCAGAGAAACTGTCGGCTTTTTCATACCAGCAATCATCTCCGCAATTGCAAGACCAGCTTCTATATCACCGCCAACTGTGTTGAGCAGCAAAAGCAGACCATCAATATCATCACTTTCTTCAATGCCTGCCAAAAGCGGCAATACATGCTCGTACTTTGTGGTCTTTACCGTATCCGGAAGCACTTGATGCCCCTCAACCTGTCCGATAATCGTCAGTGTATAGATATTTCCATTCTTATTTTTTGAAATATCCGAACCAAGTTCAACAATCTGTTCGCGATCTTCCTTTTTTATTTCTGGATTACTTTTATCATTCATGCTTATCCCTCCGTTCTCGTAGTTTATCCGAAATGAGATGGATAATTCCTTCGTAAGGGGTTGACATGATGCTTTATAATAGATTTGGTGATGATTTTGGCTACAAAAACAAATGCAATGCGACTTGTTGAGCAGGCTGGTATTTCCTGTAAGGAAGTGTTCTATGCTTATGACGAAAATGATTTGAATGGCAATCATGCCGCGAAAGCAATCGGTTTTCCGCCTGAGCAGGTCTTTAAGACGCTGGTTGCAAGAGGTCAAAGAACCGGTATTAATGTTTTTTGCATTCCTGTATGCTTCGACTTGGATCTCAAAAAAGCAGCGAAAGCTGCAGGAGATAAAAACATGGAATTAGTGGCTGTCAAAGAACTCCTCGGTCTCACTGGATATGTCCGTGGCGGTTGCAGTCCTGTCGGTATGAAAAAAGCATATCCAACATTCTTTGATGAAACAGCAATTTTGTATGATGTAATTGCCGTTTCTGCCGGTGCCAGAGGGTGCCAGATGATCGTCCCACCGGAAAACTTGGTTACCTTGGTAAATGGTACCTGCTATGATCTAATACAATAACAGAAAGGAATTTTAAAATGCAGTTTGAGTATAAAACCAAAGGAACATGTTCTCAGCATATTCTGTTTGAAATCGAGGACAATAAGCTGAAAAATGTTCAGTTCATCGGTGGTTGTAATGGCAATTTGAAGGGCATTGGCTCCCTTGTAGACGGCATGTCTGTTGACGAAGTCATCGCCCGTCTGGAAGGCACCACCTGCGGCATGAAAGCTACCTCCTGCCCGGATCAGCTGGCGCAGGCACTTAAGCAGGCAAAAGCTGAACTGTAATCTTGTCCATAATGTAAGTATCCCACAGCTCTGCATTTTCAGAGCTGTGGGATTTTCCTATTCTTTTACTACGGATAGGATACAGCGTACCAGTTCATCTTTACCGGTACCTTTTTCAGCCGAAAAAGGTATCACTGTGCATTCGGTCGGCAATTCCAAATCCACACGAATGGTTTGAAGATTGGGTTCGACCTCGCTTTTTTTCAACTTATCCAGCTTGTTAGCAACCACAACAAAGGGACAGCCACTCTCCAAAAACCAGCGAGCCATTGTAATATCATTGATTGTAGGCGCATGTCTGGCATCTACAATCAGTACACCAAGGTCGATACGCCCCGATGCGAAGTAATCTTCCATCAACTTTCCCCAGCGATCCTTCTCCGCCTGAGAAACCTTTGCATAACCATAGCCCGGAAGGTCAACAAAATAACATTTTTTGTCTACTGTAAAGTAGTTTACATGAATTGTTTTGCCTGGCTTATCGCCTACTCGTGCAAAGTTTTTTCGATTCAGCACGCGGTTAATAACCGAAGATTTGCCAACATTTGACTTGCCCGCAAATGCAATTTCAGGAAGTCTGTTTTGTGGAAAGTCTTTAGGCGATGCAGCGGAGATTAAAAATGAGACATTATTGAAATTCATCACGCTACCTCACTGCTGTATACCGGTCTGGCGGTTCTTCTGTTTGATCTCATTGGGAATCTCAGAAAGGATTGTTGTCAGCATTTCAGAAGGGCGGTTCAACGCAGCGTCCAAGACAGTATCAATGGTTTGAGCAGAAATGAAATTTAAGGATTTTCTTACTGTGGGATCAATCTCGTTCAAATCCTTTTCATTATCCTTTGGAATAATCACGGTACGAATACCATGCCGTAAGGCAGCCATGGTCTTTTCTTTTAAGCCACCAATGGGAAGCACTCGTCCACGCAGAGAAATTTCTCCCGTCATTGCAACATCACGCCGTACTGTAAAACCAGTCAGCGCCGATACTATTGCCGTACAGACAGTAATTCCTGCGGACGGCCCGTCCTTCGGAACAGCGCCTTCCGGAAAATGCACATGAATGTCCTTTGTTTTATAGAAATCAGCAGGAATTCCCAGTTTTTCTACATTCGCTCTGATAAAACTCAGCGCCGCATGAGCGGATTCTTTCATAACATCGCCAAGATTTCCAGTCAGTTCAAGCTTACCGGTACCGTCCATAACATTGACTTCCACTTCAAGGGTTTCACCACCGACACTCGTCCATGCTAAACCGGTAACCAAACCAATCTGATCATTACCTGGTAATCGATCTGGTAGATACCTTCGCTGACCAAGGAAATCTACCATATTCTTTCCGGTTACAACCAATTTCCTTGTCATTTCCTGTTCCAGCAAGTTTCTGGCACTCTTACGGCATATCTGCGCAATCATTCGTTCCAAATTACGCACACCAGATTCTCTGGTATAGCATTGGATGATTTCCCGTATGGCATCATCTGTGACACGCAGTTGAGATTTCTTCAAACCATGCTTTTCCATCTGTTTGGGAATCAGATGGTTCTTTGCGATCATAACCTTTTCCTCATCGGTATAAGAACTAAGTTCAATCAGCTCCATACGATCAAGCAGTGGCCTGGGAATTGTATCAACCGTGTTTGCTGTTGTGATAAACATGACATCACTGAGATCCACAGGAATTTCCATAAAATGATCGCGGTAAGTCTTATTCTGTTCCGCGTCCAAAACCTCGAGCAGCGCCGCGCTGGGATCACCACGATGGTCTGAACCAAGCTTATCAATTTCATCCAGCAATAGCAATGGATTTTTACTTTTTGCCTGGGTGATCGCCGCGATAATTCTGCCAGGCATAGCACCGACATAAGTCTTTCTGTGTCCACGGATATCTGCTTCGTCACGAACGCCGCCTAAGGAGATTCTTGCCATCTTGCGGTTCAAACACTTTGCAATGGAATACGCAATGGATGTCTTGCCGACACCTGGAGGTCCAACAAGACATATGATCTGAGGGGGCATTTGTGGGGCCATTTTTCTTACTGCAAGGGTTTCCAGAATGCGCTCTTTTACTTTTTCAAGGCCAAAATGATCCCTCTCCAGAATTTTTCTGGCAGCGTCAATGTCTAAACGCTCTTTTGTTGTGGTATTCCATGGAAATTCCAGTACAGTATCCAGATAATTTCGCAGAACCGATGCTTCCGAAGAACCAAAAGGCTGCTTTTTCAATCTGTCAAGATCCTTTAGTAGCTTTGCTTCCCAGGACTCATCAAGATTGAGCATAAGAATCTTTTTCTCAAACTCCGCAAATTCTGAGTGTTCATCACCTTCGCCCAGTTCTTCCCGGATCGCCTTTATCTGTTCGCGCAGATAATAATCCTTCTGTTCCTGATCGATGTGCGCTCTTGTCTTCTCCTGAATATCAGATTCAAGCTGGAGCATTTGGATTTCCTGGCGCAGCATATGCAGTGCCGATTCCAGACGCCGTACAGGATTAAGCTGACACAAAAGTTTTGCTTTCTCAGAATATTCAATACTGGAATTCTGGGCAATGCTATCCGCAATATAACCGCAATCTTCGGAATCCATCATACGAAGTAGGACAGATTGCGACGGTTTTTCCACAAATTCCAGATAATTTGCATACAGTGCATTCGCTTCCCGTCGCATTGCCTTGTTTCTAAGAGTATCAGTCACTACCATCTCGGGAACTTTTTCAACAGTACCTCTCAAGAACGGCTCAGACTGATTCATTTCCGTTATCTTTGCACGATATAGACCTGTTACGAGAACACGAATATTTTCCCCTTGGGTGCGCAAAATCTGCTTAACTTTTGCAACACAGCCAATAGGATATAAACCTGCCAAATCCGGATCATCGTCATTGATATGCTTCTGAGAAACCAAAAACAGTAATTGGTCTTTCTTCATGGCATTATCCAACGCCAACGCTGATTTTACACGGCCAATATCGAAATGAACCGTTTGTTCCGGAAAAATTGTTATGCCTCTCAAAGCAAGAATTGGCATTTTATTACTCATTAAAATTTCGCTCATAGGACTTCCCTCCCGGGTTACGGACAAAGAAGAGGGTAGCTTACTACCCCCTTCCATGCAACTTGTTATTTTGCTCCAATCATAGCACGCGGGTGCTTTTCATCTCTAACAATTTCCGGATCTCCACCGGAAACGCACTCTGGAGTAATGATAACTTTTTTAATTGAAAGATCTGACGGAATTGCAAACATAATACGCGTCATGGTTTGTTCCATGACAGCACGCAATCCTCGGGCACCAATCTGCCGATCGATTGCCTTCTGGGCAATGGCTTCCAATGCCTCAGGCTGAATCTCCAATTCAACATTATCCATTCGAAGCAAGGCTTGATACTGACGGCTGATTGCATTCTTAGGTTCTACCAGAATACGAACCAAGTCATCCTTCTTCAGGTCACTCAGGCTGGTAATCACAGGCAACCGGCCAACAAGTTCAGGAATAATGCCGAATTTCAGCAGATCGTCGGGTTCCACAAGAGATAATAGTTTGCCGATATCACGCTTACGGCGACTTTCAACCGGTGCATCAAAACCGATTGCAGATCTGTCCGTTCGCGATTCAATGATTTTTTCAAGGCCATCAAAAGCGCCGCCGCAGATAAACAAGATATTGGTGGTATCGATCTGGATTGTTTCCTGTTGAGGGTGCTTTCTGCCGCCCTGAGGTGGAACACCGGCAACAGTACCTTCCAAAAGCTTCAAAAGTGCCTGCTGCACGCCCTCACCGGATACATCTCTTGTGATAGATGTATTTTCGCTCTTACGGGCGATTTTATCCATCTCATCAATGTAGATAATGCCATGCTCAGCCAAATCAACATCAAAATCAGCCGCTTGAAGAAGTCGAAGAAGAATGTTCTCTACATCGTCACCAACATAGCCAGCTTCTGTCAGTGTTGTTGCATCCGCAATAGCAAAAGGCACATTCAAAATCTTGGCCAACGTCTGCGCGAAGAGGGTCTTGCCACAGCCGGTGGGTCCAATCAACAGAATATTACTCTTTTGCAGTTCAACATCCGTTTCCTGTGAAAAATAAATACGCTTGTAATGATTATATACGGCTACAGCCAGTGCGATTTTTGCATCCTCCTGGCCAATAATGTAGCCATCCATAAAGGTCTTGATCTCTGCCGGCGTTGGAAGATGTTCCGGTTTGCGAAGGTTACCGTTCTCATCGAACTGCATATCATCACGCAAAAGCTCACTGCATGCCTGAACACAGTCGCTGCAAATATATACACCCGGGCCAGCAATCAGCCGTGCTTGGTTTTCACGCTTCCCGCAGAAGCTGCAGCGAATCGGCTGTTCCTCTTTCTTTGCCATGAACTGATACCGCCTTTCTGATCAATGACGGTCAAGAACACGGTCAATGATTCCAAAAGCCATAGCTTCATTAGAAGTCATGAAATTGTCCCGCTCGCAAGCAGCAGTAACTTCCTCCACAGACTTGCCGGTTTTTTCAGCAAGAATGCGGTTCATCCGAGCCTTGATAGTCTCAAGACGCTTCATATGAATCGCCATATCTGTAATTTGACCCTGCGTTCCGGCGGAAGGCTGATGGATCATGATTTCAGAGTTGGGCAAAGCCATACGCTTTCCTTTTGTACCAGCAGCAAGAAGGAATGCACCCATGGAAGCGGCCATACCGACACAAATCGTTGCAACATCGCACTTAATGTACTGCATAGTATCGTAAATAGCCATTCCGGCTGTAACGCTACCACCGGGGCTGTTAATATAAAACTGAATATCTTTGTCCGGATCCTGTGCTTCCAGATACAGCAACTGGGCAACAATCAAGCTGGCAGTAGCATCATTCACTTCTTCGGACAGGAAAATGATTCTGTCATTGAGGAGACGGGAAAAAATATCATAACTGCGTTCACCGCGGCTGGTCTGCTCAACAACATAGGGTACTAAACTCATGGTCAGATCTCCTTTCTGGGTTTAACACATTCTAACCATATTATTGGAAGGTTATTCCTATACTTAGGCTTCTTCCTTCTTAGGAGCAACTGCTACAGCAGAGTCTACGATGACTTTAACAGCTTTGCGGGTCTCCAAGCTGATCTTGATCTCATCAGCAGGAACCATTCCCTTAATCTTCTCGACTTCCAGGCTGTACTGTTCTGCCATTGCCTTGTACTCAGCTTCCAGATCCTCTTCGGAAACGGTAATACCCTCGACCTCAACGATCTTTGCCAGAGTAACATTGGTCTTAGCCTGCTTCTCAGCAGCGGGGCGGAATGCATTACGCATAGTGCTCAGATCGCCACCCATCATCTTTGCGTACTGCTCCATGGAATAGCCGCTCATCTGCAGCTGATAGCCAAAACGCTCCATCTGGTTATCCAGTTCAGACTCGATCAATGCATTGGGCATATCAACAGTGGTGTTCTCAGCAGCCTTGTCAACACAAGCCTGCTCAAAAGCAGAATCCAGCTGCTTCTGAATCTTCTCAAGTTCCTTGGCGCGAATGTCTGCCTTCAGCTCATCCAGAGTCTCAAACTCAGAAACGTCCTTAGCAAACTCATCATCCTGTGCAGGAACATTGGTAACAGAAACAGAATTTACCTTAACATGGAACACAACAGGCTTACCTGCCAATTCAGCGTGGTAATCCTCGGGGAAAGTGATGTCAATATCCTTCTCATCGCCGGCAGCCATACCAACAACCTGCTCCTCAAAACCGGGAACAAAGGAACCGGAACCAAGCTTCAGGTCAAAATTCTCACCCTTGCCGCCGTCGAAAGGAACGCCGTTGTCAAAGCCTTCAAAGTTGATGTTAGCGGTATCGCCCAGTTCTGCCGCACGCTCAACAACTTCTGTGGAAGCAACATTCTGTGCCATGCGGTCCAGTTCTGCCTGAACCTGTGCATCGGTAACTTCAGCCTCAGCCTTTTCCACTTCCAGCCCCTTGTAATCGCCCAGAGTGACCTCGGGGTATACATCGGTGGTCAAGGTCAAAGTAACAATGTTCTCTTCGTTGATGTCCATATCAGTCAGATTAGGACGGCCAATTGCCTTGAATTCCTGGCTTGCGATAGCAAAATCGTAAACCTGGGGAAAGATTTCTTCCAGACCATCTTCATAGAACACATGCGCACCATACATTGCTTCGACCATCTTACGAGGCGCCTTGCCCTTACGGAAGCCGGGAATCATAATGTTTTTGCGTGCCTTCATATAAGCCTTATTTACGCCGGATTCCATCAGTTCCTTGTCGATCTCGACGATAACAGTGGCTTGATTGCCGCTTCTTTCAACGCTCTTTACATTCATTGTTTGTATCCTCCTAAAATCAGGCCGAATATCGGCCATTCATAGAAAAATTTGTAACCACCTAATTCTAACAAAGAAACTCCCTTTTGTCCACTCTTTTCTGAAAAATTTTTGTACAAATTGAATCATAATTACAGTTACAGTCAAAAAAGATGCAGAAAATGACGCCGGTAAATGCCGGCGTCATTCTAACATTATAGAATTCTTGCTGGTTTGAAACCGATTCTGTCTGCGGAGAGCAAACGATATTCGATGCCATCCCAGATGCCCTCCATAGCCAAGCCATGGCTTGCTCCGTGAAGATGGCCATAAAAACACTTCCGAACGCCATACGCATGCAACAGTTCCAAAATTGGTTCGCATGTATAACCTTTGTAACGAGGTGGATAATGAAGAAACACGATTTTAGGCAGCTCACCGGCAGAACGAAGGGATGTCTCCAGTCTGAGCAATTCCCTGCGAAATACCTTTTCATCGTGTTGGCTGCTTCTTTCCTCTTCAAAAAACCAACCTCTTGTTCCACAAATGGCCCAACCATCACAGGCATAGTGATTATTATTGAGAATCCATTGATTTGAAAACCCATTCTCTTCACAGAATTTATAAAATTTTGCAGCTGTGCTCCACCAGTAGTCATGATTCCCCTTCAGAATAATCTTCCTTCCGGGAATGTCGTCAATCCATGCAAAATCTTTTTGGGCCCCGTCCAAATCAAGCGCCCAGGATAAATCTCCCATTAAGACAATTGTATCATCATCCTGTATATCGGAGAAGCCTTCCTTCAATTTTTCCATATAGCCGGTCCATGCACCGCCAAACACATCCATTGGCTTGGATGCACCAAGACAAAGGTGCAAATCACCGATTGCAAACAGAGCCATATACGCCTCCTTATACAGAACGCATGCGTTCACGCAGTACTTCCTTGGAAATACCAACAGCTTTCGCAACGGTTTCTTCAGAGGACAATGGACCTTCCTCCGTTAATATCAATGCAGGGATTGGTTCCGCGTTTGCAGCCCGATAGTCCTGCAGCCCGCCGTATGCCAGTGCAGAATAGGGACCCAAAAGATATGTGCTGGTACGGTATACATTTCGTATAATGGATTCCATGCGATTCTCTCCAATAACAGCACCAAAAAAACCACGGTTCAGCAATTGCAGTTGATCATCGTTTAAAATATAAACACCGGCGGAAGAACATTTTGATGCAAATGCCGTTACCTCATCTCGCCCAAGTGTTTCATAGAGCAGGCGCTCAACACCACTTGGAACCGTCATGTCACACAAGGGAGTAGATGTCGCGATAACAGGATCACCTGTGTGCAGTTCACCACGGTGCAGCAAATCCCATGCTGCACTGTTATCATTACAACTGAATATAATTGTACCGATTGGAAGACCCATTTTCCGTGCATACCAGGCAGCCATTGGTGAAGAAAAGTCTCCGGAACAAACAGAAATATCAATTTTTTGATTACTTTCCATTAATCCAAGCTTTCTAAGTCTTGCAAACACGCCAAATAGCACCGCAATTCGAACCGCAATCCAAGTCCAGTTGCCTGGAGTTCCGGTATCTGTGCTCCCTCGAATCCGTCCGTTTAAGTTACGGACAAATCGCGAAAAGCTCCACTCCGGATTATTCCAGATTTCAGCAACGGTTATCTTATGGCTCATTGGCACCAATCTCAGAGGATACCTGCCTATACAGCATTCCACATCCAAAGCATCCATACGCGCCGTAAAAAACATATTTAACAGATCCGCAATGCATTGGCAAAACGGTTTTTCTAACAGTTCGTTTAGTTCCTCGGTAGAAAATGTGTGCATTTGAAATGGAAAAAACAATCCCCCACCGGCATCTCGATCTTTAGTCAGCGCATGATGTGATGTATAGGTGTCCTGACAGTTTCTTGTTGTTACATACAGCAACGCTTCATCACTCCCAGTGCATTGTTCCAGAAAATATCTCTTACTGTTTCTTCAGAAAAACCACTGGACAAAAGCTTATCGGACAAGTGCGGATAATCCTGAACCCCCGCAAAACCCTGTGGTAACGCACTGCATCCGTCCAGATCGGCACCCAATGCAATATGCTTAACAGAGGGGTCCATTTCTGCAAAATGCAGAAAATGCTCGCAAACTTTATCCAGATCTGCATTCTCAGCCACAAAAGCGGCATACTGGTTAAATCCGGCAACACCACCTGTTTCACAGATTGCCCGGAACATATCGTCCGTCAGATTCCGACTGCAATCATATACTGCCCTGCTATTAGAGTGGGATGCAATGACCGGTGCCTCTGTGATTTTAATGATGTCCCAAAACGCCTCATCACTAATGTGACTCACATCAATCATCATGCCGAGGCGCTGTGCTTCTTTTACATATTCTTTTCCCAGATCGGTAAGGCCACCACCGGTCACATGAGAACCACAAAGAACATTCTGTTCGTTCCATCCCAGAGTGGTAATCCGAAAACCAACTTTATACAAATCTTCCAACAAAGCAGGATCAAATCCAAAACCCGCAGGACCTTCAATAGTCAGGATTGCCGACATAAGTCCTTCCTCAAGATTCTTCTCTACTTCTTCAGCGGAGTATACGAGACGGATCATGTCGTTATTCTTTTCAACTTCCCTCAAAATTACGGACAACTCCCGCTCAAATACATCTGCAGCAGTTAATCTACCAGGATACTCTCCAAGTGTTGTAGTGAAACAGGTAAAACACTGCGCATAGCCATCAAGCTGAGATGCCCGCTCCAGATCAATATGGAAAGTGTTCTTTTTCAAGTTTCCCTCTCCTCTAAAATTGCCACCTAAGATTGCACAGGCAGTATCACAATGTAAATCAAACACGGGAAATTTCATTGAAATGCGTCCTCCATATGGTTAATGATAGGTTTTTTTGTATCCATTCCATCCGGTGCATAAATCTCAACTACATCGAATCTGGGCTGTAGGTCGGTTGGATTTTGAGAGAGATAAATAGAGGCAGTGGTTCTGAGTTTGCTTTGCTTTTGGTAATCAACATACTCACGCGCTTGTGCAAATGCAGCAGACTTTCGTAGTTTTACTTCCACAAAGACAAGATGTGTTCTGTCGCATACGATCAAGTCAATTTCCCCGAATCGGCTTCTGTATCCGGTTGCAAGAAGCTTGTAGTGTTTTCTTCGTAAGAAGTCCGCCGCAAGAGCCTCTCCCCAAGCACCTGTTAAGTTATTTCGTCCCATATCGTTTTTTTAGAAAAGAAATACGGTGAATCTGACACGGTCCAAATTGATCCAACGCATCATAATGTGCTTTTGTACCGTACCCCTTATGTACCTCAAACTGATATTCCGGAAACTTCTGTGCAATCTCAGTCATCCAATCATCACGGGTTACCTTCGCCAAAATAGATGCCGCTGCAATGCTGGCACTTAAACTGTCACCATGTACGACAGTCTTAATCGGGATACCAAAATCTTTCGAACGATTTCCGTCAATCAGTGCAAACTCCGGCTTGACCGAAAGCTGCGCAATTGCCCGTTCCATTGCGAGGTAAGTGGCTTGCAGAATATTAATGTCATCAATCTCCCGATGATCTGCAAACGCGATTCCATAAGCAATCGCATTCTCCTTGATAATTGGAAACAGTTCTCTTCGTTTCTTATCTGACAGTTTCTTGCTGTCATTTAAACCGGGGATATCAATATTGCGCGGTAAAATGACCGCTGCTGCGCATACCGGGCCAGCCAAGGGGCCTCTTCCCGCTTCATCAACACCGCAAATCAAATCAATACCACTCTGATAAAGCTGATTCTCTATCTCCCACATGTTGATCATGGCAGATCCTCCGGCATTTCGAAAGTGAATTTTCCAAGCTTTCCACTCCGGTATTCATCCAAAAGTACTTTTGCCATTCTCTCGGTGTTGATTTCCCCGCGTGCCAGCAGAAAACCTCTCTTTTTGCCGGCCGCTTCAAGAAGCATATATCCGGGGGTATCTTCAGGCAGGTCAATACCATAACGGTCGGCAAGAGCCTTTGGATAGCGTTTATGGAGAAGTTCCATCAGTTTGCAGGACAATTCCTCAATATCAATCACATCTTCCTTAACGGCCCCCGTAAAGGCCAGAGCCAGACCTACATTAGGATCCTCAAACTTCGGCCATAAAATACCCGGAGTATCCAGCAAAAGTAATCCACTGTCAACTGTCACCCACTGTTTTCCTCTTGTTACACCGGGACGGTTTTCTGCCTTTGCACCTTTTCTTCCGGATATTTGATTGATAAATGTGGACTTGCCTACATTGGGAATACCGACAATCATGATCCGGATTGCGCGCTTCATTCCCTTCGCGGCATCTCGCTCAATCTTATCTTTTAAAATTGACCGCACCGCCGGCTGGAAAGCATTGATTCCCTTTTTACTCTTACAATCTGTCGGCACCGCAGCCATACCTTTATTCCTATAATAGGAAATCCAGGTATTTGTCGCAGCCGGGTCAGCAAGATCCATACGGTTTAAAATTACAATTCTGGGTTTGCTGCCGCAAATGGCGTCAATATCGGGGTTTCTGCTGGAAATGGGAATTCTCGCATCCACAATTTCGCAAATAGCATCCACCTGCTTGATATCTGCTTCAATCTGTCTCCGGGTCTTTGTCATATGCCCCGGATACCATTGAATATTCATATTTTCCTGCATCAATACAATCCTCCGAATCTGCTGAAGTCTCTGGTATCAAATCGTTCATCTTGACCGGGCAGGAACAAAAAAAATGCTTTTCCCAGAATTTCACGCGTATCAATCAAGCCGATGGAAGGACTTCTGCTGTCTTGTGAACGGTCTCTGTTATCACCAAGAACAAAAACACATCCGTCATCTACAACAAGCGGGAGTTTCATTCCCTCATCAAGTGTGGTCGCACTGTTGATATACTCCTCTTGCAGTGCAATTCCGTCAACATACACCTTTCCAGTATTGTAGTCAATATCAACAGTTTGTCCTTCTATGGCAATAACCCGTTTTATGATTGGCTCACCGTTTCTAAATGAATCCTTACTGGCAACAACAATATCTCCGCTTTGGGGCGAGTGATACAAGGAACTGCTCAAAAGCAAAAGGTAGTCACCGTCTATCAATGTAGGATTCATGGAATCTCCCGATACCACTACAACACGAAAAATAAGAAGGAGTGCCAGCAGGATAATACCAAACAAATACGCCAGATCATGCAGGTAAAGCAGGAGGCTTTTCGTAATATTCAATGGTTCTTTTTCCATTTTCGTCCCTTGACTATCGTTGTCATGATGTTTTGTCTCAAATTTACCACGCTTCATCTGCAATCACCTCGCATACATACATTTTTTTCATTATACACAGTATTTCACAATATGAAAAGAGTTATTTAAAAAATCGATAAATAAAAAAAGAGGGTCTCCCCTCTTTTTTTATGAAATTCAGAATTAGACTTTCTCCTTGATCTTGGCTGCCTTGCCGAAGCGACCACGCAGGTAGTACAGCTTTGCACGGCGAACCTTACCCTTGCGGACGGTTTCAACCATAGCAACATTGGGAGAATGAACAGGGAAAACCTTCTCACAGCCAACACCGTAGCTGATACGGCGAACAGTGATGGTCTCACCGATACCACCATGCTTGCGAGCAATGATGGTGCCCTCGAAAACCTGAATACGCTCACGAGAGCCTTCCTTGATCCGCACATGCACACGAACAGTGTCGCCAACCCGCATTTCGGGCAGCTCAGGCTTCATGTACTGGCTGGACAGAGCCTTAACCAAATCCATATCTTTGTCCTCCTTAATATTAGGCGTTCATGCAAAGGCTTATCCGGCGATATGGTTCCCGGCATTGCAGAGGACTCACCTTGTTTTCAGACCGAGTTATTGTAGCACACCAATATACAAAAATCAAGCACTTTTTTACAAAAAAGATATAAAATTGGATCAACACCCAGATTTCTTGAGGATAGCGATCCTCACTTAAAATATGAAAGTCGGACTGAACGACACATTAACAGCCATTTTCCATGCGTAACAACACCCCAAGCAGATGGATTACGCAACCTCAGTGCCTCCCCATTCCACCACTGTGAATCCTGTGCGTTCCGGCGCAATCAGTTCCTGTTCAGGCAAATCCACAAAGGCATCAGCAGCCTTCCAAGCCATAAAAACGCGGATCAGTGTGTCCGGTGCTGGGTCGATCTGCAACTGTGCCGCATCGGTGTAGCTGTCTGTCTGGAAGGAAATGATATTATAGGTATTCTGTTCCATAAGAGGAAGCCAATACACGATAAACTCATTTGCTTCTCTGCGGTTGAGTCCCAACTTTGCCAATGCTTTCTCCAGAAAAGCCGCTGTATCCTCACCTTTGACGCAGAAGCCTTCCGTCATATCCCACCGGGTATTCGTTTCACCTTCCCAGTACAGATAGTTGTAGGTCTGCCCCTTGGCATCTGTAAGCGTGCCATCCGGGGTCGCTGTTACATTCCACCCGGTATTGTAGGCAGGGTAGGTACAGGTCAGCTTACCGTCCAGAATCAGTTTGACCGATACATCAGTTTCTCCCTCCGGGTAGAGATAGATAACCGGTTTGTAAGCTGCATTGGGATCCGGCTGCCAGTCACTGGCTTCTACTGTCAGAAAATCAACCTCAGCACGGTGGTTTTCATGATCGTAATAGGTGTTTTCATAAGTGCAGATAATCTGATCGCCAACGCACCAATCATCAGAGAGTGTTCCGTTAAGCTTGATCTCGTAGGACATAGGGAGAACAGTTCTCGCGAAGAAGCAATTGGAGTAGATCTCCGTAATCACGATGTGATCGAAGATGTTGTTGTCATATTTCTCTGCGGTTTCTTTATCCAACCACTGCTCAGTGAATTCCTTATGACGAAGTGTCTTCGCCAGTTCCCATTTTACGGCGTGGATCTGTGCTGGATAGGATTCCATAATGCCACCGGTGTAATGGATTTCCACATCGCTGCCTACCTGTGCACCTATATCACCAAGATCTGCAATGCCGAGGTGGATCTTATCCGCACTGCAAAGTTCATCTTCGCCTTCCACAGGCTGAACCAACGCGGTGGTGCTGTCCAATTCCAAAATAGTTGCTACAAACTTGTGAACCACTTCCTGCTCTTCGTATGTCCACAGATCGTCAATGGACTGGAAGTTATTGGGGAACCAGTACATCTTGGTTGCTTCATAGATGCCATCGGTAGTCAGGCGATTCCAGTCTATGATTTTATAGGTTAAAGCTGAATAGGTTCTTGTGCCGCCGTCTCTGGCTACACCAGTCGGAATCGGGGCAAAGAGGATCGCAAGCAGAAGCACACCTGCAACGATCCATATCCATGCTTTCTTTTTCATTGTTGCACCTCCTTCAGTTTCAAATACTCATCATCCAGGATCTTTCCCTCAAGTGTCATAACGACATCTTTAATGCTCTCAGAAGAGTTTTTCTTGTGAAAACTAATCCGCCAAAATCCGTTCGCAGAATCAAATCTTGTACGGATTTCGTCGCATTTGATATCCACCGCATTCTTAGCAATTTCGATGGCTTCGTCTTTACTGATGTATCCCTCTGCAACCTTTATCGTGTCTAGGATCTGCATCAACTCAACTTCATAATCTCCGAGCCACGTATTGGCACCTTCGTTCATAACAACGTAGGAACCGGGAGTATCCCTAAAACTTATGAAGTCCCAATGTTCCTTGTTATCATAGGTACCTTTCCATGCACTGTAACCGCCAACGGTGATTTCGTCCTGCTCAAAACCGGTACCGCAAACGCCAAAAGCGTTATAGTACCATACCTTAATCTTTCCGTCGGTTTCTCCTTCCGGCCAAATAGCAATACAATATTCGCCGGAATCATTGCCTTGTTCGGTTTTGTGCTCCCAATTATGCAGAACAGTCAGAGTGATATTTGAAAACCACCACTCTCACGAACAACGGTCGGTTATGTCTTAGGGTTAATGCCATCCATATAGACTATCACATCAGACTCTCGCGTGACATCAACATCTGCTTCAGGTTCAATCAAAATGTGCCATTCAGCCATATCGCAGCTACCGACTTCCGGGACAATCGAACGGATACTGACATATAGCTTTCCGTCAGAGCCGAGCTTCACATTATCAACATTATGACGGGTAGAACCGCTGCCTTCTTCGAGCAGAACCATAACAAGAATCTGCTTCTCAAAATATTCATCGTTGTACTTATCACAGGCATCAAGAAATCCAATTGTGCTGTCCAATGCATGATCATTTCTGCGTTCGAGGCTGTATTTTTCTTTGTTCTCATTATAATAGGCATTCAGTTCATCAACCGATCGAATAATCCTAACAACAGGATATTCCACATCTTCGTGGTACCCGTCAGTTCTGATATATTGGGTTCTAAAGTCGATAAAGGACTTCTTCACATCTTTGCTGGTGTCACCAACGCGAGTAACCGTAAACTCTGCCCACATCTCGCATTCTGTTCTTTTGCCGCCGCGACCTTTTTCATAAACAAGGCAATCGGTAGTAAAGCGGTATTTACCGTTTTGGGAAATGTCGAAGATATCCGTCAGATTATATGTTTGCTTCTGTGAGGATTTGGCGCTTAATTCATGACCTATATCGTTAAACCCAATGTTGTCGAGGGTTAAACAGCTTTCCCATTCGCCGTTTGTTTCTTTTTCAATTCTATAATATTCGCCGTAAACCACATCATAAGAGGTTTCGTTGTTCCATTTGATTTCAAACTTAATTTCTTCGTCGTTCCAGATTGCATTCACAATCTGAATATTCATCCCTTCAAAGGAAGTATGTGTTTCACCGATTTCGATGGTGGCTTTATCCACTTTCAGTTTACCATCTGCAGGCAGGTCAACGCTTGGATTGCAGGCGGTGAGCGTACCCAAAAGCAGAACGGTCAGTAATAGGATAATTATTCTTTTCATACGGGGTCCTCCTCCCATGTAATCGCCAAGCAGAGTTGGTCGAGTATTTGCGAACGCTGTGTATCGGTAAGTGTAACGCTTTTATTCGTAGCATTGTCGGTCAAAACATTACCGTAAAGAATAGCGGGGTCTTTTGTCAATAGGGTCAACCAGATAGCTTGGATACATACTCTTGTGCTCTTTTCTAAACAACAAGCATCCAGTCTAACAGTATCTACCATGTTGTTATTGGGATCTAGGATCATATCTGCAAGATAGTCCGGAAACTTGCTGTGGATATCCTTTTGGTAGGAACTACCGCCATTTATCTCCCAGCTGGAGTATCGCAACAACAGCCACAAAGGAATACACAAGTGCTGTCAAAACAGGACTTGACCAGTTTATAAAGGCCATGAAGAGACCAACTTCAAATAGTTCAGCGCCTATACATACTCCAATCGCTTACTGAATACGGCAGATCTCCTTGCCTGTCACCTGGATTATAAACTCTCTAAAGTCATTGACTGTGCCACCGGATAAGCTGGTCTTATCATACACCTGAGCGTGGCTTGCGCTGAATACGAAAACAAAGTAGCGCTCTGTTTCAGCAATCATTGCAATCTTGTCGTAGGAGAACTCGGTTTTTCCTACCTCAGTTTCAGAAGTAAACACATCCGGTTTCTCAGTGTCAAATGTAGCGGTAGCGCTTTCTGTACCTTTTAGCATTCTCTTCCTGGCAAAGTATCCGTTGATTGGATCCTCAAACAGCAAGACAATCAGCATCACAGCTGCAGCTATCCATGTAATCACGGTCTTGAAGGTAATGACAAAGCCCTCATCACCGGAGGAAAAAGACAGAAGCAGCGCCAGCGCAATCACGATCCACCCGAAAATATGGCTGCGCTTGCTGTGCTTTGCTCGGGCAGTTTTACGAATGCATTTTGCCATCACTGCCAGCGATTTCTGGTTGTAGTCAGTCTGAAATGTGTATTGCATTGGCCTTCCTCCTTGCGTTTCTTCCTCAAAAAAGCAGCAACGGCAATCCGGCGCTCTAAAAAGTGCCAGATCGCCGTTCAAGGGTTCTCTTGCATATATTTTACTCGAAATCACAATCAAAATCAATAAAAATTTTGAGACCGTATTTTACTGCGTGCCCTCGCATTATCATTTCCATTTCTCAATTAAATTCCGGATCTGAGAGGCAAGCTTTGCGTTGTCCTTATTAGTACGACCTCTGCAGGTCTTGACAAAGGCAAGAAGCGCTTCTGCGGATGCAAGCAGTTCACCATAGACTGCCCGAGCTCTGGCAGAACCCTTTGTCTGTTCTTCCCGGCGAATTGGCTTGGAGTCTGCATACACGGTCATTCTGCCTGCCGCAAGATCGTACTCAGCGCCACTATAGGGTGCGTCTGCGTGGTAGCCCATCTGGGTCAGCAGCTTCTGGAAGATCATACAGGCAGCATCATCGCCGTGATTGATAAATACCGTCTGCGGCTTTTCTTTGAATCCCGCAAGCCACCTGAGGAGTCCTGCCTGGTCTGCGTGACCGCTGGTGCCGTGGAGGGCGGCCATCTCCGCATTGACAGTAATATCCTCACCAAACAAACGGACATACTGTGCACCGTCCTGGAGTTTTCTACCGAGAGAACCTTCCGCCTGATAACCAACGAAAAGAATGGTATTTTCCTCTCCCCACAGGTTGTGCTTCAGGTGGTGGCGAATACGACCTGCTTCGCACATACCGCTGGCAGACAGGATCACCTTGGGCCGCTTATCAAAGTTGATCTGCTTGGATTCATCACTGGTTACAGACAGGCAAATATCGTCAAACCATATGGGGTTGAGACCTTGTTTAACCAACGCAGCGGTTTCTTCATCAAAACAGCTTTGGTCACATTGCATGAAGATGCCTGTGGCTTCAACAGCCAGAGGACTATCCACATATACCGGGAAGCCGTCGTGACCGCTGACCATACCTTCCTGCTTAATCTGCCGAATTGCATAGAGCATTTCCTGCGTTCTACCTACCGCAAAGGAAGGGATCACCACATTACCGCCCCGGTCAAGGGTGCGCTGAATAATCTCAGCTAATTCCCCTACTGTGTTACCTGGCTTTTCATGCAGGCGGTTTCCGTAAGTGGATTCCAGGACAAGGTAATCCGTTTCTTCCACTGGCAGAGGATCTTTGATCAAGGGCTGATCGATGTTGCCCACATCACCGGAGAATACGATCTTCTTGGTAATGCGATCCTCGGTCAGCCACAGTTCAATGCAGGCAGAGCCCAGCAGGTGTCCAATATCAGAAAAGCGAACAACAATACCTTCTTCCGCTTGAATTATCTGACCGTATTCACAGGGGCGGAATCGGGAGATAGCGCCGATAGCATCTGCCATGGTGTAGACCGGCACTATCAAATCGTCACCGGCACGCTGTGCTTTCCGGTTCTGCCACTCCGCCTCGGACTCCTGAATGTGTGCAGAATCCCGCAGCATGATGTTACACAGGTCGCAGGTGGTGGAGGTTGCATAAATACTGCCCCGGAAGCCGTCCTTATAAAGCTTGGGCAGCATACCGGAATGGTCAATGTGAGCGTGGGTCAAAAAGACTCCTTCAATGGTATTGGCAGGGACAGGGATCGGCACATTCTCAAATACATCGATGCCTTGCTCCATGCCGCAGTCCACCAAGTACTTCTTGCCGCACACTTCCAATAGCGTACACCTTCCGGTTACCTCATGGGTTGCTCCGATAAATTGTATTTTCATAGTAAGACCTCCAATCGCTTCACATTATGAGAGGATCCTTGCGCTTTGACATAATGGTGTCACTTTCTATAAAAGGTATTTCCGCCGACAAACTCACGGACAAGACTGGTAGGCGGAATCTCATCATCCACATCCGCCTCGATCACATAATTGAGGACTTTAACCATTCCGCGAACCTGCTCATAACATTCTTCTTCCGGACCGATTGCCGTAAGCAGTGGGTATATATGCTTCTTCAAAACCGCCAGTTCATACAGTGTGGAGCTGTTGAAAATCACATCGGCATTTTCCTGGTATGGGAATATCCACCGTTTCTCACCGTTTCGAACACTGTCCCACATAGAAAGTGTCCTTTGGATGGAAGAACCACGGGTTTCGTAATCTCTGACACTTCGGCGCAACAAGCGCAGATAGGATGTGGGTATGCGGTTATGGTCATCCAGATTCAGTGGCAGCAAAGGACTGACATACATCCGGAATACCAATTCTTTTGGAAGCATTTCCGGCAGCAGAACAGGGTTCAACGCGTGCAACCCTTCCACAATGATCACAGAATCCGCATCCAGCCGCAGATAGTGCTCCGGCCATTCCCGCCGCCCGGTCTTAAAGTTAAAGCACGGGATCTGTACTTTCTCACCGGAAAGCAGCCTTTGCAGATGCTCACCAAACAAATCGGTATCAATGGTGTTGATATGCTCCAAATCCAGCTTGCCGTCCGGACCGACCGGACACTTATCCCGGTCTATGTAGTAATCGTCCAGGCTCATCAGAATCGGCTTCTTTCCGCGGACACGCAGCTGGGTGGCAAGACGGTTGGCAGATGTGGTTTTTCCAGAAGAGCTTGGGCCTGCAAGCATAACTGCCTTGCATCCACGGTCACATATCATATCCGCAACCTGCGCATAGCGCTTTTCATGGAGCGCTTCGTTGACCCGAATCAGGTCCCGCAGCTTACCGGATAGGGTCATTTCATTTAGATCCGCAACGGTTCTGCATTGCATCAGCTGTCCCCAACGCTCTCCTTCTGCGCAAACAGAGAAGAAATTAGGCATGGACTCATACTGACCGACTTTATCTGTGTCCAATTCATCCGGGAATACAAACAGGAATCCACCGTCAATGGGTATGATGTCCCATACCTGCAGGTATCCGCTAGAGGGAGCCAACTCGCCGTAATAGTAGTCGGCAAAGTCACCGTGAGAATATAGATCAAAATGCGGCGCATCCCTCCATTGCAGAAGTCTTGTCTGATCCACCCGTCCCTTAGATGCAAACAATTTAACCGCATCCTCTTTGGAAATTCTTTTGCGGATCAGAGGAAAGTCCTGCTCAACAATCTGCTGAATTTGCGCTTTCAGTTTCTCTGCAGAAAAACCCGGCTCGTTTTCAATATGGATATATAATGCCGGTCCCAAGGTGCAATCCATAGATGCCTTCGCATTGGGCCAGAGTTGCGCTAATGCCAGGAAAATCACAAACTGTGCAGTACGGGTATAGACTTCTTTGCCTGCCGGATCGTCAATTTTGATTAAATTCACAATTCCTTTCGATGCAGCCATTGCTGTACGAATGGAAGGTCTGTCCGCAATGTTATCCGTCTTCCGAATCGGGATGTAATTCAAGTTGAACACTTCGCCCGCAATTTTTGCGGCCAAAGGTCTCTCCGATAGCTTTTCTTTGCTCATACCTAATCTATGGACGATCTGCAGCAGCGATTCGTCGCACAAGGGAATACACTGAATCCCGTCAACCTTTAATTCCATTTAGTTATTTCCCCCTCTTTCCTATAGCTGTTAAGGTTTATGCTTTGCTGGGTATCCCATTCGTTTCTGCCAGATGTGCAATCACACCCCGGTAAGTCAGGATTCCGCAGAGTGTGTTTCTGCTGTACACAACAGAAACAAAAGTTTTGATTTAATGCAGCCCGGACAACCTCTTCCACTCTATGTTTTTCCATCCCCATTTTATGCAGTGAACCGGTATCGAAAATGTGGCGCAGGAAATCTCCTTCACTGACAGTTCCAAGATAGTGCTGCTCCGCGTCCAGAACAGGAAGGCGGTATAGCCGTTTCCTGTCATGATCTCCCAGCCTTGCCGGACTGTCTGCTTTTCATTCAGAAAAACCGTTAGGGCTTTAGGTATCATTATTTTCGCAATATTCTTGGGTGATCAACTCTTTCTATTATAATTCTATCACATCCATCAAGACATTTGCAGATAGAGTGTAAATTTTCTGTCTCTGCTACCCCTAGATAACTGCTTATTGGGTAAAAGTATGGTTACTTTCCCCTCAGACGAAGAGCGAGTAATTTATTCTTGGTATTCTCGATAATCGAGAATGTGCTATAGTCAGAAGCTAAATCCGTGAACGCACTGCCCCGGAAATCTACTCGGGGCGGTTTTTCCTTCGAAAGTTCCTTCTCAGACTTCTTCAACTGGACATTTTTCAGCACTTGAAATATTTTAAAATGCGTATGGGTTTTTTATTGAATGTAGTGTATTATTAAGTGAAGGGTATTTTGGGGAAAGGAGGTATTTTCATGCAGGAAGCGGACATCATTGAGATGCTCAGATCGCAAGATCCGAATGGCGCAGAACAACTGCTTAACCATTATGGCCCACTGATGCAGTATATCATCAAGCCTATTGTTCCCAATGAGCAAGATCGGGAGGAATGTCTTTCAGAATCTGCCATGCGGGTATTGGAAAAGATTCATCTATACGACGAGAATCGTGGAAGTTGGACGGCATGGATTACTTCCGTAACAAGAAGCATAGCTCTGAACAAGCTACGCTCTTCCAAGGCACCTTATGAAGATACCGAGGTTACCACTGAAACGCCCTCTCTTGATCCAACTCCGGAAGAACTGATTATAGCGCGAGAGCGAAGAAACGAGTTAAATAAAGCGCTTTCTCAACTTCCCCAACGAGACCGGCTCATCTTCTATCGTAAATACTATTACTTACAAACCACTGCCCAAATTGCTTCTGAAACTGGTATGACGCAGAGGGCAGTTGAAGGACGCCTGTATCGAATTAAAAAGCGCCTGCGCAAGCTGTTAGGAGGTGACGGCAATGCGTGAGTATGATGTAAACAACCTGAACGAGCAGGAATTCGACTCGATGCTGCAAAACAGCATGACTGAGCTGCCCCCAGATGATATTGCATATGATGTTACCCCTTGGCGAAAGGCCATCAACCGTATCCTGACCGGTTTCGCATTGGGTGCCATCACGCTGAACTTTGTTGGTCTGAACTATCTCCTGCCCGCAATAGGCATGATTCTAACGCTGTTAGGATTCCGGGCGCTTCGAAAAGAGAACCACTGGTTTCGCGCCTGCTGGATCATCACGATTGCCCGAAGCGCATACTTCTTCCCCACACTGATACTGAACACAACAATCTTCCAATCCGCCTTCTATGCTTCCGCAATTGCATCGGTTCTGAATGTACTGAATATGGCCATCATCTTCCTGTTGTATATTTGCTTTTGGAAAGCACTGCGGACTGTGCAGGAAAAGGCTGGCATTGCGCCCCATGCAGGCGGTGCAGCAGCGCTGATTCTTTGGTCTGCATTTATCTGCTTGCTGGCAATCCCGCAGATTCCAGGAGGATTATTTCTGGGAATCATTCTCTTGATCCTTTATATTTGCATTATTCGCAGCCTGCTAAAGCTTTCGAAAGAATTGGATGAAGCCGGTTACTGCATTTCAACCACTGCCGTCAGATTCACTGACAGAACCATTTCTATTGCGCTGGTCGTTGCTATACTAATTGGTTGCGGATTCGGATATCTGTTCTTCCATCAGTATCCTATGAATTGGCAGGTTGCTTCTCTTTCTGAAAGTAGAGAAGCACTGGAAATAAAAGACCATCTGGTTTCCCTTGGTTTCCCCGAACACATTTTAGGTGATCTTAGAGAGGAAGATTTGCTGTCTTGCAAAGATGCCGTTCGGGTTGTAGTGGATGTAAACGATCACCCTTTAAATAAGGGACGCAGAGTGCAGGAACTGCAAGATGACAATGTGATCCATATCTACACCGCATATGATGTGAAAGAACTTCGTATTACCGGTATCGGAGTTCAACTTGCAGGTGAACGGGAACAGTGGAAGATTATCCACCATTTCCAATGGGTTGTAGATCCCGCCTTCCACGGAACAGATGTCATTCAGCTTTGGCCAGCTCACCGCGACAGCAGAGGTTGGATATCCGGAAGTGACGTAACCGGGCAGGTACTTTACAATGATGGTGACCGAGTATATCGCTCTCCATATTTCTTGTTGGGAGACGAAACATACACATCTACCAGCATTTTCTGGGGTGAGAAAACATCCACTGATGTATTTGCTGAGTTCTCTATGCCCAACAAAGGAGAAAACCATCGTGGATACGTCAGTTATACCGTCAAAGAAGGACAGGATGGATGGCTGATTGATGCCTGGATCAATTACACCCACCAAACAACCTGGTTTCAGTACCCTGCAATCACCGCCAAAGAGAAGCATCTGACAGCAGGTGTTGGAGATACGCATACCTTCCAAACGATACAAGATGCGTTGCAGTTCGATCCGAACGAAGAACAGGAATTCCTGTATAGCATTGAAAACTAACAATATACACCAAATGAAGGCACCGGGACAACGGTGCCTTCATTGTTATTAGGGAACAATACTCGCATCTGGAATAGAACCTATTTCTTGAGGGCGTGTAACCGAACCTTGGGTGGGAGGAATTAGATTAAGTGCCAAAAGCAATGCTGCAAAAGTCAGTATCAGTGTTAGCAATGCCCACCCCCAGGCAGGAACATGAATCTGTTCTTTTTTGTGCAGATAAACGGTATAAGCAAGAGAAACGATAATCAGCAGAATTCCAATGATCAACAATAGCGTTGCCTCTTCCCACCTCTTAGCGAGGATGAACACATATATCCACCAAGTAACACTTCCGCACCAACTGCACCACAAAAGAGGATGTTTCGTTATGAGGCACAGGACACCCCACAAAGCAACTGGCAAGCACAGAATCAGCACTTCTGTCACATCGTATCTCTTACCAAAACATGCGAACAGCACAAAGCAAAGCAAGGAACACGAAAGCAGGATAATTCCAAGAATCTGCGCAGCGGTGACACTCGGTTTGACAGGCTTTTCAATATAAATTATTTGAGGTTCTATCGGCGCAGCGCCAATTACCGGTTCTTCCTTCGGTTTTTCCCTTTCTTTCCCCGTAATTAATTCGTCCAAGGAAATGTCAAAGATCTCGCTGAGCTTAACCAGCTTATCCAGTTCCGGCACAGAGCCGTTTGTCTCCCATTTAGAAATAGACTGGCGGGATACTTCCAGTGCCTCTGCCAAATCTCCCTGGGACATTTCTTTTTCGGTACGCAGTTTGTAGATTCTTTCGCCTAAGCTCATTGCCACCCCTCCTCATTTCTTTGTCATAAGTATAGCAGTGGAACAGCCAAAAGTCCACCAAGCCGGCTTGGAAATGTTAGCAACTGACAGTTGCACACGAACAAATTACCTTTCTGTATGAAAAGGCACCGCATTTCTGCGGTGCCTTCAAACAAATAGCGGTAGTGTCTTTTATTGGTCTGCCTAAAGCCTGTCTTCCTCGATCTTATGAATCTTTTTCGTAAGGATAGTTCCCTGGACTACAAGACCTGCTGTCAAAGAAACGCACATCACAATCAGAACAACCGTCCCCTTACTCATTATCTCTTCTTCCTCTTCCATTTCCATTTCAGATTCCGGGATTGGTTCCTCAACAGTCAGGTTAACATCCAGAATCTGAGAAAATGGATTTCCGTAAGCATCCTCACAGGTGATCGTCACTATACCCGCGTAGATGCCAAGGCTATTGATATTGGGAGTAAAGGTCAGTTTTGCTTGGTTGGTTTCACCAGACGCAATCGTCCCCACCAATACACTTTGGGGTTCCAAAACGCCGTCCACTTTCAGTTTCACCAGGACATTGCGCAATTCTCCCTTGCCCATATTCATCAGCGGCAGGGTCATATTGCCCAGTTCCCCGGCAATGGCAGAGGGAAGCTGCACACCGCCTTGCTCCAGGCGAATCTCCTGTGTCACGGGAATCGTAAAGGTCTCTTTCCTCTCTGCATCACTTCCCAGTACCCGATAGCGGAAGGTCACTTCCAGCGTGTGCAGGCTGATAGAAGCATTACCCCTGACAGACATAGGAATGGTTACGGTTTCCGACTTGCCGGGTAGAATTTCAGAGATCTTCACTCGATTGGTACCCAACATAATGATATCGCCGCTATTGTCCGTCACCGTGATTTCACCATCCATTATGGATTGGGTGGTTGTGGGATTGTTGATAGTCAGATTTAGCGCACCATCGCTGCCCACATTCAGATTGGGGGTCACATCAGAAATCATCGGCTCCATGGTTTCGTGGCTGCCATAACCATCCCGGATACGGATAACATAGGCAAAAGTTTCTACAATCTCCTTATCGGAAGTGTTGCGTCCCTTTAAGGTAATGGTAGCAGGATAGTCGCCGTTTCTGCGGTTTTGCCGCAAGGGCAGAGTCAGCTTCACAGGATAGATGCCATCCTTGGGTGAAACGGTCACTTCCTTTGGCTCACCGCTGAGCAGAAATACATGGGGGTCATCCAGCGCAATGGATGCGGTAATGTCTCCTGCACAGCTTGCTGCCCGAACGGGCAGAAATATGGTCATAGTGTTATAAGAAATGGTCGGCTCGTATCCTTGATACCAGGAAAGACTCATGCCATCCGCGGTGGTATATTGGTCAATTTCAAATCCCGCCGCAATAGCTGTCACACCCAGAGACAATACCAGCAGCATGGTCAGAAAAACACAAATCAATCTCTTCATAATTACAGCTCCCTGATGTTGTCGATGATGCTCTTATTCAAATATGCCCGGATTCGAAGCCGTAGGATATACCGGCAAATGGCCCAACTCAATGCTGTCAAGACAATCATGCCTGCAAAGCCGAAAGCCGCATATAGTTCCAGACCTTCTATGATGGCGGAGATCAGAATGACGATAATTGCAACTGTTGTCAGCAGGAATCCGCCCAAGAAGCTGACCGTTACCTGCCCGGAATAGCAGCCCAGGATGACCTTTTCATCGGCACCTACTGCCCTTAACATGCCGATCCGCCGCCCGTCGGATTGGATCCTGCGGGTAATGGAAGACACGATCATGCTGATGACCACTGCCGCAAAGAGAATGGAAATGCCAGAAAACACTGCAATAAGCTGTACTTTGGCGGTTAGATCTTCCCTGTATGTCTGTAAGCTGTTTCGCAAAGAATACCCACCGGTTCTGGAAGCAATGGCCTCGATCCGCTGCACAAGCATTTCCTCGGTTTGCAGATCAATGTCCCCATCCAGGTAGATCTTATAGGTATCGTAACCATTGGCATAGAGGCCCATATTTTGCAGACCTTCCTCGGTGGTGATGATAGTGGCTCGGGAGAACCATGATCCGTCAAAATCCTTCAGCACAGCACCTACTGTGACGGTGGTATCATGGCGTTGGACATTAATAAAGTCCCGTGCATTTTCGTAGTTATCTGTCTCACAGTAAAGTTGGATCATGGGCAAAACCTGCCCTGGATAGAAAGTATCGTTTTCTGCCATCAAGATATCGCTTTTCTGGGAAGGTTCCGAACCCCGGAAGGCATATGTGTAACCTTGTTGGCTGACACCATGCCAAATCTTAGGCGCAGCAATCAGCACTTCTTTGCCTGCATTGATGGCATCCAGATCGATGGTTCCCGCTTCTACCCAATGGCTGTATTTCTCACGGATTGTACGCTCGTTTAAAACTACGGTGGTAAGGTTTAGCTGAGCCATATCTTGAGACACATTCAGCTTATCCCGAGTCTGATTGTATTGCTTCACTTGCTCTTTCCATTGCTCCAGTGAATAGTGGTAGAATTGGCTGTTTGCAGTGTCTTCCAATTCTTCCAGATATTCCTCCTCGGTATAAAGCACAGGATCTTCGGACTTCAGATATTCGCCAGTATCTTCCAGCAGCACCGAAAGATTGATGTTTCGTTCAATAACTATATCGGAAACATGAGGAAGGCGGCGCAATTGGGATATGCTTTGGGAAGACAGAGGCGGATCCGGTAAAATATCAACATAGCCGGTTCTGCCGCCGCTTATTGAGATAATCTCAAAGGCTGCTGTCTCGCCACCGACCTTCGTTACCCCCACATTCACGCAGACCACTGCACAGAACAATGAAAACAGCATCAGTGCTGACAGAACAGCGCTGCCGATTTGACGACTGGGATACAGCTGTAGCAGCCGCCCGGAGATCAACCGAGAGACCCGGAACTGCTTTTTGCTGCGGATATGCTTGTGCTTGCGAAGCACAGCCGTGTCCCGGATGACGCTCATGGCCATCAGTTTGGCGCTGCGTCGCAGCGGTGCGTTGCCGGAAAGAATCACCAGAAGCACACTAAACAGCAATATGGGGATCAGCAAAACCGGATTCAGTTTCAGCACCATCTGCCGAGGTACGGCCCAGGCTATGATGGTAACCGCCAGAATACCCAGCAAAATTGAAAGGGGAGCTACAATCAGTGCAAGGATCAGACTTTCCCTGCCGAAGATCCGGCGGATCTGCCCTTTGGTAGCGCCAACGGCCCGTAAAAGGCCGATCTCCTCACTGCGCCGTGACAAGGCTCCCTCCATGGCTCCGGCGATACCGATACCGCTGCTGGCCAGCAAAGCAAAGGCCAATAGGATGCCCATTACCAGTGTCAGCATAATTTGTCCTTTGTCCGCAATGGCAAAAAAGATATCATGGTATTCCACCGTGCCGGCAAGAGAGATGATACAGTACTGTGCGTAACTGGAAACCATACCAAAGTCGGTTTGGAATTTACCAATACGGTTGGAAGAGAATTTACCGCCCTTCGTTAGAAAGGTCCGGTGGACCGCGATCCGTCCAGTCTGAAAAGGGACTTCTTCACGGCTGACCAGCATAGCAGGAAACTTTTTGATGTATTCTTCCGAGGTGTGAATTTCATTGGAAATATCCAACTGAGCGGATTGATCTCTGAGGATTCCCACCAGGGTAAAGGTCCTTGTTTCTTCGGTTCCGTCAATGGGGAGTAAAGACAGTTCCACCGTATCACCGGGCTGCCACTGGCGATCTAAGTCCATGGCAAGCAAAATGGTTTGTTCAATAGCGATCTCACCGGCGGACCGGGGCATACGACCTTCCAATACCGTGCGGTACATGTGCTTTTCACCGATGGCGTCATAGTAGCCAACATAGCTGCCAGTACCCGCCACCTCTGCTGTGACATACACATGTCCAATCTCTTTGATGAAGACGGTCCTTTGGAGCCGTTCATCGGTAATTTCTGTGTTATCCAGTAAAAAAGCATCCAGTTTTCCCATTTTCTGTTCGGCCTGTTCCACCTGTGCCAGCAGAAACCCCTGCACAGCAAGAAAAAACACGGTGATCAGAAAAACCGCTAAAAAGATACCCAATACCAAGCTAAAATATTGCTTTTTATTGGCACGTAGACGGGCAACGGCCATAGCCGAATAGGTCAGCTGTTTCATAAGCCCACCCCGTTGTCAGCGGCGATTTTGCCATCAGAAAGCTGGATGATCCGGTCAGCCTGCTCCGCGACCTTCATATCGTGGGTCACCAGTACCAATGTGATGCCTAACTCATGGCTGACAGTTCTAAGAAGTGTCAGCACTTCCCTACCCGCCTTACCGTCTAGGTTACCGGTAGGCTCGTCAGCAAAAAGGATTGCAGGCTTATTTGCCAAGGCTCTCGCGATAGAAAATCTCTGCTGCTGACCGCCGGACATGGCACCGGGCAGATGGGACAGGCGGTCACCGATACCCAGAATCTCAATGATCCGGTTCAGGTAGGCTTCATCCGGCTTCTTGCCATCCAGCATGACAGGCAGGAGCATATTCTCATAGCCGGTCAATTCCTTGACCAGATTATAGCTCTGGAACACGAAGCCAAAACGGCGGCGGCGCAAGACGGAGAGCTGATTATCATTGTACTTATAGAGATCCTTATCCCGGTAGGCCACGGTGCCGTGGGTGGGCTTATCCAGACCGCTGAGCAGGTGCAGCAAGGTAGACTTACCGCTGCCGCTGGGGCCGGTGATGGCAACAAAGCTGCCTTCATCAATAGACAGAGTTACATCGTCCAGGGCATAAACAGCAGATTCGCCCGTCTGATAGATCTTACTAAGGTTCGTTGCTTTCAAAATTTCCATAGGTATCCCTCCTTATGCATCTATCGTAACAGGCGAATCTTTCTTTTATCTTACTTTTACCTTACGAGTTCGTAAGGTTGCGATCCAGCATAGGCATAGAAATGGTCATCTTCAGGCCATACTTTCCGTTCTCGGCAGTGATACTGCCGTGGTGCCGCTGGATAATTTCTTTGACAACGGCGAGACCAATGCCTGCGCCGTTCTTATTCTGATGTTCTGCTCGGTAGAACCGCTGAAACAGCTTAGGCAGATCATCCGGAGCGACGCCACCTCCATTATCCTCAATGATACAGAAGAACGCTGCTTCCGTCCGTTCTAACTGTACCCGGATCACTCCGTCTTCTTCCGTATGCTCACAGGCATTTTTCAGCAGGTTCAGAAAAGCTTCTCCCAACCAGTTTTCATCACAACGAATCTGCGCTGAACCATTTACGATCAGCTTCTTTTTAGGCCAGATTGTCTGCAGACCCTGCCACTGTTCCTGCAGAATGCGTTCGGCATTAACCGGAGCAAAGTTGAAAGCATATCCGTCAGCACAGAGCCGTTCCAGACGCAGGAGTGCTTGAATTAAAGATTCCATCCGCTGGATCTGTTCCAGGCTTGCCTCCATGTGAGGAGTGTTGTCCAGCTCGGTATAGAGTCGCAAAGTAGTCAGCGGTGTTTTCAACTGATGGGAGATATCGGCGGTCAGCTGACTTGTCCGGTTGCATTCCTCAATATTGAGCTGTCTGGCGCGGGTAAGCGCCAACTGAGAATCCGCAATACCATTCTGCAACTGTGCTAGTTTATCCTCCCGCAAAGCAACATCCAGCATTTCTGCCGTTCCGGAGTTGAAGCCATCTACTTGTTCGGTCAGCTTTCTTATTCGGTAATGCAAAGCAATCTTCTGTATGAGTAGCACGATGCAGATGATAGCCAGAGCAACGCAAACGATGATCAATCCACCCATTGATATCCCACCCCTCCAATGGTTTTGGTATGGCTGCTGCCAACCTTTTCCCGCAGGCGGCTGATATGAACAGACAATGTGTTGTCATCTACAAACCGACTGTCTACATCCCACAGCGCATCCAAAAGGGCTGCCCGTGTGATGATGGATCGCTCCGAAATGAGTTTGGCAAGAATCTTGTATTCTGTCACGGTCAGCAGTAACACTTCTCCATTCTTATTGGCTTGCAGTTTGGCTGTATCCAAAGTGATCCCGCTTCGGGAGATTACTGCTTCCTTCTGATTTCTGCGCAGCAATGCACGGATTCGGCTAAGCAGTTCCTGCATTCGGAAAGGTTTCGTTACATAGTCATTACCGCCCGCATCCAGACCCCGTACCACATCCAGCTCTTCGTCCTTAGCGGTCAAAAACAGAATGGGTGTCTGCACACCTTCGCTGCGCCACTGCTTACAAAGACTTACGCCATCTCCATCCGGCAAACCCACATCCAGCATAACCAAGTCAATTTCAGAACGCATTGCTGCTTTTGCAGAGTGGACATTAGAGGTCCTGACCACATCATATCCTTCCCGGGTCAGAAGCTCTTCCAATGCACTTCGCAGAGCACTGTCATCCTCAACAAGTAATATCTTCATAGGGCATTCTCCCTTCATTTTCTGATAAAACTATACCATAATCGCACTTTCTTTTCAACAAAGGCCCTCTTGTCTTACGAAAACTTAAGATAGCACCATACTAATACAGTTGAAAAGTTCATAATTATGCTTTATAATATGTTTGAAAAGAACTTCCCGGTGCGGTTATAGGATTCATTTTCCCACTGAGAATCATATCGGACAATGATAAAAGCCTGTAACTTGCCGAAAGTTACGGGCTTTTGCGGTTTTATGCGGACTTTTACGCACATAAGGAGTGTGGTTATATGGAGTTATTTGTTGCAATCGAGTCAAAAACCGTTATGTATCTTCTGCTGAATGTTTTTCTATGGGCCGGTCTTGGTTTCTTGCTCTACAAACTCATTCGAATGAAAAAGAAGTAAGACAAACTGTTCAATATACTAGAATTTGACAAAGGAGTGTGACTGTATGAGAAAATTGATTTCATTCGCTATAGTATTGTTTTTTGTATTAGGCTTGTCTGGCTGTAATGATACCGCAGAAATCCAGATTGATAACATTGTCATGCTCCATGCAAGCGACGGTGAAAAAACTTTCGAAAAAGTAACCATCACAGACAAGAAAACAATATCCGAACTTTTAGCAATGTATAACTCCTTAGAAACAACAGAAATAACTTCTCCTCTTGCAGATGATCGAATGAGGATCATTTTCTATAAGGGCGATGAGGTTGAATTTGAGTGGTGCATATCTGCCTACAGAAACCATTGGATCAATTCAGAGTTCATTTCTAACAGCACTCTATGGAGCGAAGGTAATCATACTGTAACAAGCGATTTCGACTACAGTAGATTACTGGAGATCTTCAGCGACGCAAACAGTTAATCAATCCCGATTCAAAAAGGAGCGTGGATATATGCCGGAGAACATTTCCAACATCGTTATCATCGCGCTTTTTGCAGGAATCGGTGTGTTGACAATAGTCAGCATCCTTGTAAGATTGGTTAAGAACCGATATGCGCCCATCAAGTCCGCAAAGGCTGTTGTCGTTGACAAAAACAAAGTAGAGACCTTTTCTAAGTATTCCGGATCCGGCAAGCGAGAGAAATATGTGATTGTTTTCTCTGTAGGCGGTAAGAAGAAATCTTTTTATGTTTCTCAATTCTCTTATAACGGCTATAGGATTAACGAAAAAGGAACACTCAAATATAAAGGCGATAAATTGATTGCGTTTAAGTAGGAGGCGGTTTTCCATGAAAAAGAGATTGCTATATTTGTTTCTGCCGATTGTTACATTGATTTTGGAAGTCTTACCCTACGGTACGGTATGCAATTTTTTGCGTCCGGCCGTTACGGAGGGTGTACCCGCCGGTCGCTTCAGAGAGCTGTATTCTTATTTTGATTTGACACCTTTCGGATATGCCAATTTCGCGCCACTCATTACCGCGGTGATAACCTGTCTGATTACTGTGCTGTTGGTACTCTATTGCATCACAGGAAACGCTCGCATCGCAACAGCTGCCAAAAACCTTTTATATGTATGTACAGCTATTTCCTTAGGCCCCGTGATCTTGGGGTTTCACTTTCTTTCTATCGTTGGCATTCTGATCACACTCTGTCTAATTGGCGAAGCGCTTTTGCTCCGTAGTTTGCCGAAAGGAACAAACCATAACGACAGCAGCAAGATATGCGGCTGAAATGCTTGGCAATCTAAAAATAGAAATCGAAAAATGCGTCGGTTTGACTGGCGTGCTTTTCTTATGATTAAACAGTTTTTTCGATTTCACGCACATATTATACCCAAGCATTCCCAATAAATAACAATTACAGTTACAGCATAGATAGCCAGAGCACATATTTTAACTTGTTGGTTGATTATTGCAGGAAACAGTTCCAGCGTATCCACGGCTGTTTCCTGCATATATTCTTAAAACTTTAAGAATTCATTAACTGTGTTGTCAGCAAAAGGTTCCTGTGTTACTATGTCTACGCTCGAGTGAAAGGAAAAGGAGATACAGAAAATGTTAGATTCTTTCTTTGAGTCCATATCATGGCCTATGGAGGTGCCGCCGGCATACGGTGCGTTCCATATCCTATTTACCATAATCGGCTTTACCGCATGCGTTTTCTCTGCCTGGAAGCTTCGAAATGTCAGTAATACGGCTGCCGGCCGAATTCTTTTTTCCTGTGGTCTGTTGCTCTCTTTATCAGAGGTGTTTAAGCAGTTTTTCTGCTATTATGTGATCGCTGACAATACCTACCACTGGGGTGAGTTTCCGTTCCAGCTCTGCAGCATACCGATGTATATGTGCCTGCTTGCGCCATTTTTGAAGCCCGGCATGTTCCAGCGGGCAATGTTCAGCTTTATGGTTCTGTACAATCTGCTCGGTGGTGCCATTGCTTTTGCTGAGCCTTCCGGGCTGCTCCACGGTTATTTATTTTTGACTATCCACTCCTGCGTATGGCATATGCTTTTGGTCTTTGTAGGTCTTCTGCTGTGCTTCTCGAAGCGGGGTGGAAACTCTAAGCAGGACTACAAGATGGCGACACTGACCTTCGTTACGCTGTGCGGGATTGCTTTTGTCCTGAACTGCATTGTACAGTTCGGTTTTGAGGGCGACATGAATATGTTCTTCGTTGGGCCTGGTAATTCCCCAATCATCGTGTTCAAACAGTTCTCAGAGCGGTTTGGCTGGTATATTAACACACCCATCTACATGCTCGCAATATGCTTAGGCGCTTACATCGTATTCTGCCTAATCTATTGGCTACAGAACAGGGAACTGCCGTTCCGCAAGAAGCAAGCAGTTTCACAATCTTAACAAACAGTAAAAGTGCGTCGAGTAAAAACCGACGCACTTATCTTACGAATGGATTACCAGTTCTTCAATCTCAGCCTTCATCGCTGTAATCTGCTCGTCGGCTGCATAGTCCATACCGGTGAGCTTGTATTTATCCTCTTATGCCTTTTATATTAAAGTCGAAAAAAAGCAAAAAACGAAGTGAAATCTAGCCGATTTCACTTCGTTTTATGGTCCGAGTGTCGAGATTCGAACTCGAGGCCTCTTGAACCCCATTCAAGCGCGATACCAAACTTCGCCACACCCGGATATGCTTGCGTTCCTCAACGCCAGAGTATATTAACACATGTTGGAGAAAAATGCAAGCATTATTTTTACTTTTTTCGAATTTTTTTTAGGATACTCCGGACAGTCGGTTTTGTCCCCAAAGTCTTAGTCACCGGGATTGGCTTTGATTACTTTTCCAAGATTCCACAGTCTTGCAACCATCTTTTCCGCTTCTGCTTTTCCTGCTTCGTCTTCATACTCAACATATACGGTGTGGCTGCCGCAATCTGCACATTCAATCTGAACATTCCAACCACCTTCGTGCATGATCACACCATTCCCGCGGCACATAGGGCACTCTTCCAAAATAATATTTTCCATAATTTATCTCCCTTTATCTAAAAACTTCCATATTGTTATCGTAGATTTCTACACGCATGAAAGACGCATTATCCGGCGTGTACATAGGAAGGTACTTTTCCAAAGCCGATACCAATAAACTTGGATTCAGCGATGGATTTTGACAGCAGATCACTGCATCTAAACGGATCCGGTGTTCATCAACGGCGGAAACTGACAGTTCCTGAATCATAGGACGTATATCCTGCTCAACATAACCGTTTTTACCCTTCTTTTGAACAGTGATTTCTTCCGTCTCGAAAAGGCCATTGATTTCTTCCAGAGCATTCTTAGGCACTCCCCTGTCATACTCCAGATCAACTCTGCAAGCCAGATATGCCAGATCACGGATTTTTCTTCCGTCATCATAAACTTTCAAAACGCTTACGCCCTCAATAAGTTTTTCGTTGAGTCTGCTGCAGATATCTTCGTTGGAAATCTCTTGACCATCCAATTCGAAATCAAGAAGCTCACATCCACTCTGAACGCCAACAGAAAGTGGCAGCGCGATGGATACTGACGGTCTGGGATTGAAGCCCTGTGTATGCTTCAGCGGCAGCTCTGCCCGCTTAAATGCTCTTTGGAACAACCGCATTAAGTCGAGATGAGATATCCATACACTGTTCCCCGTCTTCTCAAACAACAGTCTAGTCATCGCATTGCACCTCCTTCAGCAGCTTATTAGCACCACAGCCGCTGCAGCCTTGACGGCAATCGGGTGTAACAATCGCTTCATAGGCCTTTCTTCTCTCACATAACAGGAATTTCTTGCTGACACCCACATCAAACATATCCCAAGGCAGCAGTTCATCTTCACCATAACCGCGAACTGTATAGAAATCGAGATCAACGCCACAGGATTCAAAGGCATCCAGCCATGTTTGATAGGAGAAATGTTCGTCCCAACCGTCTAAACGGGCGCCGTGCAACATTGCTTCTTCAATAACACGGCCAACCCGGCGGTCACCTCTGGCAAATACTGCTTCCAGTCTGCTCAAATCCGGAGCATGATAGTTATATTCGATGGATTTGGAATAGAAATGACTCTTAAGCAGCTTACAACGGCGCAAATATTCCTCGGGCGAAATCTGCTTTTCCCACTGGAAGGGCGTATGGGGCTTCGGAACGAAATAAGCCGTTGCTACATGGACACGCAAACCGCGTTTTTTATTGGAAGCACATGCTTTCCATGTATTGATGACCTTAAACACAAGTTCCGCAATGCCAAGAACATCCTCATCGGTTTCCGTTGGCAGACCAAGCATAAAATACAGTTTGACATTATTCCATCCGCCAGAGAAAGCAATAGAACAACTAGTAAGAATCTCCTCTTCCGTAAGGTTCTTGTTAATGACATCCCGCAGCCGTTGTGTGCCAGCTTCCGGTGCAAAGGTCAAACCGCTTTTCCGCAACGTTTGCAGCTTTTGCATCAATTCACGCGAAAAATTGTCTGCGCGCAGAGACGGAACAGAAAGATTTATCTTATTCTCCATACAATAAGGAATCAATGTGTCCGTTAATTCCTTCAATTCACGGTAATCGGAAGTGGACAGACTGGACAATGTGATTTCATTATTGCCGGAGTCTTCCAGTGTTTCAACTGCTTGTCGACACAGAACCTCAGCACTCTTTTTTCGAACCGGTCGGTTGGAAAAACCAGCTTGGCAAAAACGGCAGCCACGAATACAGCCGCGGAAAACCTCCAGATTGGCCCGGTCGTGAACGATTTCGGTTGAGGGAACAATCATCTTTGTCGGGAAGTATGCATTGTCCAGATCCTCTATGATGCGCTTAGTAATCACTTGCGGTACATCCTTGGTAGATGTAACAGCAATCAGCCGACCAGAGCCATCGTACTGCTGTTCATAAAAAGATGGTACATAAACACCGGGAATCTTGGATACAGCCAACAGAAATTGTTCCTTACTCCAGCCTTCCCGTTTCGCCTGATCATACAGAGAAACGATTTCAATTGTACTTTCCTCTCCTTCCCCCAGAGAGAAAAAATCGACGTAGTCCGCCAGAGGTTCGGGATTATAAGCACATACGCCACCTGCAAAAACAATATTCTCAAGTCCCTGCCGATCCTTGGAATGCAGTGGAATCTTCGCAAGACGGAGCATATTCAAGATGTTGGTATAGGACATTTCATAGCCAATGGTAAAGGCAATCATATCAAAATTGCGTACCTCATCCTGGCTTTCCAGCGCCCACAACGGCAGGTCATGCTGCTTCATGACCTCTTCCATGTCAGACCATGGCGCAAAAACGCGCTCACACCAAACGCCGTCCATTTGATTCATCACACCATACAAAATCCGCATCCCCAGATTGGACATGCCGATCTCATATGTATCCGGAAAGCAAAAAGCAACTCTGACGCGCACATCCGCCAGGTCTTTTTTTATTTCATTGTATTCACCGCCGGTATATCGTGCAGGCTTTTGCACTGTCGGAAGCAATCGTTGCAATAACTGGTTCATAGGTATACCTCATTCGGAATAGTACCTACATTGTACTCGGTTTGGGTAATGTTTGCAAGGATTATTTGTTTCTTGCAAATCGCAGAAGAACTGAGACACCAAATATCAACGGTATGATTCCAAGATGCAGCCAAAATGAACCGTAGATGCAGATTGCCAGAATTGCGCTTACTGTCAAAGCTTCTGTCAAAAAAACCAACCGACGGGCATCCTTCTTGGAAAGCAGAAGGTTTGCACAGCATCGGAATACCCTTCCTCCGTCTGTTGGATATAACGGCAGCAGGTTATAAAGTGACTGCACGAAAGCACACAAGCTGATAGCCGGTATCCATCGGTAAAGCGGGAGCAGCAGAAGTCCTCCGACCGGTCCGGCCAAAGCGCAAAATAATTCCTGCTTTTCCGTCATAGATTGTGTAGAAATTTCCGCACCACGAACACCAATGTGAATAGCATTCATCGGTACATGCATGAGTCGAATAGCAAGAATGTGAAATAGTTCATGTACCGCAGCACTCATGATTGCTGCAATCAGCAAACGAAACGGAACAATCAGAAGCAGAATCGCAAGATAGCAAAATAAAACTGGTGAGTATGAAAGTCGCATACTATTTCGTTGGTACTGAATCATGGATGATCTCCAAACAGAAGGCAGTTACAGCATCCGAAAGCGGTTCCCCCTGCCGCAAATCTTCACGCAGTTCCGCAAATGCTGCCTTTACCTCCGTTCTTGTCCACGGCAGCAGCACTTGCCGGAATTGCATTGCTTGTTGTGGAATTGCCCAGCCGATTGCGGCAGCACAAACCATGATAACAAGAATTGCCCCAATCAAGCCAAAAAGCGGTTTTTTTTGAGACCGGAAGTTCGGGTTGTCCGAATCATAGTGAATGGAATAACTCATATTCATCCCCCCTTCTCTATGGTATCATGGTTGTGGCACTTTCATACCGTAGCATTATACAAAAAGTTTGTATTCCTCTTAGCAATGTCCCATTCGCAGGCCATGTATAGAAAACAGTTGACAAGGGAAAGAAATCTCAGTATAATACTCAGGTCAGCGATTTGCTAGTGTAGCACAGTCGGTAGTGCATCTCACTCGTAATGAGAAGGTCGCCTGTTCGAGTCAGGTCACTAGCTCCAAGCCCAACCACAATTGTGGTTGGGTTTTTCATACCTGACTCGAAAGATTAAGTGCAACGCGAATGAGCGTTGCCGATGGCAGCTTAGTGCCATCGATCATTAATTTTTCTTAAGCGAAAATGCAGACGAGTCAGGTCACTAGCGCCAAAACCAACCACTAATGTGGTTGGTTTTTTATGTGTTTAAAAACCCAACCGCATTAGTGGTTGGGTTTTTAATATTAGTAGAAACGCCGGACAAACACGAAATGCTCAGCATAGTAGCTGCTGTTCATATCGAACTGAACAACAGGCTTTGAAGAATTCAATGCCGCCACCACCTGGCCATTCCCTATATAGATGCCCAGATACTCGGCAGTACCGGGATTACTGCTCCAGAAGAACACCGCGTCTCCGGGCAAGATATTCTCCTTATCCACAGTATAACCGTGAGATGCCAACGCGCTGTTGGATCTTGGGACCGAAATACGGCACTCCTTATAACAGTATTGCACCAAGCCGGATGTATCAAAGGCGTCCGGGCCTGCGCTTCCGTATTGATACGGCTTACCAACTTGCGCCGCTGCAATCTTCGCAGCCTGCAAACCGATATCACTGCCCAGCACCGCTGTTGTTTCCGTTGCTACTGTGGTTTCGACGGTAGTAGGAACTGTAGTGGGTTCTGTGGTCTCTTCGGTTGTTTCCGCAGTTGTCTCAGTGGAGGCAGTCGGAACCGGTACCACCGGAATTGTTGATTTATCCGTTGCCTGGCCGGTTGTAAAGGGTTCTGTCTGATTCGGCAATGGCTCATCAGAGCCGTTAAGGAAATGAATTGCAAGTAAAACCAATACCAACAGAAACACCAGCAATAAAAGAATGATTTTCAGTTTATTTCTGTTCATAGAATTACTCCATCCGTTCACAGCAAGTCAGGATCAACTGCAAGGATGCTTCGGTTGCCTGCTGGCGAACCTCCTCGCGGCTACCTGAGAAATGGAATTCCTTTACCACAGTACCGCTATTCGTGTCACAGCCGATAAACACCGTACCAACGGCATGGCCATATTCATCCCCGCCGGGACCTGCCAATCCGGTAACGGAAACCGCAACATCTGCCTGCAGAAGTGACCGCACGCCTTTCACCATTACATCCGCCACCGGTGCAGAAACCGCACCATACTGATCAAGCAAAGCCAGCGGAACACCCAGTACATGCTCTTTTACCCAGTTGCTGTAACAAATGATTCCGCCTTTATACACTGCAGAGCTGCCGCACACAGCAGTAATGGCTGCGCCAATTCCGCCACCGGTACAGCTTTCCGCAGTCACAAGAGTTTTCCCTTGCAGCGCAGTCAAAACCTTATAACACAGGCTCGTCATGGTATTTTACAGTCAATTTTTCAACAGAAGCCAACGCATCCAGAATCAAGGCTTCTCTGTCCAATTTCTTTTCAGCATTCAGTAACTGACCCAAAGTGGGTTTTGTCTTTGGATGCTTGGGTGTGAAGACCGTACAGCAATCTTCATAAGGCAGAATGGAGGTATCCATCGTACCAATCTTTCTGGCAATGGTCACAATCTCTTCTTTATCCATACCAACCAGAGGCATGAAAATCGGAATGTCAACTACCGCACCGGTAACTGCCATAGCTTCCATGGTCTGGCTTGCAACCTGTCCAAGGTTTTCTCCTGTGATCAGGGCACCACAGCCGTGATCCTTACCGATACGCTGGGAGATTTCCATCATAAACCGGCGCATAATCAGAGTGAAATACTCCTCAGGACAATTGTCACGAATCGCTTCCTGAATCTTGGTAAAGCTGACAATATTTAAAGTCATTCTGCCACTGTAACGGGTCACCAAACGGGCCAGTTCAATGACCTTATCCTTTGCAAGCTGCGAGGTATAGGGGTAGGAGAAGAAATGGACGCATTCAATCTCTACACCACGCTTTGCCATCATGTAAGCCGCAACGGGAGAGTCAATACCGCCGCTGAGCAGGCACATGGCTCTGCCGCCAACACCCGTAGGCAAGCCACCGGCACCCAGCTGTGCGGGACCATGGACATAGGCAGCCAAGTCGCGAACCTCAACATAAACGGTGTATTCAGGATGATGCACATCCACCAGACAGTCTGGGTGCGCCTCAGCAAGGCGGCCGCCAATTTCCTGGGAAATACCAATGGAAGTCAAGGGGAAGGATTTATCAGATCGTTTGGATTCCACCTTAAAGGAACGGGCACAATCCAGCTCATCCCCGAGATATTCCTCTACCGTGTTGAAGATCGCATCCAGATTCTTTTCACAGGGACGGCAGCGGCACAGGCTGACAACGCCGAAAATACTTTCACAAGCCTCCCAAGCGCCATCGACATCCGCTTCCTCATCCATAGGTTCCACATAAACCGTAGACTGCATGATATACACATCAAAATTGCCGTACGCACGCATACGGCGGCGAACATTCTGGCGAAGCTTTCCCTCAAACTGGCGCTTGTTTGCACCTTTGAGAACAATCTCACCTAATTTCAGCAAAAAAATCTCTTTCATGTCTTTCGTATCCTTCCAAATAAATAATCACAAATTGCTCATGTCGGATCTTCGATAACGAATTGCTTCCGCGATATGAGCAGGCAAAATATCTTCACTTCCGGAAAGGTCTGCAATAGTCCTCGCAACACGCAGGATCCGGTCATAACTTCTGGCCGTCAGGCCCAAAGTGTCAAAGGCCTTATGCATCAATGCTGCCGAGCGTTCATCCAGCTTGCAGTAGCGTCGCATTTCCTCCGGACCCATACGGGCATTACATAAACCACTTCCCGTTCCGAATCGCCGGTTTTGTACCGTTCTCGCAGCATCCACCCTGCTTTTGACAGCGGATGACGGTTCTGCCTCCGCCCGCTGCCTAAGCTGCTCAAAATGAACGCCGGGTACTTCTACAATAATATCAATTCTATCCAGAAGCGGCCCGGAAATACGGCTGCGGTAAGTATCTACTGCACTCTGGGAACAGGTGCAGCGACCGGATGGATCGCCATACCAGCCGCATTTACATGGATTCATCGCACACACCAGCATAAACTCCGCAGGATAGGATACAGAGCCGGAAGCTCTGGAAATGGTCACTGACGCATCCTCCAACGGCTGCCGCATCAAATCAAGGGTGTCTTTCCGGAATTCCGGTAGTTCATCCAGAAAAAGGACTCCTTTGTGGGACAGTGAAATCTCACCGGGTCTCGGATTCGTACCTCCGCCTGTAAGACCGGCATTGGAAACGGTGTGATGCGGTGCCCGGAAGGGTCTGTGCTGTACCAGAGGATTTTCCGAAGAAAGCATACCCATAATGGAATAGATTTGTGTAACTTCAAGGGATTCCTCCCAAGTCATGTCCGGCAGAATAGATGGCAGGCGCTTGCTGAGCATGCTTTTGCCCGAGCCGGGAGGTCCGATCATCAGAACATTATGTCCGCCGGCAGCCGCAACCTCCAATGCCCGTTTCACATTTTCCTGTCCAAGGACGTCCTTGAAGTCCAAGTTGATTGTTTCCCGCTTATCCGGCACCCAGATCGGCTCTTCATCCAACGCACTTTCACCGTTCAAGGCAGATGCCAGTTCTTTTACTGTGTGAACCGGAATGATTGCAGGGCCTCTGGCCAGTGTTGCTTCCGGTGCATTCTCTGCGGGAACATAGACTGTCTTTATCCCCGCACGCTTTGCAGCAAGTACCATAGAAAGGACGCCGGTAACAGGGCGTATATATCCATCCAAACTCAGTTCACCCACAAACGCACAAGAAGAAGACGGTCTGCGAATTCCGCCGCAGGCAGAAAGAATACCAATCAGGATTGGCAGATCATAATGAGTACCGGCTTTCTTGTGATTAGCAGGTGCGAGGTTCACGGTAATTCGGCTCACGGGAAATGTAAGGCCGCTGTTCTTTGCGGCTGCGCGGACCCGTTCTCGTGCTTCCTTGACCGCAGCATCCGGCAAACCAACAATATCAAATCCGGGAAGGCCATTAGATACATAGCATTCTGCCCGCACCATACTGCCGCGGATTCCCTGAATACCCATTGTATTGACACTGCAAATCATGGAATACCCCCTTCCTGTTTTGATTATCATACTCCATTGCAGCAAAAAACACAATCTTTTTTTCCTATAATGACAAATTGTACAAACACTTTCAAATGTTTTTCGCCGGGAAATGAGAATTTACATTGAATTTTTCACGAACACACCAATACTGCTTTACAAAATGCCTTTGAAGTGCTATCATATATGCGACTAAATTTGAGTACTTTAGGAGGTATTTCATTTTGGCTAGAAAATTCAAAACCATGGACGGCAATACTGCTGCCGCCCACGTTAGCTACGCGTTTACCGAAGTAGCTGGCATCTATCCCATCACTCCTTCCAGCCCCATGGCTGACTACGTTGATCAGTGGTCTGCTGCCGGCCGGAAGAACATCTTTGGCGATACTGTTAAGGTCGTTGAGATGCAGTCTGAAGCCGGTGCAGCCGGTACCGTTCACGGCTCTCTGGCCGCCGGTGCTCTGACCACCACCTACACCGCTTCTCAGGGTCTGCTGCTGATGATCCCCAACATGTACAAGATCGCCGGTGAACTGCTGCCCTCCGTATTCCATGTCTCTGCCCGTACCGTTGCTACTCAGGCTCTGAACATTTTCGGTGACCACTCCGACGTTTACGCCTGCCGTCAGACCGGTTTCGCTATGCTGGCTGAGACCAATGTTCAGGAAGTTATGGACCTGGGCGCTGTCGCTCATCTGGCTTCCATTGTAGGCCGCGTTCCCTTCATCAACTTCTTCGACGGTTTCCGTACCTCCCACGAGATCCAGAAGATCGCTATCTGGGATTACGAAGACCTGAAGGAAATGACCAATATGGATGCTGTGGAAGCTTTCCGCAAGCACTCCCTGAACCCCGAGCGCCCCGCAATGCGTGGTAGCCATGAACACGACGATATTTTCTTCCAGCACAGAGAAGCCTGCAACAAGTACTATAACGCACTGCCCGCAGTTGTTGAAAAGTACATGGCTAAGGTCAACGAGAAGCTGGGCACTAACTATCAGCTGTTCAACT
>JAZNFH010000079.1:0-20146 GCA_045589055.1 Faecousia sp. | reverse complement strand
AAGGATGGCGGCGTGATTTTCCGGAAATACTCTCCTATGGGGGACTTACAGGAGTTTGCGTCCCAGATGTGCGAGGCCATCGGTGCCAACACCGGCTGCATCGCCGCGGTGTCCGACCGGGATTCCATCATTGCGCTGCACGGTGCGCCTAAGCGGGAGCTGATGGATAAACCCAACTCTCAGGAACTGGAAAGATTGATGGAGCAAAGGAAAAATTACCGTTTCCAGCCGGGGGATACACTGATCCGTGCCAGTGAGGGGTCGGACAAATATTATCTGGGCGTTGCGTCTCCCATTCTGTCCCAGGGAGATCTGATGGGCTGTGTAATGCTGCTGATGGGTGAAAACCACCAGCCTATGCAGGAATCCGATCAAAAGCTGGCCCAGACTGTGGCCGGTTTCTTAGGCAAGCAGATGGAAAATTGAGAAGACCTCGCATCCAAACAGGATGCGAGGCCTTTCTTATAGTGCTTCTTTGATTTTTTGGGCAATCTGGCAGTTTGGCGCATAGGGACAGTCCGGATAGGCGCAATCAGCGTCTACCTTGGAATCACAGATTTCCACTTCCACCAGTCGGCTTTGATCCAAGGCGCGGCAGTAGCCGGAGAAAAATAACTCATTTTCCATATTATTCTTCCAGAACGATGCAGAACCCCATGGGACTGATATTCAGGTAACCCGGTGCCACTGCCCGCAGATTGCAGCCATAGAGCAGCTGACCGCCGGAAATCTCCCAGTTCGTCTGACTGCGGTTCAGATAGATCCGCACCTGCTTTCCGTTCCATGCGCGGCTGAAGCCGAGTTTTCCACCCCATGCCCGGAAGAAATGGATATCACCTTGCCGTAAAGCATCCTGCTCTTTACGCAGTTTACCCAGACAGCGGAAATGCCGCAGCAGATGGGGATCTTCCTTATACCACGGGTAGGTGCGGCGGTTGAAAGGATCCTTGTGACCTTCCATACCGGCTTCGTCAGCATAGTACAGGCTGGGACAGCCGGGAAGGGTATATTGCAGGAAAGATGCCATCATCAGCAGATCCTTCGCCTGCTTCCACTGAGATTCCGACAAATGGCGGTGGGCTTGCTGCTCGCGGCTGCCCTCAAAAGGATCTACCAGAGCGGTGAGGATTCGGGGCGTATCGTGGGTGCCCAGCAAGTTCATGCTGCAGGCGACGACCTGTGGCGGATAGTTTTCCAGAATGGTCATAACGGTGTCTTTGATCTGTTCACCGGTATCCTCACCACGAATGAACTTCAAAATGGCTGTGCGGAAGGGGTAATTCATTACGGAGTCCAGCATACCGTCTACAAAGTAACGGCGGCGCTGACCGTAGGCAATCTTGTTGGAAGCGTCTTCCCAAACCTCGCCAATGAGCAGCGCATCGGGTTTGATCTGCCGGATTCGCTGCTTCAGAAGCAGGGTGAATGCATCGGGCAGTTCGTCTACTACATCCAACCGGAAACCGTCGGCACCCAGCTTCAGCCAGTGGGCAACTACACTGTCCTCACCGGTGATGATATACTCCACAAAGGCCGGATCCATTTTCTTGACAGTAGGCAGGGTATCAAAATTCCACCAGCTTTGGTAGGAATTGGGGTGCTGATGGAAATTGTACCAGGAGTAGTAGGGAGAACCCTTGGACTGATAGGCGCCGACACCCGGGAAATGCCCCTCCCGGTTAAAATACAAGCTGTCAGAGCCGGTATGGGAGTACACACCGTCCAGAATCACGCGGATACCCAGTGCGTGGGCTGCGTTGCAGAGATCGGAAAAATCCTGTTCGGTTCCCAGCATGGGATCGGGGGTTTTGTAGTCACCGGTGTCATACCGGTGGCTAGAAAAACTCTTGCTGATGGGATTCAGATAGAGAATGCCTACCCCCAGGGAAGCAATATAGGGCAGCTTGGTTTCAATGCCTTTGAAGTTGCCGCCGTAGAAGTCGTTATTGAGTACCTTTCCATCCGGTGTAGGACGCCAATCCACTTCTTCGTACCAATCCTTGTGGACTGTGTAGGGTTCCAGTTTGCCGGAGAGATCACAATCTCCGGCCTTACAGAAGCGATCGGGGAATACCTGATAAATCGTAGCACCCTTCGCCCAGTCGGGGGTGGTGAAGTCTACAGGGATACAACTGACCTGCCACAGGTCACCGGCCTCCATATTGGTATCGTCACCGGCTTTGAACAGCCGGAAAGTATTGTTGGGAGTAATGACACGGAAATAATAAAAGTAGAGCCCGGGAGTCTTCAACCGGATGGTGCCGCCAAAAATATCATAGGCACCTTTACTATCTGTGCGGTATAGTGAGAAGATTTCCTCTTTGTGGCTGTCTTCCAGATGAATCAAACACTGCACAGAACAGGCACCCACCGTTGTGGGAATATGAATCTGCAGGGAACAGTCCTGCTCCGGTATCAGTGTACCAAAGGGATCCTTGTGACAAAGCTTCTTGGAATCGAACAGTATTCGCATGGGATACTCCTGTGATGTTGATAATTTTACAGAATATACAATAGCCTATTTTTGCAAAAAGGTCAAGGAAAAAGCGCCAAAGAGTTACCCCTCTTTGGCGCTTTCCGGATGTTGGTTAAATGTTCTTATCGTACTCGTCGATAGAGATGACTTTACCGGTCAGACGGGACTCCTCAGCGGCAAAACCGGTGATGTGGTTTTCGTAAGAAACACGGACTTCGCAGACAGAGGGGCTGGGAGTCTCGCCCCGAAGGCGTGCCAGCAAATATATTTGCTCATCACTATGAACGCATAACGCAGCACTCTGTACTAAGCAGATAAACGATCATTCAGCGGATACAAGACAAAAATACCGGCCCAAATCTGGACCGGTATTTGTTTGCGATTAACCAACCATTCGATGGAATAGCTCCATGTACCGCTGAGCAGGCTTGTTCCAACTGAAGTCCTGAGACATGTCAGTGTACTGCAGGGTTCGGAACGCCTCGCGGTTGTGGTTGTACAGATCCAGACAGCGCTTAACAGCGGTGAAGAAATCGTCGCCGTTATAGCTCTGGAAGGTGAAGCCAAGACCGTTTTCGCCGTTGGCATCCACACCGGGAACTGTGTCCTTCAAACCGCCGGTGGCGTGGACTACGGGAACTGTGCCGTAACGCATGGCGTTCATCTGGCTGAGACCACATGGCTCGCTCTTGGAGGGCATCAGATAGATGTCACCGCCGGCGTAGATCCGGGAGGCAAGGGCCAGATTAAAGGTAATCTTAGCAGCTACCCGGTGGGGGAATTCCGCTGCCAGCTCCTGGAAGAAAGCTTCATACTGTGCTTCACCGGTACCCAGAATCAAGAGCTGGGCATTTTCCTCATGCATAAGGCGGCGTGCAATGTAGCACAGAAGATCCAGACCCTTGTGGCCTGCCAGACGGGTCACCATGACCATCAGCGGCACATCCGGTTCTACGGGAAGACCCACTTCCTTCTGCAGCGCAGCTTTGCAGGCGGCTTTGCCGGTCACGAAGGTGTCCGCGTTGTAGTGAGCAGGCAGAGCAGGATCGGTTTCCGGATTAAAAGTGCCTACATCGATACCGTTGGTGATACCGGTCAGCTTCCATGCGGCATCGGTAAGAATGCTGTCCAGACCGTGGGCATAGTAAGGATACATCAGCTCCCGGGCATAGGTCTCGGAAACGGTGGTGACCAGATCCGCAGTCTCAATGGCACCCTTCATCATATTGACGGAATTGTTCATGTCCAGAGCACCACGCCAATCCCAAGGCAGTGCCAGAACATCGTCAAAGAAGTTGCCGCCGGCCCAACCCTGATATTCCACATTATGGATGGTAAACATGACTTTGGTACTGGGAAACACAGGACGGTAGAGGGCATTGAGGAAAGTAGGAACCAGTGCGGTCTGCCAGTCGTTGCACTGAATCACATCGGGAATGAAGCCAACGGCACTGAGGGTATCCAGACATGCTTTGGAGAAGTAGGCATAGCGCTCGGAATCGTCGCCGTCACCATAGATCGCGCCGCTGCGGCCGCCGAAATAGTACAGGTTATCGATAAAATAGACCTGCACGCCGTCAGTGCGGTTTTTAAGCTTCATAACGCCGGTGTACTGCTTGCGCCAGCCTAATGTGGTTTCAAAGGCAAAGACCCGTTCTACTTCATAGGCCTCGTTGTCCAGAATCTTCTTGTAGTAGGGCAGGATCAAAACCACCTCGTTGCCGGGGATCCGGGCAAGTGCGGCGGGAAGTGCTTCCATCACATCACCCAAACCGCCGGATTTGGCATAGGGCGCGCCTTCGGAGGCAAGGATGGCAATTCTCATACGATTTCTCCTCTTCTAATGATAATGGGGGCGATGGGGGAACCAACAAGCTTTGCACCGGGCCGGACCACCACATCCTTATCCAAAATGACATACTTCAGTTCAGCGCCTTCACCGATCACAGTGTCATTCATAACAATGCAGTCTTCTACCTCAGCGCCTGCACAGACGGTGACCTGACGGAACAGAACAGAGTTTTCCACTTCGCCTTCCAAAATGCAGCCGTCGGCAACGATGCAGTTTTCAATTTCACAATCCTCACCGTAGTAGCTGGGAACCCGGTCGCGGACCTTGGTATAGACAGGATGGTTGTAGTGGAACAGGTCGTTGCGGACCTTCTTGTCGTTCAGTGCAAGGGAATTCTGGAAGTATTCTTCCACAGATTCATTATACATCGCGCAACCCTTGAACTGGTAAACATTGATGGAAGCAGGATCATTGTGCCACAGCCCCAGAACCAGATCACGGTCCATGTGGTAAAGGGCATGGGCAATGTGCTCCTTGACCTGCTGGACAAGCCACTTCTTGCTAAGTACGAAAATATCCATGGAGGCCAGATAGTCTGCCGGTGCCACATAGTCAACGGCCATATCTGCAATGGAACCGTCAGCATTCAGCTTCAGTGCCAGATCCAACTGCTTGGAACCGTTGGCGATGCCTTCCTTGGTAACAACGGTAAGGGCCTTGCCGCTGGCAATGTGGACATCCAGAACATCCTGAAGATCAATGTTGCTGAGGATGGCAGAATCGATCATAATCAGATACTCGTCTTCTTTGCCATACTCCAGAAATGCCATAGCGGAGTAGAGGGATTCCAGCTTGCCACGGTAGTTGTCGGTGCGGCTCATTGCATAAGGCGTCAGGAATTCCAGACCACCCTCTTCCAGCTCCAGGCCCCATTCTTCACCGGAGCCGATGTGGTTCATCAGACTCTGGTAGCTGTGGCGGGTGATGATGCCTACATGCCGGATGCCGGCAGCGGACAGATTGGAAAGCGCAAAGTCTACCTGACGGTAGCGGCCGCCAAAGGGCAGGCTGGCCATAGTGCGTTTCTCGGTCAGGGAACCGATGGTGCCGTCATTTGCGAAAATAATACCCATTGCTTTCATATCGGTTTCCCTCCTTACAGCATATCACCGGGCAGCAGCACGGTGTTGGCTTCGACCACAGCACCCTTAGAGGTGACGCTGATCTGCTTGTCTTCATTTTCTTCAAAGGCCCCGCCTACAACTGCGTTGCGGCAGACCTTGCTGTTTTCGCCCAGAATGGCATGACGGACGATGGCACCGGACTCAATGACAACGCCGGGCATGACCACACTGTCTTCTACCAGGGTATCTTCGCCGATGGAGCAGCCTACAGAAATCACGCTGTGGCGGACAGTACCGTAAACCTCACAGCCTTCTGCAATGAAGCAGTTGACAGTCTTTGCATTCTCGTCAATGTAGGAAGACGGCATAGCATCGTTACGGGCATAGATCTTGCTGTGCTCATCACCGCGGATATTGAATTCAGGCTCTTTACCCAGCAGCTCCATGTTGGCTTCCCACAGGGAGTCAATGGTACCGACATCTTTCCAGTAGCCGTCAAAGTTATAGGCCATCATCTTATGACCTGCATTCAACAGATTGGGAATGATATTCTTGCCAAAGTCATTGGAGGACTTCTCGTCATCCTCGTCAGCAATCAAGGCTTCCCGGAGAACACTCCAGTTGAATACGTAAATACCCATGGAGGCGTTGGTGGACTTGGGTTTTTTGGGCTTCTCTTCAAACTCGTAGATGGAGTTGTCGGGGTTGGTATTCAGGATGCCAAAGCGGGAGGCTTCCTTCAGCGGCACCGTCCGGACAGCGATGGTGCAGGAAGCATTGTTCTTTTCATGGTACTCCACCATGGCGGCATAGTCCATCTTGTAGATATGGTCACCGGAGAGAATTACCACATAGTCGGGATCAAAGCGCTCGATGAAGTCAATATTCTGATAGATGGCGTTGGCAGTGCCTTTGTACCAGCCGCTCTTCTTATCGTGGCGCCCGTAGGGGGGCAGTACCTGTGCACAGCTGTGGGTTTTATTCAGTCCCCAGGGCTGACCGTTGCCAATGTATTCGTTTAGCTCCAAGGGCTGATACTGGGTCAGAATACCGACGGTATCGATACCGGAGTTGACACAGTTACTCAGAGGGAAGTCAATGATGCGGTACTTACCGCCGAAGGGAACGGCAGGCTTGGCGGTCTTTTCTGTCAGAACCTTCAGACGGCTGCCCTGACCACCGGCCAGAAGCATTGCAATGCAGCGTTTTTTCTGAAAATACATGGTTACACTCCTTATGTTGATTTGGTTACGAAAGGTATTGCAGATTCCAAAGTGCATAGCCTTCGGACATATTTCTCCATGCATAACATACCACATTTTTGCCGATTAAGAAAGGGACAAAATGTCTAAAATATCTGTAAAGTTTTTGATAATTTCCACAAAATTGGAAATACTTACCGGTATATTGTTAGATATTTTGGCAAATGTGCCATCTGCAATCTTACGTAATGATTTCTGCCACAAGAATTCTGTGTGCGCGGTTGACAACGGAAGGAAAAAGGAATAAAATGTATATATCTATGCAAAAAGGAGGGACACCATGGATACAAGTGCAGGCGGCAGTATACCCGACCGAAGTAGACGGCTTTTCCCATGGTGGAACCGTCCTTTCTAACCGGGTGTGACTGCCTTACAAAAAAACTTTTATTTGTAAGGAGGAAACACAGTGGCAGAGCGTTTTGAAATTATGGAAAAGGCGCTCATCCAGATGCTGACAGACAAGAAGTACGCAACCTTGCGGGACATTCTGATAACGATGAATCCCAATGACATTGCGGGTATTTTCAGTGGTCTGGAGGAGAATAAAATACCCCTTCTGTTTCGCCTGCTTCCCAAGGAACTGGCGGCGGAAACCTTTGTAGAAATGGAAACCGATGCCCAGGAACTGCTGATCCGGGGCTTTTCGGATAACGAATTAAAAGAAATTGTGGATGAGCTGTATGCGGACGATGCGGCGGACCTGGTAGAAGAAATGCCTGCCAATGTGGTCAGGCGGATTCTGCAGCAGGCGGATCCGGAGATGCGCAATGCCATCAATCAGCTGCTGCGGTACAGCGAAAATACAGCGGGATCCATTATGACCACGGAGTATGTATCTCTGCGGCCGGATATGACCGTTGAGGAATCCATTCTGCGGATCCGGCGGCAGGGCGTGGACAAGGAAACCATTTATACCTGCTATGTGACCCAGAACCGGACACTGATCGGAATGGTCACGGTAAAAGATCTTCTTCTGGCACCGGATGACGCCATGCTGATTTCCGAGTTGATGTTCACGAATCTGATTTCCGTCACGACCCAGACGGATAAGGAAGAAGCAGCAAGAATGCTCAGTAAGTACAACTTCCTGGCGCTCCCTGTGGTGGATGGCGAAAACCGGATGGTGGGTATCGTTACCTTTGACGATGCTATGGATGTCATGGAAGAAGAGGCCACCGAGGATATGGAATTGATGAACGCCATCACCCCCTCAGAAAAGACCTATCTGAAAAGTTCTTCCTTTGAATTGTTTAAAAACCGTGTGCCGTGGCTGATGATCTTAATGGTATCTGCTACTTTTACCGGTTTGATCATTACAGCCTTTGAAGGGGCGCTGGCTGCCCAAGTGGCGCTGACAGCTTTTATTCCCATGCTGATGGGTACCGGCGGTAACTCCGGTTCTCAGTCTTCTGTGACGGTGATCCGCGCTCTGAGCCTGGATGAACTGCAGCTGAAGGATCTGTGGCGGGTGCTGTGGAAGGAACTGCGTACAGCAATCCTGTGTGGTATTGCGCTGGCGGTAGTTTGCTTCGTAAAGATCCTGCTGGTAGACCGGCTGATGATGGGAAATGCAGATATTACACTGATGGTGGACGCGGTGGTGTGCCTGACCCTTGCGGTTACGGTGGTCATTGCCAAGCTGGTAGGCAGTGCACTGCCGCTGGCGGCCAAGGCGATGCATCTGGATCCCGCGGTGATGGCCAGCCCGTTTATCTCTACCATTGTGGACGCGTTGTCTCTGCTGGTATATTTTCTGTTTGCAAAGGCCCTGCTGGGCGTATAACCATAAGGGCAGCTAAGCTGCCCTTATGTTATAAGGAGAATAGTATGGTAGATTGTCATATCCATATGGTGCTGGATGGTGTGTACTGGAAACAGGCCATCGCACGGCACAGCGGACAGGTGGATATTCCGTGGATTCGGAGTGTGTTGAAGCGTTACAGGGATGCCGGTTTTACTTACCTGCGGGATTGCGGTGACCGTTGGGGCGTGGGAGAAACCGCCCGGAAGCTGGCTGAGGAATACGGTATCCTCTACCGGACACCGTTGGCATCTCTTTACAAGCGGGGACACTACGGCGGCATTATTGGAAAACCCTTTGAAACGGAAAAAGAATTCGCAGTGCTGGTGCGGGAAAACAGAACTGCCGGTGCTGATTTTATTAAAATTATGATTTCCGGACTGATGGACTTTGACCACTACGGTGTGCTGACAGAGGACGGCATCCCTTCGGCGGAAATACGGGAACTGATCCACATTGCCCATGACGAGGGTATGGCAGTAGCGGTTCACGGAAACGGAGCAGAGAATGTAATGGCTGCTGCCATGGCCGGAGTGGATTCGGTGGAGCATGGTGCCTACTTGCACGAAGAAGCCTTACATGCAATGCAGGAAGCCGGGACTGTGTGGGTGCCTACCCTCAGTACCATCGGAAACCTACGGAGTAAGGGCCGGTTTTCAGAACCGGATGTGGAGCGGATTCTGGAATCCGCAATGGACAATGTCGCAAAGTTTTCTGCTATGGGAGGTCTGCTGGCACCGGGCAGCGATGCCGGCGCATGGCAGGTGCCCCACGGAATCCAAACGGAATTTACCTTGCTGGCGCAAGCAATAGGAGAACATACAGAGGCGTTGCTTGCAAGGGGAAGTGCCAAGATAAAGGAAACATTCTGATAGAAACTGCCGCACTCCGGCCTGATGGGGGCGGGTGCGGCAGTTTCTATCATGGGTTAGTTGGTAAAAGTGTCTGGAAGGATTGACACACTTTTTGCAGCCGGCCTTCTTCAAAGGGACTTTCCAAGCCATACTGCTGTGCAAAGGAAACGATGTAACTATCCTGGCTTGTCAAGCATTGCTGGTAAAGAGCAAGACCGGATCCGGGCGCGTCTAACTCCTTTTGATAGAACTGCATAGCCAGGTCATTGCTGACCACATAGCTGACCATATACATGGGATCTGTGAAAAAGTGAGAAACTGTGACAAAATCCCAGCTGTTCCAGTCGCCAATGTTAAAACCGAATTGGGTGCCGATCTGTTCATACAGTGCATGGACATTTTCTACCGTCAGATCGCTGCCTGTCAAGCTGTACACGCGATGCTCAAACAGTGCGTAAGCAGAGCAATCCATATATGTGGCAAGACTGTCTGCCAGCTTGTATTTGGCTAAGTCTTCGGCGTCTTCGTTGTAGCAAAGACTGAGGTACTCAAAGCCTTGGGAATGGACTTCCGCAATGTCGATGCCCACGGTGCTTCCGTTGCAGATATAATCGTTTGCAAAATGGCCAAATTCGTGAGCGAAGGTCAATTTGTCGGTCTGGTCCATGTAGGAATTCATGAAAATAAACGGCTCATAGTAGCTCCACAGGTACAATTCAAAGGATGAGGAATACTTGTTTGCGCTGTAACGGATATCATACAGCTCCGCTTCTTCCAAAAGGGAGAATGCTTCGCTGACGGTGCCTCCCATGGCTACAGCCGCGTCTTTAACATAACGGAAGGTATCCTGTTCACTGCTGTAGTCTGCAGCCAGATCCCATATATCAGACTGACCGACCCGGCAGTAAAGGTCGTACAAAGAACTGCCAATGTTGGTCATAAAATCTTCTGCCTGCATAGGCGTGTAATCCCGGTAGAAGTAGTAGTCGTAGGCAAAGGCCGGATAACTGGAATAGCCTGCATACGCCGCGATTTTTTGCCTTAATTCAACCAGATCCACAAAAAGATCTGCAAGCTGGACACTGTGAGCGGGAAAATAGGTGGCAGAATCATTGGTGAGTGTGTAGTATTGGCTTTGCAGTGCGGCTTCCTGCTCTAACAGGGCGACGAAGTCTGCGTCCCATACTGTTTCGCCCTCATAGGCACTGAAAAAGTCTGCGCCAAAATATTTGTCAGATTCCAGCTGCTTGCGCAGGGGTGAGTCCGCCAAGGCGCGGAGCAGTGTATCCAGGGCTGCGTCCGCCTCTGGGGCATTCTGCGCGCAGAAGGTGTACTCTTCTTCCCAATAGGAATCTGTCAGATCCTTGCAATAGTAAATATCGGCAAGATTGTAATTGGTATAAAATTTGTCGTACGCCCGGTAAAAAGCATTGATGGACCGCACGAGAGTGCTCAGCGATGTTTCTGTCTGCGCCAGGGAACAGGTGTCAGAGAGAATGTTCTGCAGTTCAGCCATGTCTGGCCTGGTATATGCCATATCGGAGAAGGCCACCGTATCGTAATGGCCGTAGGCTTCATCCAGATAGTCGAGGAAGCCGTCAAAACCGCAGCCGGTCAGCAAAAGGACAAGTGCCAGAAGCACTGCGGTCAAATGTATGCTTTTCGTGCGCACAGCGATCCCACCTTTCAAGCCGATCTAAAAACAGCATACCATATATTGTCATTTTGTGCAATCTGTTTTAGAAAGTTAGTAAGGTGTTCTTGCGGAAGGTGGGCATCTGTGCTAAACTAAATATAACAAAAAAAGGGGGTTTTCTTATGGACTGGAAATGGCTGATGCTGCTCCTGCTGGTATTGGGGCATGGCTACCGGCTGGCACTGCATATTGTGCAGAACCGCTCTGCCAATAATCCCACACCGGCAAATGTGGCAGATGTGTATGATGCGGAAACCTACGAAAAGTGGAAACGGTACAGCACCGAAAAGGGCAGGCTGGGTCTGATCTCCACCGCAATGTCCTTTGTGATGATGGCGGTACTGCTTTGCACCGATGCCTATGCTGCGGTAGCGGCGCTGTTTCCGACGGGAGTCTTCTGGCAGCTGTTGGCGGTATTGCTGCTGCAGGGAGTTCTGGATGCGCTGGTAAACGGTGTTCTGAACTATGTGGAAACCATGATCATAGAGCAGAAATACGGGTTTAACCGCAGCACCATGAAGACATTTGTCACAGACCAGCTGCGGAATCTGCTTCTGGAACTGCTGCTGAGTGTGGGCCTAATGTGGATCCTTTCCGGACTGCACCGGGGCCTGGGTGACTGGATGATCCTGCTGTTTGCAGGTGTGGTGTTCTGTATTACCCTGCTGATTTCTTTCCTCTATCCCATTTTCAGCCGGATCGGCAATAAGTTTGTCCCGCTGGAAGAGGGAGAACTGAAAGAGCGGCTGATGGAACTGCTGACCAAGCACGGTTATCAGGTAAAGGCGATTGAAGTGATGGATGCCTCCCGCCGTACCACCAAGCTCAATGCCTATTTTACCGGCTTTGGGAAAATGAAAACCATCGTGTTGTATGACAATCTGATTAATGCCATGTCTGCCGATGAGATCTGCGCGGTTTTTGCCCATGAACTGGGCCACGGCCTGCACAAGGATGTACTGAAGCAGCAGATCATGAACTTCGGAAATCTGCTGCTGATGGCGGCGGTGGTCTGGCTGGCAGTCCGGGAGCCGGGTATGCATGAGGCCTTTGGTTTCACGCAGGTCAATTACGGCTTCGCCTACATACTGTTAGGCTTTGGTCTGGGGCTGGTGCAGCCGCTGACGGGTATGGCTATGAGCGCATACAGCCGTTTCGCTGAATACCGGGCAGACCGGCAGGCGGTGGAAGAAGGATACGGCGAAGCGCTGGTGGGAGGTTTGAAGCTTCTTGCAAAGGAAAACTTTGTACACTTGGCACCGGCGAAGCTGCTGGTTGTGCTGGAATACAGCCATCCGCCGCTAAGCGAGCGCATTTCTGCCATTGAAATGGCACTCACCAAATAAAACAAGGGCAGTCAATAGACTGCCCTTAAAAAATGCCTTCGGCAAGATTTGCCACCAGCGCATGCATTTCTTCCTCACTGCGGACATTATGCGCTTTTTCCAGAATGGCCTGCTGTTCCTGCTCCGTCATAGATGCATAGACATTCATGGCGGGGTGGTTCATAGCCAGTTCCATTCCGAAACCGATGGGTACTTTATAATAGTCCATAATAACCTCCGTGTCTTCAGAAACAGATAGTCCTGCAAGGACAGTATCTGCAATCCCGTGAGATATATACACGGGAGCTTCTAAAGCAGCGGCGGATTATGCTTAATCGTCACAGATGGCATCCAGCTCTTTGCTGAGCTTTTCGTTATCAGAGATAACTTTTTCCACACTCTTCTTTAAGGAATCCAAGAAAGTGTGCCAGCTGGTTTCATCAATAAAGGGATTTCCCCCCTCTTTGATCTGCTGATTGCGTTTTTCAATTGTGCGGTTGTTTCCCGGATGATTGCCCAGATGTACGGTAACCGGTTCGTTGTAGATCATATCAATGGAACGGAGCATCTGTTGGGGGCAATCTGCCGGCGCTTCGTTATAGCACATATTTGTAAGTCTTAGGGCGTTGATTCCGGCGCCGCCAAACAGACCGGCCAGATAGGTTTTTCCCTCGTAGGTGACATTGAAAAACAGGGTCAAGACGCCGACGGTGTGTCCCGGGGTCAGAACGCAACGGATCTTGGTGTTGCCCAGTTCGATAATCTCCCCGTCTTCAATTTCATAGTCGAAAACAGGCATATTCGCAAGGGGATAGTTCTTGCCGATATGACCGATATGCGGCCGTGCTCTGATGGCTTCGGCATCTGCTTTACTGAGGGCAAGCCTTGTGCCGTACATCCTGGCAAATTCATCCGATGCACCGAAGTGGTCGGAATGGGCATGGGTGTGAATGATCAGCTTTATGTTCTTGGGATCAAATCCGGCTCTCCAGATGCTGTCCACCAGCAGATGGGTTGCGCCTAAGTAGCCAGAATCAATCAGAATCAAGCCGTCGCCGGTATCGATCAGATGGATGCATACTTTCTTATCGCCTACATAATAGAGTCCATCTGCGATCTGGAAAGGGTCTATCCGCTCGGTGGATGGATTCCGGAGAAATGCCATCTTGTAGTTTACCTGCCCTTCATGCTGCTCGGCAAACTTTTTCAGTAATACTTCCCTTCGTGTCATAGAAGATACCTCCCAATTTCTAAATTGCATTTCTATTATATCATAAGAAGTCAATATCCCAATGGCAAAGATTGGCAAACGCCGTCCTTTGCTATGTAATTACCCCTTATGCCAAGGCAGATAGTCCCTGTTCTGCTACAGCAGCTCGGTGACCATCATCTGAATTTCGTCCAGTGAGGCCCCAGGAACATTCGTTATCGCCCTTAGTAAACTGCTCAGTCAAAACAGACAGGCCTGCAACAGCAAAGCAAATAGCGAGACCCAGTATAAACAGACCGTGGTCATTTTTTCTACGCCTAACGAACCTCCCAGTTGCGTGGTTCTCTAATAATAGTACATGTTTGCGAAAAAACTTATGAGAGTATCAGCATATTTGACAAAGGGGAAAAGCAGGATTATAATATGGCATATCTTTTCCATCATTGTGTGCCGGGGGTGTTATTTATGAATAGAATGAAGAACAATATATCCGTGCGGTGGATCTACCTGACCATTGGTGTTGCTGCGATGCTGTTTGCCGGTGTTCTATATGCGTGGTCTATTTTGAAGGCTCCCTTGGCTGTTGCCTTTGGTTGGAGTGCCTCTGCGCTTGCACTGAACTTTACTCTGGCTATGAGTTTCTTTTGCATTGGCGGCCTTTTGGGCGCGCAGATTTCCAAGCGCGCAGGGCATCGCGTTGCGCTCATGATCGCCGGCGGTTTGTCAGCGACAGGCTTTCTCTTGACAGCAGCTCTGCAAGATACCTCTGTGATGATGCTCTATATGAGTTACGGTGTTTTGGCCGGTTTAGGTATTGGCATTGCCTACAATGTGGTTATTGCTGCTGTCAGCGCCTGGTTCCCGGACAAGAAAGGTCTGTGCTCCGGATGTCTCATGATGGGCTTTGGCGCTTCCGCCTTGGTTCTGGGCAACGCGGCAGATGCGCTTTTTAAAAGTGCTCTTGGCTGGCGCATTACATATGTACTTTTGGGAACTTCCATCTGTGTGTTTCTGCTTTTGGCAGGTCTTTTGCTGCGGAAGCCGGATAACCAAATGGTTCTGCCGCAGCCTAAGGCTGCAAAAGCAACCGGCACAGAAGCATTTCAGCAGCGGGATTATACTTCCGGCCAGATGCTCTGCCGGCCTTCTTTCTGGATGGCGTTTGTAAGCATCTCTTTTCTGGCTGCCGTGGGCAGCTCGGTTATCAGCTTTGCCAAAGACCTGGCCCTTTCGGTGAGTGCCCCTGAATCACTGGCGGTTTCTCTTGTGGGTGTGCTGTCAGTGTGCAATGGTCTGGGACGCATTCTTACAGGTACCCTCTTTGATGCCATCGGCCGTCGCAAGACAATGCTGTGTGCCAATGTCATCACCATTGGCGCCGCGACCGTGACACTGGTTGCAGTGTCTGCCGGATCCTTACCTCTTTGCATTGCAGGCTTGTGCCTGACCGGTATGTCTTACGGTGCCTGTCCGACGATTACAGCTGCGTTTACATCCTCTTTCTTTGGTATGAAGCACTTTTCCACCAATATGGCGCTTATGACCTTCACCGTTATGGGTGGTTCTCTCATTGCCACTGTATCGAATAAGGTTCTGGAGATTACCGGCGGTTATACCGCTACATTTATGATGCTGTTAGCCCTGACTTTCATTGCTTTGATCTTGAATGTTTTTATTCGGAAACCCTAATGATATCGGCACAATAAGGGCAGCCTGTCCTTGGGCAACATTTCCCTATGGGGTGTTGCCTATAAAGACAGGCTGCCTTTTTGCTCTGGAACATCTATCATGTTTTCAATAAAAATACCATACCCGGTAGTTGGGTCATTAATGAGGACATGGGTGACGGCACCTACCAGTTTTCCTTCCTGAATAATCGGTGAGCCGGACACTTCTGTGTCAAGTAGGGGACAAAAGAATTTTGTGTTTTTCTGCGGTTTTTATGCGTTTTTGCAGGTAAAAGGCAGGTTTTTACACATCGCACCCGCGATCCTTAACTTGACATAGATGAATTGTCGAAAAAGGAGATTTTTAATTCTTCATTCCTTTTCGACAGATTCTAATTTCGGGGGGTGCGCAAGGGTGTGGTTGCTTTTAGCCAAAAGGCCGCGTTGCAAAACGCGGCCTTTAAGTATGTTACATGTCGTTATAATGAAATCCGAAAACCTCAAAAAAGCGTTCTTCATTTACGCCGTCCGATGCGCGCCAGTAATTGACCGGGTAGCGAAAATCATTTGTATGTTCCTGCGGAGGCAAACCCCAGCAGCCATGATAAGCAATACAGGGACAGGGATGCTCATCGGTTGAGAGAATACCGCTGAATCCGAACAAGTCGAGCAATGTAGAAATTTCGGCTTTATTTGCGGGAAAAAGCTTTTTCTTGGAGAGAAGATCGCGATAGGCACCAACCTTTTTTCTGGGTTCTAACTCTTTGATAGCAGAGAGGATATCACGAAGTATCTGGATATCCTGTTCTGTGGGCTGCTTTTTGGGGAGCTTTATAAACTGCTCTAAATCAAGCAAAATATAATCCAAATGACCGTGCCGAACACCGCCCCATTTATGCCGTTCAAAATTCATGATATTTCGTTGAGATAGTACAAATCTGAATATGCGATCCGATGCACTCCAACCACAGCGGCAAGATTGCTCGTGCTCTGGAAGATGTTCCGGAATAGCTCTGCCGTACCAATAGCTGCCAAACGCAGAGCGATAATCAAGAGCTCTCGTAGATAGACTATAAAGGAAGGCGTTGGCAACATCCTGGGGTGTAATTTGCGATAATAGATCACGCAGCAAATTCAACGATTCGCTATGAGAAGGATAATCACAAAAGTCGAACATGTATCCTTGTTCTTTAGCCAAAAGGAATTCATCTTCTGTTGGTTCACGAAAACACCAGCCCTTGCTGCACCAGTATGTTTTCAGCAGAATTTTCTTTCCCTCGTCCATGAATAGTCCCCCTTTTCTTTTATCATATCACAAGGTGGCGTTATTGGCAACAAAAAGCGGGCGGTTGAACAAACACAGATGATGTGATAAGATTATTGTTGTGATAAATATGGAAAAGCCCCATAGAAAACCGAATCGAATAGACTGTTACGATTACAGCCAAAGCGGTGCGTATTTCGTAACGATATGCACCCAAGACCGCAAGCAGACATTGTCAAAAATATCCGTCGGGACACCCCTCCCGGGGTGTCCGCAAAAACCATGCCCGGAAAATAAGGGACACCCGGGGACGGGTGTCCCTACGGTGGAATTGTTATGGCACGGGGGAATTGCAGATAAATACATCCGGCAAATGGATGCGTTTTACGAGCATTTATCCGTGGATCAATATGTGATTATGCCGGATCACATCCATTTGTTAATCACAATACACGACGGACACCCGGGGACGGGTGTCCCTACGAGGACATCGGAAATCGCCCGGTTTGTGGGTACATTCAAGCGATTTTGTAATAAAGAATATGGTGAGAATATTTGGCAAAGCCGATATTATGACCATGTCATCCGCAATCAGCAGGACTATAACGAGATTTGGGAATACATTGAAAACAATCCTGCTAAATGGGCAATTACCAAGGAAATGATATAACCGCAGGGACACCCGTCTCCGGGTGTCTGCAAATACCGCACCACAAAAACGGACACCCCGGGAGGGGTGTCCCTACGTTTATGCCGCAGCATCGAGCATATTTTCGATGAAGATGCCGTAACCCGTTGTCGGGTCATTCACGAGAACATGGGTGACGGCACCTACCAGTTTTCCGTCCTGAATAATCGGTGAGCCGGACATGCCCTGCACAATACCACCTGTGGTTTCCAACAGGGTGGGATCTGTGATGCGGATGAGCATGTTTCTGCCGTTTTGCCGGGCGGCAGGATAGACTTTCAAAATTTCCACAGAATATTCTCGTGGAGTATCGCCACTGACGGTGGAGAGAATGGTGGCGGAACCGGTTCTTACGGAATCTGCGCTGCATACAGGCAAGGCTTGTTTTTTCCATGGCTGTCGGGTAGTGCCAAATATACCTTGTGCAGTGTTTTTCTTTAGGACTCCCAATGGATCACTGCCGGACAGAGAACCAATTAACTGTCCGGGTTCTCCGGATTTGCCCCTTCGCACAGATACCACCCGTGCGGCATAGGCATTGCCGGTGGTCATTTGCAGGAGATGTCCCGTAGCATCGTTGACACCGTGCCCCAAGGCCGCAAAGGTTTGGGTGGCAGGATCGTAGTAGGTAACGGTTCCAATACCGGTGACACCCTGTCGCAGGTAGATGCCCAGCATGGGACCTTCCGGTGTGATGGACGGCTCGACCCGAATGGTTGCCAGTTCATCTCCCCGCTGTACGGTTAGACGAACACTGCCTTGACTTTGATTCAGTGCGTTGCGGACATCCTCTGTTGTTTGGATGGCGTGATTGTCTACGGACAGAAGACGGTCTCCCACCTGAATGCCGGCGGATTGGGCGGCGGAGCCATCTTCCAGAGCCGCTACGGTAACGGTATTGTTATGAAGCTCCAATCCCACCACCTGTCCTACCGGAATCAGCATATCCGCAGCAAGCGCGCTGGTGGGAATGTTGTATATCAGCATACAGCATACGAGTATTTTAAAAAGTATTTTTTTCATCTGGCGGCCCTCCTTTTGTCTGCCCTCTTAATATGCCAGATATCGCTTGGCTGTAACCTATGCAAAACCCGAAAAATAAGGGGCGATTCGGAAGACGAGGTTTTTCTTGGAAGCGGTTGCATTGCCTTTTATTTTCCTGTAAAATAAAAGAAAAAAGAAAATTGGGAGATACTATGGATTACACAACACTGATCGCACAAGTACGGGCACTGACAGAGGGCGTTTCGCACCCGATTGCAAATCTGGCAAATACTTCTGCGGCTATCTGGCAGGCAATGGAGAATATTAACTGGGCTGGGTTTTATCTTATGGAACAGGGAAAGCTGGTGCTGGGACCATTTCAAGGAAAACCTGCCTGCATCGAGATTCCTGTGGGTAAGGGCGTTTGCGGTACGGCTGTGCAGGAAGCCAAGACGATTCTGGTAGCGGATGTGCATCAGTTTCCGGGACATATTGCCTGTGACAGTGCATCCAATTCTGAAATAGTAGTGCCCATCTTTAAAAATGGCGAAATCTATGGCGTTTTGGATATGGATTCTCCTTATTTTGCCCGGTTTACGAAGGAAGATCAATGCGGGCTGGAGGCGCTGGTGCGGGTATTGGAGGAAAGCCTGTAAAAATATGTATTACCTATTGACATTGTAGGTAATAGATGCTATATTACCTATGAAATTACTAGGCAAATCTATGGAGGAATTACCATGCGAGTTTACGCAGATAATGCTGCTACAACAAAGATGAGTAAAGTGGCCGTTTCGGCTATGATGGAATATTTGCAAAATAACTACGGGAACCCGTCCAGCCTGCATACCATGGGTCAGGAAGCCAAGGAGGCACTGGAGGCAGCCCGTGCAACGGTTGCCAAGTGCCTGGGCTGCGAGCCCCGGGAAATCATTTTTACCTCCGGCGGCAGTGAAGCAGACAATCAGGCGATTATTTCCGCTGCCCGCTACGGTGCCAGAAAGGGTAAAAAGCATATCATTTCCACAGCTTTTGAGCATCACGCAGTGCTGCACACTCTGGAAAAGCTGAAGAAGGAAGGCTACGAGATTACCCTGTTGGATGTCAGAGAGGGTCACAATGTGACTGCGCAGCAGGTGAAGGATGCCATCCGGGAGGACACCTGTCTGGTCACCACCATGTACGCAAACAATGAGATCGGCTCTGTGCTTCCCATTGCTGAGATCGGTGCAGTTTGTAAGGAAGCCGATGTTCCCTTCCATACCGATGCGGTGCAGGCGATAGGCCACATTGCCATTGATGTAAAGGCGCAGAATATTGATATGCTGAGCCTTTCCGCCCACAAGTTCCATGGCCCCAAGGGCGTTGGCGCGCTGTATGTCCGCAAGGGCTTCCCGCTGGTCAATGTCATCGAGGGCGGCGCACAGGAGCGGGGCAAGCGGGCCGGCACGGAAAACATTGCCGGTATCTGTTCCATGGCAGCTGCCATGAAGGATGCCTGTGACCATCTGGACGAGAACATGGCTAAGGTTCGTACCATGCGTGACCGGTTGATTGCGGGATTGAAGAAGATCCCCCACTGTGCACTGAACGGTGATGAAGTAAACCGCCTGCCCGGCAATGTGAGCTTCTGCTTTGAAGGCATTGAAGGTGAATCGTTGCTGCTTCTGCTGGATGCCCATGGTGTCTGCGCTTCTTCCGGCTCTGCCTGTACTTCCGGCAGTCTGGATCCCAGCCATGTGCTGCTGGCCATTGGCCGTGTTCACGATGTGGCCCACGGCTCTCTGCGGCTGAGCCTTTGTGAGTATAATACCGAAGAAGAAGTGGACCACATTCTGGAAGTAGTTCCGCAGGTGGTCAGTTATCTTCGGAATATGAGTCCGGTTTGGCGGGACCTGCAGACCGGCGTAAGAGAATATATTTTGTAAATAGGAGTATGAAGTATGGCACTGTATAGTGAAAAAGTAATGGACCATTTTATGCATCCCAGAAATGTGGGTGTC
>JAZNFH010000078.1:0-46180 GCA_045589055.1 Faecousia sp. | reverse complement strand
AGGAAAATATGGATAAGCTTTTACAGTTTCTAAAGTCCATACCTGAGTACAGTCTTCTTTTGGAGTCTGTCAAACGCGGAGAGGCCGCAGCCGTCACCGGCATCGGCCAGATCAACCGCAGCCATCTCATCGCGGCCTTATACCGGGATGCAGATGTCCCCATCGTTGTTGTATGTCAGGACGACATTGCCGCTAAACGGCTACAGGAAGAACTCCATGCATTTCTGGACGAGGATTTTCCCATTCTGCCGGGACGGGATCTGACACTGTATGATACCGCCGTGGTGTCCCGCGGTTGGGAGCAGAAACGCCTGCGGCAGTTATTTGATCTGGCTTCCGGCAAAACACCCCTGCAGATTTTTTCATGGGAAGCCTTAAGCCAGCGAACCATGCCACGGAATGTGCTGTTAAACGCGGCGTTCTGTCTGGAAACCGGAAAAGAATATGCCATAGACTCTCTCTTGGAGCGATTAACGGCATCCGGTTACAGCCGGTGTAGTATGGTAGAAGGCCCAGGTCAGTATGCCCTGCGTGGCGGCATTCTGGATATTTTCTCCCCTGCTGCCGATCTTCCGGTCCGTGCGGAATTCTTTGGGGACGAACTGGATACCATGGGATATTTTGATCCCGACACCCAGAGGCGTACAGAAAATATTGATCGTTTGGTCGTTCTCCCCGTGGGAGAATCCCAGCCGAATCTGCACCCCCACGGAATTTCCGGTCTATGCAGGGATCTTTCCGGTTTAATCGCAAGGCAAAAGCGGCGCAAGAACCTCAATGAGCCTTTGATCAAAACACTGGAAAAAGATCTGGAAAAATATGAAAACGGTATGCTTAATCCGGCATCCGACCGGTATATGGCACTTATCTATCCGCAAATGACCACAGCCGCGGATTATTTCCCCGAAAATGCTGTGGTCATTCTCTGTGATCACGGTGGTCTCCACCGTACTGCCAAAACACGCTGCGACGAAGTGGGCATGCAGCTGGACAGCTTGCTGCAAGGCGGTCTGGTTGCCGGTGAACTGTGCGACTATGTTTGTCAATGGGAAGATTTTTGCGAGCAGCTCACAGGTAGATGCACCATCTATCTGGATTCCTTTGGCGGCAGCTCCTACCCGGAGGAATGCAAGCCAAAGCAGTTACTTCCCTTTACAGCGAAGCAGCTCCCCAGCTACGGCGGCAGCATGGATACCGCCGCCAACGATCTGGCACACTATCAAAAGATGGACTTTGCCTGTCTGGTTCTTTGCGGTACCCGCCGCCGGGCAGAACTTCTGCAGGAAATGCTGAATGAACGGAATCTGTCCGCTTTCCAGTGTATTCCTCTATCTTCCATGCCCAAGGCCGGACAGATTCTTCTGGCTGAAGGGACGCTCCCCTTTGGTATGGAATATCCTACAGCCAAACTGGCTGTTCTGACAGAAGGTCAGCTTCTGTCTCGGAACGCCCCAAAGAAAAAGGCGAAAAAAACCGCCACTAACCGCCAAAAGCTTAACTCTTTCACAGACCTTTCTCCCGGTGATCTGGTGGTGCACGAAAACTACGGTATCGGCCGCTTTGTGGCGATGGAGCAAATCAAGGTGGACGGTGCCATCAAAGACTATGTGAAAATTGCCTATCATGGCACCGATACCCTCTTTGTGCCGGCTACCCAGTTGGATCTGGTAAGCAAATATATCGGCGGCGGTGGTGAGGACACTCCCGTACGGCTGAACAAGATCGGCACGGATGCGTGGCAGAAGACCAAAACCAAGGCCAGAAAGGCCGCTAAGGATATGGCCGGGGAGCTGATTAAGCTCTATGCCGCACGAAAGCGCCAGCAGGGTTTTGCCTTTGCGGCAGACTCCCCCTGGCAACAGGAATTTGAGGACAATTTCCCCTACCCTGAAACCGACGACCAGCTGCGCTGCATCGCGGAGATCAAGGGCGATATGGAATCCCCCACGCCCATGGACCGGCTGCTCTGCGGCGATGTCGGCTTTGGCAAAACCGAAGTTGCCCTTCGTGCGGTCATGAAGGCTATTATGGACGGCAAGCAAGTAGCGATTCTGGTTCCCACCACCGTCCTTGCCCAGCAGCATTATCAGACTGCCGTGTCCCGATTCCGGGGTTTCCCGGTCAATATTGATGTGCTCAGCCGCTTCCGCAGTCCCAAGGAACAAAAGCGGACTGTGGAAAACATGCGCTCCGGTGCGGTAGATCTGGTGATCGGTACCCATAAACTGCTGCAAAAAACCATCCAGTTTAAGGATCTGGGTTTGCTGATCGTAGACGAAGAGCAGCGCTTTGGTGTCAGCCATAAGGAACGGCTGAAAGAGCTGGCCCAAGGCGTGGATGTTCTGACCCTGTCTGCCACGCCCATCCCCAGAACACTGAATATGGCGCTGTCCGGCATCCGGGATATGTCTACAATTGAAGAGCCGCCGGCAGACCGGTATCCTGTGCAGACCTTTGTTATGGAGCATAACAATGCTGTGCTGGACGACGCCATCCGCCGGGAGGTAGAACGGGGCGGACAGGTATACTACCTGCATAACCGGGTAGAAACCATTGACCAATGTGCCGCTGCTTTGAAACGCCGCATTCCCAATCTGCAGGTGGCCGTTGCCCACGGAAAAATGGGTGAGGAAGCGCTGGGCGATGTGATGCATGCCATGGCTGACGGGGAAGTGCAGGTGCTGGTCTGCACCACCATCATCGAAACCGGTCTGGATATCCCCAATGCCAATACCCTCATCATCGAGAATGCCGACCGTTTCGGTCTCTCGCAGCTGCATCAGCTCCGGGGCCGCGTAGGACGCTCCACCCGCCACGCCTTTGCCTATTTCACCTACCGTCCTGATAAGGCTCTGACGGAAATTGCTGACAAGCGTCTTTCCGCCATCCGGGACTTTGCGGAGTTCGGCTCCGGCTTCAAAATCGCCATGCGTGATCTGGAGATCCGTGGTGCCGGTAATCTGCTGGGTGCTGAGCAGTCCGGCCATATGATGAGCGTCGGCTATGATATGTACCTGAAGCTGTTGGATGAAGCCGTTCTGGAAGAGCGGGGCGAAGCACCCAGAGAGCCGGAGTGTACCGCAGACCTCAATATCACCGCAAATGTGGATAAAGACTATGTTTCCCGGGGCGAGGAGCGGATGGATCTGTACCGCCGCATGGCTGCCATCCGCAGCCAGCAGGATGCTGACGATCTTCTGGACGAAATTATTGACCGCTACGGCGAACCGCCCAAGGGCGTGCTGAACCTCATAGAGGTGGCGCTGCTCCGTGCCAATGCCCGAACCGTTCATATTCGGGACATTCGCCAGAAATCGGGAGAAGTTCTGTTTACCTTGAGCGATCTGAACTTCCAGGCCTTCAGTAATCTCTGCGGGGAATCCGCCTATAAAAATCGCGTGCAGCTGGTAGCCAGTGCAAAACAACCAACCATCCGTTTGAAATTGGCTTCCGGTGTGGACAGCTTAAAACAAAGCAAGGTTTTTATCAGTCAATATACAAAACACTGTCAAATATAACTTGCAATGTGGCCCGTTCGTGATACAATACCAATGAAGAACAAGCCAAAGGAGGTGTACTATGGCCAGAAAAAAGCCGACACAGGACGAAATTGAAGAATTGGAACAGGCATATACCAGAATAACCGGATACCGTCCAAAATATCAAAAGCAACGAAAGCATTCCGGCAAAGTCCCCTTTCTTTGCATCTCACTGGTTCTGGTACTGGCTCTTTGCGGTCTGTTTCTGCTTGCTGCAAATTACAGTACCCTTTTGGATGGTGTGCTGAAGATGAAGAATGTTTCCATCGGCGGCATTTCCATGGAAGGCATGACCAAAGCAGATGCCAAGGATGCCCTGTCTGAACTATCGGAACAGCTCCGTACCAAAAATATGCTTGTCCGGATATTGGATACTGTTCTGGAGCTTTCTCCTGTTTTCACTGAGATCCAGCCGGATGCCGGCAAGGCAGTGGATGCCGCTTTCCGTAAAGGCGCCACCGGCACATTTGACTGGACGGAGTATTTACAGTTGAATACCGACGCAGTCAAAGAAGCGATTTCTTCCCTGGGTGATCAGTATAACACGAATTTTTCCCAGACCGTTACGACTATCACCGGAGAAATTCCTCCCCTGGAAGCCGATGCAGAGTCTACCGGTCAAGGTCTGGTTCTGTCCATTACCCTGGGCTCTCCCGAGTACGGTTTGGATGTCGATGCACTGTATCAGCAGGTTCTGGGTGCCTATAACGAAGGTGTTCTGGATGTGAGCGGCACATGCAGTCAGCTAATGCCGGAAATTCCCGATTTGGATGCCCTCTATGCGCAGAACTATATCGCACCTGTGGACGCAGTGATGGATCCGAAAACATTTGAGGTATCCCCGGATTCTTTCGGTTACCACTTCCCGTTGGATTCTGCCAAAGAGCAGCTGGCTGCAGCAAAGTATGGCGATACACTGGAAATACCTTTTAATAAGATTTCTCCAACTGTCACTGCCGCAGCCCTTTCTTCCAAGCTTTTCTGTGATGTATTGGGCAGTGCCCAAACACCTTACAAAGGCAAAGATACCAACAACCGCAACACGAATCTGGCCATCGCCTGTGAGGCCATTAACAATCTGGTTCTGCTGCCGGGTGAGACCTTCAGCTATAACGACACTCTGGGTGAGCGAACCGCAGACAAAGGTTATAAAGAAGCCCCCTCCTATGTGGGCGGCTTGACCGTAGATACTTTGGGCGGTGGTATCTGCCAGATCTCTTCCACATTATATTACTGCACCCTGTTTGCGGATTTAAAAATCGACGAGCGCCACAACCATGGCTATGTATCCGATTACATTCCCAAGGGCATGGATGCGACTGTCACTTGGGACGGTGCGGATTTCCGCTTTACCAACAGCACCGATTATCCCATCCGCATTGAGGCCTGGCGCGCTGACGGCTATGTAAATGTCCGGATCATCGGCACCGATCAGCGGGACTACTATGTGAAGATGAGCTACTCCGTCCGGGAATCCACCCCCTACGAAACTGTTTATGAAGAATATCCCCCTGACAATCCCAAGGGCTATACAGACGGTCAGGAGATCGTTACGCCTTACCGCGGATATGTTGTGCAGACCTATAAGGAAAAGTACAGCAAAGCCACCGACGAGCTTCTGTCTAAAGACAAATGGACTTATGATGTCTATAAAAAGCGTGATCAGGTAATCTGCAAGATCGTGGATGCACCGTCTGCATAAGCAATCCAACAGTAAAACGCACCGCCAATGGCGGTGCGTTTATTATTTCGTTTGAATATCCAAGTGGTATTCGATATATCCTGCGGCGCTTTGCTCGATCTCAATGTTATAGGTCAGGTCAATGGTGCCGCCGTTTTCACCAATCCGGTAGCTGACACGGTTGGCGCATACAGAGATCATCAATGCACCAAACTCCATCTGGTACAGGGATTCGTGAACAACTCCCTCTTGAAATACCATCTCGGAACGCAGCGGTCCCTTCCGACTCAAGGTAATCTTTCCGGGTTCCGCCTGGAAGCTGGTGGTCACACCGGCAAGGCCTGTCAGATCACTTTCTTCATAAGTCAGCCGCCAGCCACCGCCAGAGCGTTCCAGGGTGCCTTCAGTAACCAGTTCCACGGTTTCCGGTTCCTGTTCAGAGTAGGTTTGCTGTCCCCGTATGGTCAGTATTACAGGTTTTTTCATCAAAAAGCCTCCAGCGCCAACTGCAGCAATTCATCGATCAGTTGGCTGTAGGGGATTCCGCTGGCTGCAAACAGCTTGGGATACATGGAAATAGAAGTAAAGCCCGGCAGTGTGTTGATCTCATTGAAAACCACCCGGTTATCCACGCGGGTCACAAAGAAATCCACACGGCTGAGTCCCTGACAACCAATACTGGAGTAGACCTTCACAGCCAGATTCCGCACCTGCTCTGCCACATCCTCAGGAATTCTGGCAGGGATGTAGGCAGTAGAGGTATCTGTCACATACTTGGAATCGTAGTCATAAAAATCCGCGCCGGAGTCGATTTCACCGCAGATAGAAGCCACAGGACTGTCGTTGCCCATAACCGCAACCTCTACCTCACAGCCGTCAATAAACTCTTCCACCAGAACTTTTTTATCATAGACGCTGGCAGATAACAATGCTTCACGAAGCTTCTCCCGGTTCCTGGCCTTGGACACGCCCACAGAAGACCCGGTGCCTGCAGGTTTGACAAACAGAGGATACTGGAACCGTTCTTCCAAAGAATCCAGAACCTTATCCATCCGGTCCTCAACATCATTCTTTCTGACCAGCTGCCAGGCAGCCTGGGGAATTCCGGCGTTGTCCACAACCAGCTTGGTAAGGGTCTTATCCATCGATACAGCAGACTCTGCCACATGAGAGCCAACATAGGGAATGCCTGCCATTTGCAGCAAGCCCTGCATGGCACCGTCCTCACCGTTTTCTCCATGCAGGACGGGGAAAACCACATCGACCTGCTGCCGCACCACACAATCACCTTCAAAGCTCAGCAGTCCCTGACCGCGAATGGGAGAAATAGTGGCTCTGCGGTTGCTCGGATGCTCCAGCCATTGCCCGGTAGGAAGCAGGGAATAATCGTTGCCTCCATACAGGATCCAGTCACCCTCTTTTGTGATGCCCACCGGAAGAATGTCATATTTATCGTGATCAATATTGTTCAGCACCGATTCCGCTGAGCGCAGAGACACCTCATGCTCCGGACTAATGCCGCCAAACAAAACGCAAACATTGATTTTCTTCATGATACTACCCCTTTACAGGTATGATTCAGCGAAATACCGCTTCACCGGCATGGTAAATGTCGCCGGCACCGACTGTCAGAATCACGTCTCCAGTCTGCGCGATCTTCATTAAGTATTCCGTAACATCCGGAAGTGTTTCACAGTAGACAGCCCCGGGAATATGTGCCAACAGGTCCTTTGACGAGATTCCCGTTGTATTGCGTTCCCGTGCTGCATAGATTTCTGCCAGAACCACAACATCCGGTTTCTGCAGTTCTCTGACAAAGTCATCAAACAGCGCCTTGGTACGGGTATAAGTATGCGGCTGGAATGCCATAACCAGGCGCTTGCATTCCGGCATGGTACGGACAGCCGCAATCGTTGCCGCCAATTCGTCCGGATGATGGGCATAATCGTCGTAGAATGCGGCGCCGTTATAGGTACCTTTATATTCCATACGGCGGCGGGCACCATGGAATGCATTTAATCCACGGGCAGTCAGATAGCCGGGAATTCCCAGCATCCAAGCCGTGCCGGCAGCAGCCAACGCATTCATGGCATTATGTCTGCCAATGACTGCCAAATCCAGATGGCAGTACACTTCCCCATCGCACACCACATCGAAGTGCCGCCAGTCGGGACACATATTCACCGCACGGACGCGGTTCTTTTCTCCCAAGCCAAAGGATACATAGGAAAGATCCCGCAGGGCCTGGGCAGTGTGCAGATCATCACCGTTGGCTAAAACACCACCGGAAGAGAGCTGTGCAAAGTGCCGGAAAGACTTCTGCACATCCTGCAGATCCTTAAAATAATCCAAATGATCTGCTTCTACATTTAGAATAACGGCCAACGTAGGAAAGAAATTCAAAAAAGAATCGCAATACTCACAGCTCTCCAGAAGGATCGTATCCCCCTGACCAACTCGGTGACCCGCGTGAAGCAGCGGCAGTTCGCCACCGATCATAACGGTGGGATCCCACTGGGCTTCCATGAGAATGTGAGTCATCATGGAAGTGGTGGTGGTCTTTCCGTGGGTGCCGGAAATGCAAATCGCGTTCTTATACGCCTGCATGATCACGCCCCAAGCCTGTGCGCGCTCAAACACAGGAATGCCCAGGAGTCTGGCCTGTGCAATTTCCGGATTATCATTGTGCGCGGCTGCTGTACGGATAATGCAGGCAGCACCCTGAATATTCTCCGCCCGGTGGCCGATTTCCACATGGATTCCCTTATTCATCAGCTCATCAGTGGATACAGATGCGTTCATATCAGAGCCGGTGACATAGATGCCCATTCCTTTCAGCACAAGGCCCAGGGGACGCATAGATACGCCACCGATTCCTACAAGATGTACATGGGTACCCGGCATAAGATATTTCTTTAGTTCCTGGCTATGATGATTCATACTCAATGGAACCCCCTGCGATAGTCAAAATCTTAACCTTAATATTATATAACAAATATTCACGAATTACAACTATCAAAATATCCAAAATATTGCCATTCTTCCTGTTTTGGGTACTGTTTTCTAAGATTTGGTAGTCATTTATCTTTCATGCGCGGACACCGCATATTGTAGAGCCATTGTTTTCCTTCTTCTGGTGATGATTCTTTTATATTCCATCACCCATGCATAATTATGCATAGTATTCTTTATCGTATGCAGTATATTCCGCCTGTATATCCGCATATTCTCATATCTATTGTATATTTTTAGTGATAATGCAGTTTCCTCAAAGTGTTTTTGTTATAATTGTTGTATACATACACAATTGACGATGAATAATATTCGCGTTATAATGCAACCATAAACAACACCCCAACCCGGTGCTAAAAAGGAGTTATTATTATGAAGAAGATCATCGCTATGCTGCTGGCATTGACCATGCTGGCCTCCGTATTTGCCGGTTGCTCCGCCGCCGGTTCCAACAAGACCCTGAAGGTTGCTATCTCCCCTGACTTCGCGCCCATGGAATTCGTTATTTATAATGAAAAGGGCGAGGCTCAATACGCAGGTTTCGACATCATGCTGGCTGAGTACATCGCCGCTGAGATGGGTAAGGAACTACAGTTGATGCCCATGGACTTCTATGCATGTCAGGCAGCCGTTTCCGCCGGAACCGTTGACATGTCCATCTCCGGCTTCTCCTGGACGGAAGAGCGTGCCGCTAACTACAACCTGTCCGACTACTACTACGCAGGTGACAACGAAACCGAGCAGGTACTGATCACCACTAAGGAAAACGCTGGCAAGTTTACCACTGTCGAGTCTATGGCTGGCTTGAAGGTCGGCGCTCAGGCCGCTTCCCTTCAGGAAGGTCTGTGCAAGGAGCAGCTGCCTAACAATGAGTTGGTTGTGTTCACTGATATCAATACCGGTGTTCTGCAGATGAAGAAGGGTGACTTCCAGATTATGGCTGTTGCTACCGGCAACGCTGAAGCGATCATCTCCGCCAACCCCGAGCTGGCTCTGGCAGGATTTAAGTTTGAAGTTTCCGAGGAAGAGTCCAACAACCTGATTCTTCTGAAGAAGGGTGCTGACGAGCTGACCAAGCAGGTCAATGACATTCTGGCTAAGGCATACGCTGCAGGCCTGTACGGTGAGTGGTACGAGAATGCTAAGGAACTTGCTAACATCGGTGTCGAGATCTCCTACGATGAGAACGGCAACCCCATTCTCCCTGAAGAAACCACCGGTGCCACTGAATAAGTTGGATTTCACAGGACCGACAGCCATCGGCTGTCGGCCCTTGTGGGTATTATAGAAAGGAGTTTCCTATGGATTTTACTGCCTTTGGTGCCAATATCATCAAGCTGATGAAAGCCTATTGGAAGGTTTTCCTCATTGACGGTGTTACCACTACACTGCAATTTACCTGTATTGCCGTATCTTTGGGCGTTATTTTAGGCACGATCGTTGCCATTTTAAAGATGTCCAAGTCCAGAATCATTCGTTTCTTGGTCAGTGTCTATGTAGAGGTCGTTCGCGGTACTCCTATTTTGCTGCAGCTCTATATCTTCTACTTTGCCCTCCCCAGCCTGTTTCCGTTTCTGGATTTGAGTCAGTTCATGTGGGTAGCTATCGCCATGTGCGTCAATTCCGGTGCCTATGTTTCTGAAGTCATCCGCAGCGGCATTCAGGCTGTTGACAAAGGCCAGACCGAAGCCGCCAGAAGCTTGGGCCTCAGCAAGAGCCAGACCATGATCAAGGTCGTTCTGCCCCAGGCTATCCGGAACATTCTGCCTGCTCTCGGCAACGAGTTTATTATGATTCTAAAGGAGACCTCTCTGGCTTCCACCTTCTTCCTTGGCGATCTGATGACCTCCCAGAAGATTGTTGCCGGCGCTACCTACCTGCAGTTTGAATCCTTGATTATTGTCGGTGCCATCTATCTGTGCTTTACCTTCCCCCTGAGCAAGCTGGTTGGTTGGTTTGAAAAGCGCATGTCCACCGAGAAGTCCTACAAAAGCCACAAGCGTCACACCGATCGTGTGCGCAACATGCATACTGATAAGGGAGTATTCTAATGGAACTGATTAAAACTGTTGATCTACATAAAAGTTTCGGTAGTCTCCATGTGCTTACCGGAGTTAACCAGACCATCCATAAGGGTGAGGTTGTGTCCATCATCGGCCCCTCCGGCGGTGGCAAGAGTACCTTCCTGCGGTGTTTGAACCTGCTGGAGACTCCTGAAAAGGGCCAGATCTTCTTTGACGGCGAAGAGATCACCAGCAAGAAAGTCAACATCGACAAGCACCGGCAAAAGATGGGCATGGTCTTCCAGCAGTTCAATGTCTTCCCCCACCTGACCGTGGAAGAGAACATTACACTGGCACCCAAGATGCTCAAGAAGAAGACCCCTGCAGAGGCTGCGGACATGGCCAGAGAGCTGCTCAACCGGGTTGGTTTGATCGATAAGCTTTACGAAATGCCCGGCAACCTCTCCGGCGGACAGAAGCAGCGTCTGGCTATCGTCCGCGCGCTGGCTATGGAGCCGGAAGTTATGCTCTTTGACGAGCCTACCTCCGCACTGGATCCGGAAATGGTCGGTGAAGTGCTAGATGTTATCAAGGGTCTGGTCACTTCCGGCATGACCTGCGTCATCGTCACCCACGAAATGCGGTTTGCAGAGGAAGTTTCCGACCGGGTTCTGTTCATTGCAGACGGCAATGTTCAGGAACAGGGTGCCCCCCAGCACATCTTCCGCAATCCTACCCATCCCAGACTGCAAGACTTCCTGCGTAAGGTGCTGTAATATGGTTCTGGATTTTGGTTACGGAAAGGGTGTACAGCAGGTTACACTTCCGGATTGAAATCTCATTGCCAATCTCACTGCAAATTCCATGGAGCATCCACGCTGCGGCGTGGATGCCGTGGTATATGCCCTAAATAATCCCATTGGCAGCGACAGACTTTCTGCCCTTGTCCACCCCGGGCAGGCGGTGGCAACCATTACCAGCGACATTTCCCGCCCCATGCCCACCCCACCGACTGCATCCATATGGGCACTACCGCTCGGGGGACCCAGTGGTTATTACCCGGGCTGTTGCCGAAGCAGATATTCGCATCTGTCTCGGTAACATTGAATTTCACTATTTTCTGGCTATTCCGGCGGTGCCACACTGCCGATCTTAGGGAGGTAATCTTATGGATAAGGAACTGATCTATCAAGCTGTTGAAAACTATGCAGCCAAACTAACTCAGCTCAGCGACCGGATTTGGGAATTTGCAGAGCTTTCCATGGAGGAATACCAGTCAGCCAATGCCTACACCGCGCTGCTGAAGGCAGAGGGCTTCGAAGTTGAAGAGCAGGTCTGCGGTATTCCTACTGCCTTTCTGGGCAGATATGGCTCCGGCAAGCCCGTTATTGGTATTCTGGGCGAATACGATGCCCTGTCCGGTCTTTCCCAGGTTCCTTGCTCCGCTACAAAAGAGGCCTTGGTTCCCGGCGGCAATGGTCACGGCTGCGGTCACCATCTTCTGGGTGCCGCTTCTCTGGGTGCAGCCATTGCCATTAAAGAGCAGATTCAATCAGGCAACCTCAAAGGCACTGTCGTTTTCTATGGTTGCCCCGGCGAAGAGGGCTGTGCGGGCAAGACCTTCATGGCCCGGGATGGCATGTTCCGGGATCTGGATGCCGCACTTTGCTGGCACCCAGGTGACACCAACGAGGTTACCACCGGTTCCAACGCAGCCTGCGTTCAGGTAGAGTACACCTTTTCCGGCGTTGCCGCTCATGCCGCCGGTGATCCGGAACATGGACGCAGTGCGCTGGATGCCGCTGAACTGATGAACATCGGTGTGCAGTTCCTGCGGGAGCATATGAACAAGTCCTGCTGCCTGCATTATTCCTTCCTGGATGCCGGCGGCGTATCCCCCAATGTGGTGCAGCCCACCGCCAGAGTACTGTACATGGTCAGAGGAGACAATGTCCGCAATGCCAAGGCACTGCTGGCCCGGGTCAATAAGATCGCTGAAGGTGCTGCACTGATGACCGAAACTACCTTCACCAGCCGCCAGATTGACGGCACTTCCGATACTGTCTCCAATACTGTACTGGAAGAGTTGATTTATGAAAACCTGAAGCAGGCTCCCCTGCCCGTCTACACCGCTGAAGAGGAAGCTTTTGCTGCCGCTATGAAAGCCACCTGCGGTGAACCTGTGGTTCCCGGTGACGGCTGCCGGGTCGACCGCAAGGTCAAGGCCGAAATCTCCAAGATCACCGATGGTGGTAAGCTGCCACTGAATAATTTTGTTATGCCCTATGTGCCATCCAGCCAGATGAGTCCCGGCTCCACAGATGTTGGTGATGTCAGTTGGCTGACGCCCACAGCGCAGTTTACGGCTGTCACCTGGGTATCCGGCAGTCCCGGTCATTCCTGGCAAAATGTTGCTACCGGTAAGAGTTCCATCGCTCACAAAGGTTTGCTGCTGGCCGCCAAGGTTCTGGCAGCTACAACCGCCGACCTGATGGAACACCCCGAGATTCTCTCCAAGGCCAGAGAGGAATTTGAAGACGCCACAGCACTGGGGTATGACTGTCCCATCGGCAAAGAAGTAACCTTCTAGATAGTACAGCGGATGCAGTAAGCTGCATCCGCTGTTCAGTCTGTCAAAGAACCTACCTGCCCGAAAGTTTCGGAGGGAAAGATAGTGTGAAAGAAAACCGTCAGGGTTGTCTTTCGCGTTCAATCAAACCGTTTTTCGAACTTTTTGAAAGTTTGAAAAACGCAGGCAGCTTGTCAAAAGACTTTTTTGACAAGCTGTACAGCGGATGCAGTAAGCTGCATCCGCTGTTTTTTATTCCTCCACCCATGTGATCACATACAGAACCTCGCTGCTGCCGTTGGCATAATGATACGGCGTCACAATTCGCCGCTCTCCCGGCAATAAGTTTCTTACCTGAACTCTGTAAGAAATCCCACCGATAAACATTCCGCTGCCTGGATCCCGGGATTTATAGCTGATCTGTGTTACCGGAACGATTCCATTGGTCTGGTTCGTCACCGACAGAGCCGCACCTCCGGCATCCTCCACCAGAACATGTCCCATATCTTCGTGGTACGCTTCCCGTTCCCATCCGTAACAACTGAGTGGCATCCCCTGTCGAAAGTGTTTCCTGTCTTTCTCCAGAATTAAGACCCGCTCTCCAGGCGGAAGATCGTAAAACTCAAACACCATCCGTTCCTGTTCCCATTCCAAAATCACCGCGCCTTCTGATAGGAAAGCACCTGTGTTTTCAATGACCAGCGCCGCCACATCTACCACTTCTGTTTCTGTATTATCTTCCCAAAAGGGGCCTTCGTATCGGGCAAGCTGTAAGGCTGTCAGCTCTGTACCGGCCACACTGCAGGGAAAGGGTAACACCACCGGCTGCTCCAGCCCCCATGCCCCTACATCGATACACTGCCAAATAACGCAAATTCCAAACACTGCCAGCAAAGTACCGCCTAAGATGGCACATACTATCGTAATCGTCACCTTTCGCATGTTCTTATCCCCTTTTGTTCCGTGTTTTCCCATTATATGAGAGGCACCTTAGCTGATTCAAGGGAATCGGGGAGGTCAAAAAAAGAGCCTTACGGGTGCTTCCGTAAGGCTCTTGTTGTTTTATTCTTATTTGTGGCGGCCGCGTTCTCTGGACGCCATCGTTTTCCTTGGTACAGCCTCCTTACAGAAAAGGTTCCATGACCTTGGGGAAATCCAGATAATTGTCAATTTTGACATAATTGTAATCTGCCAGATAAACCGGCTCATCATTTCCGCCGGGACCGTAGTCGTCACCAACATAGGCCACCACATCATGGGGAATGTTGTGCTCTTGGCAGTACCTGCCCAGAGCATAGGCTTTGTTGTAAGGAGCCGGTGCCATATCAAAAGAAGAGGTTCCGCCAATGCACACGATATAATCGCTGAACACCTGCTTTACATCTTCCAGAATGGCGCGGCGCTTACTGCGGTCCGGGTCAAAGACCAGCTTATCTTCCAGCGTTGCCTTGGTTCCCAGAATGGGAAATGTCACTGCACCGGATGCATGATACTCCACATTTGCTCCCGAAAATTCCGTAAATCCATACTTTTCCCGGAGCATTGTCACACGCTTTTCCACGCTTTCACGGTCACAAGGTACACAAACACCCTGTACGATTTCGATATCCCCAAGCTCGGGACGGTACTTTGCCATCTGTAGGCCATAACATCCGCAAATGTCAATAGGGAACCGGCCCAGCTGTTCGAAGATTCGGCGGCACATGCCGGCACCGGTCATGACCAGCCGGTATTTCCGGCTCAGCTGTTCCAGAATTGCCCGATGCTCCGGGATGATGGGTGTCTTATGCTGGGTTATGGTTCCATCCAAATCAAAGGCAATCAGTTTGATTTTGCTTACATCCATCTCATTTCCCCCTCAGCAGTACATGTAGGCCAGCCACAGCACGCTGTAACGGCCCTCCAGATCCTTGGCGTAAGAATTCATCATCGATCTTTTTCTGTCCGTAGAGCTTCACAAAGTCATTGTAGTCCAAACCGATCCGCTTAACCATTTCCAGCATCTGTGCTTCCCCGGGTGCCATAGCAGTCAGTTCCTGAATTGCCGCGGTGACCACAGCCTCATAAATCAGGTTATAGACCTTCTGGCAGAAATGCTCCCCACTGACCAGCGCACTGAGCTTCCTGACATTGCGGTAGAAATGCTTTTCTAAAATGTCACCAATATCGAACTGGATCATTTCCATCGGTGTAAACTTCAGTACACGGGTATCCGAAATCACAGCTTTGGGCGGACAGGTGATTAATGTAACCCTCATTCCCTTGCTGCTCAGTGCAGCTTCAATACATTATAGGAGCATTGTATCTTTGATTCCAAAAAAAGTCAACATTCGATCTGCTTTTTAACGCCCGCTCAGTATATCAATAAAGAACGCCCGCTGCCAATATCAATAACGGCAGCGGGGTATTGTCTTTACTTTGCCAGAAGATCCCGGTAGTATTCGTCCCGTTCTTCTTCCGTTTCCAGATTCACCACATACATGATATTGCCCATAGCGCCGGAAAGGGCATCGGGAATACGGCCCTGCATTTTCATGTGGGAACCGTACTTGGCCATAATGGCATCGTGGTCCATAGCATACTGCACACCATCCCGGCGGCCCATAAACACACAGTAATGGCGGTTACCCAGAGGCTTGGTGCTGCAATCGAAGCAGATCATATCCGCCCAGATCTTATACACATCGGTTTCATAGGCATAGTTGTACATATCAGGCGTATAGCCGCCCGCAGGGCGCATATTGACCTCCAGACCGATGATATCCCCTGCCTTGCCCAATCCGTCCTGATCCTCGGTCAGACGGAAGAATTCCAGATGGACAAACCGGCTCTTGACACCAAAGGCCGCAACGGTACGAAGGCCGGCATCCCGGACATCCGAGGGGATCTCCTTGTGCAGGTAGTACAGGGATTCCTTGTTATCATTGACAACATCCATCAAAGAATCCATCGTCACATTACCGGACTCAAACAGCGGCTGACCCTTGGCACCGATGATCGCATCATAGGTCAGTACATAGCCCTTGACCATCTCTTCCATCAAAAACTGTACAGAAGAATCCTTGGTACTCATAAAGAACTGCAGCTCTTCATCGCTGCGCAGGCGGTAGGTGCTGCTGGCACCTACACCGTTATCCGGTTTGACCACCACAGGATATCCCACCATGTTGGCAAAGGCAGCTGCTTCCTCATAACTATTCACCAGATGGTACCTGGCCGTTGGGATTCCCGCCTTGGCGTAATACGCCTTCATGGCAGACTTCCGCTTGACCTTTTCCATATCCCCTTCCATAAAGCCTGTGGTAATGTGGAACTCGGTACGCAATTTGGCATCCCGCTCCAACCAAAACTCATTGTTGGATTCCAGCCAGTCGATCTTTCCGTACTTGTATGTAAAAAATGCCACCGCGCGGAATACTTCCTCATAGTCTGCAAGGTTGGACACCTTGAAATATTCATGAAGGCTGTCCCGGAGGCCTTGATTCAGCTGGTCGTAGGGACAATCGCCGATGCCCAGCACCCGCATTCCGTTGTTCTTCAGTTCCCGGCAGAACATCCAGTAGGTTTCCGGAAAGTTCGGGGATAAAAACACAAAATTTTTCATAAACTTCTCTCTTATTCTCCAAGCAGCTGCGGTACATAATGCTCCACCATCCGGAACCACCAAGGCCAGTCATGGTCCACATCGTAACCCCAGTACTCCATTCTTGCGTGAATCCCTTTCTGGGCAAATACGGTATCCAGACGCCGGGTGCTTTCCAGCAGGGGTTCCTCCCATGCTCCCTGTCCCACTACGATCAGCATCTGCTTCTGATTATACAGATCAATGTAGCAGTGGTCATGCGGCATATTGCCGATATAGTTCACCGGGCAGTTGTTATATACCAGATCATCCATATAATCGCCGAAGAATTCCAGGGAATCATACAGACCGGAAATGGCAAACACGCCATCAAACAAATCCGGCCGCCGGCAGAACAAATTCACTGCGTGCATCGCACCCATGGAACACCCAAAGGGCAAAATATCATACCGGCCGGTAAAATAATGGATGGTCGGAACCAGTTCATCGACCACATAGTGGTACCACCGCTCATGGTTTTCAATTCTCCAGCGGTTATCTGCACCTTTTGCGGCCCACGCCTCATCATCGATGGTATCCATGGAAATAACGGTGCACTTTCCTTCCTCAATGAACCGCGCCCAGTGATCGACCATATGGAAATTTTCGAAATCCACAAAACTGCCGCTCTGGCAGGGAATGAACAGAACCGGCTTTCCGCTGTGACCGTAGACTTTAAACTTCATGGTACGGTTCAGCCAACCGCTGTAATGCTCATGATATTCAATATTCATACATTCTCCCTCTATACACCCAGACAATCCATGAAGACAGGAATCTGCTGTTCCCAGGATGCTTCACAATGCTCACCGCCGGGTACGATCCGCAGTGTCAGATTCACCCGTTTCTTCAGCAGCATATCGGCAGCCGCCGACAACGCATCCATATTGGCCATATGATTGTCCATCTCTTTACTGCCATAGTCCATATAAATGCAGGTATCGCTCTTTATGCTGCATCTTTCCAACAAGGCCATTACCTTATCATAGTCCACCCAAATACTGGGAGACAGACAGGCTGCCCGCTGGAATATATGATTATAGGCACAAACCGCATATAGCGACATCAAGCCGCCCATAGAGGAACCGCCGATCAAAGTATGCTCCCGATCCGGCAGGGTTCGGTAATGGCTGTCGATGAATGGCTTCAATGTACCCACCAGCCACTGCATGTAAAGCGCACCCTTGCCTTTCACTTCTCCCAGATATTCGTTATCAAAATCTACCGGAGAGTACTCCTGCAGCCGACTGTTGCCCTCATGGTTACACTCCACAGCCACAATAATCATCTGTTTTCTGCTGCGGCGCATATATTTGTTCATGCCCCAGGATTTTCCATAGGTGGCATCCTTGTCAAAAAACACATTGTGTCCGTCAAACATATACATGACCGGATAGCGGCGCTCCGGTTCCCGTTCATAGGATTCCGGCAAATACAGATATACACGCCGGGTTTTATCACCGGACAGTTTTGGAATTCGAATGTTCCATTTTTTTACCATTGGTTTGGTTCCTCCGCAAACGAATAAAACTTCACATAAAGTGATAGTATACCTAAAAATACCATAATTGTCAACTTTGATAACTTGTTACAACAAAACCCGGAGCATGATCAGCTCCGGGTTTGTGTCACTGCACGATGCGTTTTTTCACCTTTATGGTTGCTGCATAGGCGCTGTTGCAAAGGCCAAGAACAGCAGAGATAATAAACAAGGTTTCAATGCCAAGGTTCTCCCAAATCCAGCCGCCAAAGAGTGCGATGAACACCGTGATCACATGGTTAATGGATACACCGGTGGAAATAGTGGCCTTAACCTCCTGGGGATTATCCGCCAGATCCTGCACATAGACATTGGATGCCATGGATGCCAGAGAGATCACCGCATCCAACACATAGTTGACACAGCACACTAAGAACGCAATATCCTTTGGGAACAGGTGGTGAGCAAAGCCATAGAAAAAACAAACGATTACCAGAATCAGTGTATCGGACACCATGACCACTTTGTACCCCAGCTTATCGATGATTCTTCCAACCAACGGGGAGGCAAAGAAGCAGGCAATAGCAGATACCGCAAACAGGAAGCTAATGGCAGCAGCGCTTGCACCGTAGAACAGGATCAGAACATAGGGGCCAAAAGTCAGAAACACCTGCTTACGGGCACCGTAGAACATCTCCAGCATATAGTACTTGGTGTACTTTTTATGGAAGTAGAATCGGCGTTTGCTGTCATCGGTCTTGCTGGAACCAGTCAAAGACGCTGCAAACACGGCACTCACTGCGGCAAGTCCGGTTGCCATCCAGAAAAACAGATTATAGGGTTGGTCTTTCACCACCAGAGAGAAGGCAGCCACGATTACCAGATAGCCAATCAATGTACCGATTTGAGATACGGAGCCTTGAACACCCAAGGCAGCGCCGCCTCTGTCTGCCTTCGCATACCCCAAAGTAATGGTACTCTTCATGCCGATTTGAATATGCTCACCGACGGAATACATGCAAATTGCCAATGTAGCCAGAACCTTGGTTGGTGGCAGAACCGCATGCATACCCATACCGATGAGCATGATCACAGCGCCGGCCTTATATAGGGTTTCCGCTGACAGCATATAAAATACCGCCAGAATAAGCACCAGAAGAATTCCGGGCAGTTCACGGAAGAATTCGGTGACACCTCTGTCCAACTCTCCCATCTGTACGACTTCTGCCAGAAAGTTATCCAAAATACCCCTGTAAAGGCCAACCGACAATCCGGTAATCAGGATAGACAGCAGAAACACCTTGTATTTCGTGTCACTCCGGAAAACATCCACCAGTTTTTTCATAACGACACCCTTCCCTGTGCGAAATCATGGATATAATGCTACCACATTTTAGTTGTAATCGCAATGGTTTTCCACTTTTTTATCAATGATTCTCCTTGGATGAGCAGAGTCTCGTCACCGCATAAATAAAAATACAGACCACACAGTGTGTGGTCTGTATTTTTATGGAGCGGGTGACGAGGCTCGAACTCGCTACCTCCACCTTGGCAAGGTGGCGCTCTACCGGATGAGCTACACCCGCATGGAACATAAAAGATTATAGCAGAAAAATCCTGTTTGTCAATACCTATTTTTCAGTTTTCTGTAAAAAACGACGGTGCCTATTCGGTACCGTCGTTTTCCGCTTGTTGCATTCCACATACGGGATATGCCGTGTAATCCCACACATATCCGCCCATGTCACCATCCGTCAGCTTCTGATAGGCGCCTGCAGCATAGGATTGCAGCAGATCTACATGGTAATATGCATCATCCTCCTGGATAATGTTCCAAAACCACGGTTCCCCTTCCTTGGTGCCGGTAACCACCTGACAATTCAAGCCTGCCTGACGGCACATCGCTGCATAGACCGTTGCGAAAGCTTTGCTGTCACCTACACTGTGACGCAGCAAGCTGTATGCGGGTGTTATGGAGGTTTCCACCGTGTATTGGGTTGTTTCCATCAGGAAGGCATACAACCGGGAAAATTTTTCGCTTTCCGTTTCTTCACCGCTGACATATAAGGATGCCGACTCAAATCTGGGCTGCACATACCACTGCATGGAACGAAGATCATCTCTGCTGTTTTGGTATGTAAACTTAAGTTCTACCACGCGGACGGAGCCCTTATCCGGATAAGTATTCACCGTTACCTGCGGAATCTCCATCACCACATCCGGCCGAAGCAGTGCATAGTCCTCTACAATCTGTGTAAAATCCGCACCCCAGTAGCTTTGAAGCGAGAGCACGATTCCCGGTTCCAGTTCATCCAGCGCAGCAGAAATCAGTTCGCTTGCCGCTTCAACTCCCTCCACCTGCCGGATTCTTCGGATCTCAGCCCGGTTATGGTTATAGTGAACCGTAACCACAACCGCTGAAACGCCGCCGGTAACACCAATCTCATACACAATATCTTCCACCGCATAAGCAGCAATCGGATAATTTTTCAGCACATTTTGAATCGCCCGTTGTATATTTTCACCCACGGTTTCGGAGGCCATATTCTGCACAGACAATGTTCTGCTTTCCACAGCTGAACTCACCATATCCTCCAACGCCTTCCGCATTTCCTGGCTGCTGGACACAGATACGATTCCTTCCTCTTCCTTGCGGTTTTGGCCCATATAGGGCTCCACAGAAGCATAATGACCGTTCATCCAGAAGGAGCATCCTGTCAGCAGCAGACAAAGCGCCAATACAGACGCAGTCACGCCTTTTTTCATCTGCATCTCCCCTCCTAAAGGGCATCCTTTGAATACCGAACGAACCCATCTCCCAACACTTGATGGGCCTCTTGTACAATAATGAATGCATTGGGATCAATCTCTACGACCAGGCTCTTGAGTTCAGCAAGCTGCTGCCGCTTCACCGCAGTTAAAACTACCTTTGTATCTTCCCCGCTGAATACACCTTGACCCTGAAGGAATGTGGCACCGCGGTTCAGTTGTCGGCCAATTTCCTGCGCAATCTGCTCATATTGCTTACTGATGATAATTGCCACCTTCGAGTAGTCGAACCGGTAGACCACGCTGTCGATGATTCTCCCGGTAACAAAAATCGTCACACCACTGTATAGCGCACGGCTTACATCCCAAAAAACCAAGCCTGTCAAGGCCGCTACAACCAGATCAAAGCAGGTACTGATAATACCGATTGGTACATTGCGGAAGCGCATTTTCAGCAGCCGAACCACAATATCAGAACCACCTGTGGATGCACCGGATACGAACACAATACCAATTCCAATACCGCCCAGGGCGCCGCCATACAAGCAGGCAATCAGAGGTTCCACATCCGGAACCGGAAGAAATGTCAGCAAATCAATGGCAGCAGACAGTGACAGCATTCCGATCAGCGAGCCGAAAAAGAATTTCTTTCCGATTCTTCTTCCGCCCAAAAGAAACAATGGGAGGTTTACCAGTGTTGTGACTGCACCAACACTACCGAAGCCCAGCAGATGCACTACCACCATAGCAAGGCCGGTCAACCCACCGGCGTTCAGTCCATTGGGTGCCAGAAACAGGTTAAAACCCAGAGCAAACAGGCTGCTGCCCACAATCAGTTTTCCAATCCACAATGCAGTTTGAAAAACCTTCTTCATACGCATTTACACCTCAAAACGAATTTGTTTTTCCGGAGAGTCCTCTTCCTTCAGCAGTGCACCTGCAGCAGGCAATGTTTTTGTCCGGTAGCGGCTCTGGTTCGCAATGCCACTCTGTTCTATCTTTCGCGCATCCGTAAGCACTGCTTTTTTCTTCAGGCTCATTACCGCTACACCCTGCGTATTTCGTGTTGTCTTTGGCATTAATTGTGCCGTAGAGAAGATCAGCGCGCGGTTATCACTTGCATACAGTGCTACCTGCTCATCCGCATCCATTGCCATTGCTGCCACCAGAGGACTCTTATCACTGTACGCACCGGTGAGCTTGCGGCGGTTTGTTTTTGTTTCATAGGCAGACAGCGGCACTTTTGCCACCTTGCCGTTTTCAAAGAAGAACAAAGCAAAGCCCTTATAGTCTCCGGGCAGCAGCACCCGGAACACCGCTTCTCCCGAATCCATACCCAGTTTTTGGGGCAGGTAATCGCCCAGCAGGGATGCCTTTCCATCCTCAAAGTCCGAAAGTCGGGCTTTGTAGCACTGGAACTGATCCGTAAACACCAGTATTTCTGCCCGGTTGCTGGTTTCCACAGAGAAAGCAAGGCTGTCACCTTCCTTAAACTTCTGTTCGCCGGACATGCGAAGGCTGGCCTGGGTAATTTTTTTCAGGTAACCCTCTTTGGAAACAAACAGGGTCACAGGATAATCCGGAATCTGTTCCGATTCCCCTTCCGGTTCGATCTCGTCGATGTCGTAAAGAATTGTCGTCTTCCGGGGCTTTCCATACTTTTCCGCAACATGCTTCAATTCTTTCTTAATAACACCCTTGAGTTTTCTGTGGCTGTTCAGAATCTCCTGCAGTTCTTCAATTTCCCGCTCCAGATCATCAATCGCCTTGGTTTGCTTCAGGATATACTCCTTATTGATGTTACGCAGCTTAATTTCTGCCACAAAATTTGCCTGGATTTCATCGATGCCGAAACCGATCATCAAATTGGGAACAACTTCACTTTCCAGTTCCGTTTCCCGGATAATGGCAATGGCCTTGTCGATATCCAGCAGGATTCGCTCCAGACCTTTCAGCAGATGCAGCCGCTCCTCTTTTTTCTGGATCTGGAAGAAAATGCGGCGGCGAATACACTCTGTTCTCCAAGCCGTCCATTCTTCCAGAATTTCTCCCACACCCATAACTCTGGGCATTCCGGCAATCAGAATATTAAAGTTGCAGGCAAAGCTGTCCTGCAGGGGTGTCAGTCGGAACAGCTTCTGCATCAGCTTTTCCGGTTCCACGCCCCGCTTCAGATCAATGGTCAGCTTCAAGCCGCCCAGATCCGTTTCGTCACGCATATCCGCGATTTCTTTGATCTTGCCCTGTTTGATCAGATCCGCTACCTTGTCCATGATGATTTCGGTAGCCGTAGAATAGGGAATCTCCGTAATTTCAATCAGATTTCCCTCTTTGACATAGTGCCACTTTGCCCGAAGCTTAAAGCTTCCCCGTCCGGTAGTATAGATTTCCCTGGTTGCGGCATCATCATACAAAAGTTCTGCACCTGTGGAAAAATCCGGTCCCGGCAGTGTTTCCAGAATGTCGTGATCTGGATTGTCCAGCAATGCAATGGCCGTTTCACAGACTTCCTTCAGATTAAACGAGCAAATATTGCTGGCCATGCCCACAGCAATACCTTGATTTGCCGATACCAGCACATTGGGGAATGTAGTGGGAAGCAGGGTCGGCTCCTTTTTGGTAGAGTCATAGTTATCCACCATATCCACCGTGTCAAAATCAATGTCTTTAAACAGCTCTGCACAGATGGCATCCAGCTTCGCCTCTGTGTATCGGGAGGCTGCATAGGCCATATCCCGGGAATAAACCTTGCCAAAGTTACCCTTGGAATCCACAAAGGGATGCAGAAGCGTCTCATTGCCCTTGGCAAGACGCACCATGGTTTCGTAAATGGCTGCATCTCCGTGAGGGTTTAGCTGCATGGTCTGTCCCACGATATTGGCAGACTTGGTTCTTCCGCCGGACAGCAGACCCATCTTATACATAGTATACAGGAGCTTTCTGTGGGAAGGCTTAAATCCGTCGATCTCCGGGATGGCCCGGGATACAATGACAGACATGGCATAGGGCATGTAGTTCAGCTCCAAGGTTTCGGAGATCGCCTGTTCCGTGGTGGAGCCAACCAGTCCCATTACCCCATCGGTATTCACTTTTTGTTTATTGACTTCCTGTTCTTTCTTCTTTCGTGCCATTCAAAATACCTTCAAACTTTCAATAATAGGCTATATTTTTGTTCCTTTGCCACGATTACAATCTCTACAGAGTGTTTGCAAATTGCTATATGTAGTGTTTCCGCCCCTGGAAACCGGAATGATGTGATCTACTTCCAGCTCTACGCCATTTGCAGCAGTTCTGCCACATAAACAACAACGAAATCCGTCTCGTCGCATGACATCATAGCGAAGTGATGGCGTGACTTTTGTGCGTTCATTTTTTCTTCGCCATTCTTCCGTCGACTGATATGCGTTTCTCTTATCTAGTTCTTTAATTGCTGCATGAATACGGCTTTCATCGAAAAAACAGTGTTTTCTATAATGATTACGGCCTTGAGGGCTTACATATGATACATAACAAGTAATTGAGTAAGCATGCACAATTTGCAGCTTTTGTCTATAAACAACCTTTTTCTCTAGTCGCACAAATCGATCATACTTTATTCCCAACTCACCACAGAGTGCTGGTGATACAGATGATTTAAGTGTGTAAAACTCTTTGCTATACACTTCGTTAATTATGCGATTTCTGCGGACTTGTTCCAATGCTCGTTCAACTTTAGGGCGGTGCAATGAAAGAAGCTTGAATAGTTCATCTTCAGGAGATGTTTTATCAAATTTTGGTTTGCTATTCACATCCACATACCAGGAACTACGGCCATTATCCAATATTTCTGTATAAAATTTGGTTCGATTGTTTAACTCCTTAACTTGTTTATACCAATTACTATTGGCATAAATTATTCCGTAATATTTCCTATCTATTCTTTCCGTTATGTTCTGAATAAAAGTTTTAATAAAAGCAAGTATAAACTTAATATTTATCAATATCAAACACAGCAAAAGAACCCAAATAGGCCACAAAAACGCAATATTATGAAGAAAGTTATCCATATAAAAATCATCAAACATTTCAGAATCCCTAAGAAATATCTGCCAGTTCCAAGTACTTGGCACCGTTTTCTGCAATAAAATTCTTTCGTTCGTTCAGCGCATCGCCCAGCAGAACATCGAAGTAGTGGGCAGTGCGCTCTGCATCCTCGGGCATCACCTTGATCAGCCGCCGGGTCTCGGGATTCATGGTAGTCATCCACATCATCTCCGGATCGTTCTCGCCCAAGCCCTTGGAGCGCTGGATGGTAACCTTTTTCCCCTCCAGCTCTTTCAGAATTCTGGCCTTTTCCGATTCGTTATAGGCAAACCAGGTCTTATCCTTGCAAGTGATCTCAAACAGCGGGGATTCTGCGATATACACATAGCCATCTCGGATCAGTGTGGGGCAAAGGCGGTACAGCATGGTCAGAATCAGGGTGCGGATCTGGAAACCGTCAACATCGGCATCGGTACAAATGACCACCTTGCTCCAACGCAGATTGTCAATATCAAAAGAAGACAGTTCTTTTGCCTTCTTTCCCTGCACCTCCACGCCACAGCCCAATACCTTCATCAAATCCGTAATAATGGGACTGGCAAATATTTTGGTGTAATCCGCTTTCAAACAGTTCAGAATTTTTCCGCGAACCGGCATAATACCCTGGAATTCCGCATCCCGGCTCTGCTTAACGCTTCCCAATGCGGAATCGCCCTCCACGATATACAGCTCCCGCTTTTCCGGATCCTTCGCGCGGCAATCCACAAATTTTTGAACCCGGTTGGCGATATCCACCTTGGCGCTGAGATTCTTTTTAATATTGCTCTTGGTCTTTTCTGCTGACTCTCTGGCCCGCTTGTTAATCAAAATCTGCTCTGCAGCCCGGTCAGCTTCCTGTTTGTTCTCCAAAAACCAAACCTGCAACTGTTCCTTAAAGAAGTTGGTCATGGCCTCCTGCGTAAACTTGGAGTTGACGGACTTCTTGGTCTGGTTTTCAAAGCAGCCAATGGTGGAGAAACAGTTGGTCACCATCACAAGGCTGTCCTGGATATCCTGATAAATGACCTTACTCTCGTTTTTATTGTACTTACCGCTGTCCCGGAGGAATTTATCAAAAGCTGCTGTAAATCCAAGGCGCACTGCCCGGTCGGGACTTCCGCCGTATTCCAGCCAGGAAGAATTGTGATAATACTCAATATGGCTTACCTGTTTGGAAAAGCAGAAGGAAGCTGTGATCTTCAGCTTCATCTCCGGACGGTTCTCCGCATCTCTGCCACGGCGCTCTGTTTCCCAGTAGGTAGGCATGGTAAAGGCATTTTCCCCTACCAGTTCTTCAATATACTGCTTAATGCCATCAGCATAGCAGTATTCCTCTTCCTCAAATTTCTTGCCTACTTGGTTGCGGAACTTAAAAGTGATGCCCCGATTGACCACCGCCTGACGGCGAAGCACATCCCGGTAATACTCTACCGGAATGTTGATATCGGTAAATACCAAGGGATCCGGCTTCCAGCGGAACAGAGATCCCGTTTTTTTTCGGTCTGTGGGTTCTTTTTTTAAGCCGCCCTTGTTTCTGCCCTTTTCAAAGTGCAGATCGTACCGGAACCCGTCCCGGCGGATGGTTGCATCAAAGAATTCAGACGCATACTGGGTCGCACAAGAACCCAGACCGTTAAGGCCCAGAGAATACTCATAGTTTTCGCCATTTTCGCCGTACTTACCGCCGGCATACATTTCGCAAAAAACCAGTTCCCAATTGTAGCGTTTTTCTTTTTCGTTGTAATCCACGGGACAGCCGCGGCCAAAATCTTCCACCTCCACACTGAGGTCTTCATAGCGGGTGACAATTACCGTATCACCGTGACCTTCCCGCGCCTCATCAATGGCATTGGATAAAATTTCAAATACCGCATGCTTACAGCCTTCCAGATCATCTGAGCCAAAGATAACCGCAGGACGCTTGCGCACCCGTTCTTCGCCCTTGAGCATGGAAATGCTGGAATTTCCGTATTGTTCCTGTCTTGTTTTTGCCATATTCGTCAACCTGCCATAACTCTCCATAATATATTTTATACATTATACAAAATAGAATATACATTGTCAACTCCCTACCACCACCGGTTGTGGTGTGTGCATTTCTTACCCACGAAATAAGCCGCTGCACATTTGTGCAGCGGCATTTCTTTACAAAAATCTGTATACGGTTTCACTGTGGTAGCGTTCCCCGGCTTTCACAAACGGCTGCTTCCATTCCGGATGGTTGATACTGTTGGGATAAAACTGGGTCTCCAGTGCAATACCGCCCCGGCAGCAATAGGATACCCCGTTCTTTCCGGTTTCATCATTCAGGAAATTGCCGCTGTAAAACTGGATGCCGCAGCAATCGGTATCCACAGCCATGGTACGGCCGGACTGCGGGTCCTGCAGTATCACACAGGGATTACAAAATACCTCAAAATTGTGGTCATAACCGCCCTGCAGCTTCAGCGCATCGTAGTCTTCCTGCAAATCCCGGCCAATGGCCTTGGGTTGGCGAAAATCCATAGGTGAACCTGCAACATCTCTCAGTTCTCCGGTGGGGATGCTTTGTTCATCCGCAACGGTAAAGAATCTTGCCGGCATTGAAAGAATCTGTTCCATTGCCTTTTCCGGATGGTCGTGGCCTGCCAAATTAAAGAAACTGTGGTTGGTCATGTTAAATACGGTATCCTGATCGCAAGTGCCGTCATAGGCAATGCGCAGTGCACCTTTATGATCCAATGTGTATGTCACATCGATGACAGCATTCCCCGGGAATCCCTGGTCCCCGTTGGGACTTTCCAAGCGAAGGCAAATCTCATTTCCTGTATGCCGTACCACCTGCCACATTCTGTTTTTAAAAGGATCAAATCCGCTGTGCAGGTTATTCACGCCATTGTCATTGGCATCCAGCTGATATACATTTCCGTTCAATGGGAATTGTGCCTTTCCAACACGGTTGGAATTTCGGCCCACGGTTGCACCAAAAAAAGTACCGCTGGCTGTGTATTCATCGGGCGTGTCAAATCCCAGCACCACATCTGCCACATTTCCCTTGCTGTCTGGTACAAATAGTTTCACCAGTGTGGCTCCGTGATCAGAAATTTCCGCAGTTACCTTTCCTCCGCAGATCGTGTATAAATACGCCTGCTGTCCATCACTGCGCAGGCCAAATTCTTTTTTCATCTCCGGTTCTTCCTCTTTTGCAATTATTACCAAGTATCGCGCTAACACATCGCCCAGGGCTATTTCAGTTCCCACTGTTTGATTTGGCTGGCTTTTTCATAGAGCTTCAAATAACTGTCATAGCGGGTCGGTTCCAGTGTCCCCTGTTCAACAGCTGCACGAATCGCACAACCCGGTTCTTTCCGGTGCGTACAATCATGGAATTGGCAGTTCCCAATATGGTTGCCAAAATCCGGAAACGCATACTGAAGGTTCTCCTTCAGCATCACATCCATCTGGTCCGTATCAAAGGAGGAAAAGCCCGGCGTATCCGCCACAAAGGTATCTTCTCCCAAGTCATACAATTCCACATGCCGGGTCGTGTGTCTGCCTCGGCCCAACTTTTCTGACACCTCGCCAGTGGCCAGAGCCAGCTCCGGGCAAAGGGCATTGAGCATACTGCTTTTTCCTACACCGGAATTGCCGGTAAACGCAACCAGTTTTCCCCGTATCAGCTGCCAGAGCTGCTCCACGCCTGCTCCGGTTTCCGCGCTGGCACAAATCACAGGGAATCCCGCGTTTTGATAAATGCGGAACAGATCCACCGCCGGATCCAAATCGCACTTGTTAATGCAGATGTACACCGGCACTTCCCGGTCACCGGCAATGGCCGCCACCCGGTCAATCAAAAATGGTTCCGTAACAGGATTCACATTGGCAGCAAAAATCACAAGCGCATCTATATTTGCCACCGCAGGCCGCACAAAGCTGTTTTTTCTGGGCAGAACCTTTTCCACCATGCCCTTGCCACTGTCAACGGATATCTCCACAAGATCTCCTGTCAACGGATTATCTCCGCTGCGGCGCAAACTGCCCCTTCCCCGGCAGGTTATACTGCCGGAGTCCGTCTGTACTTCATAAAACCCACTGAGTGAGCGTATGATACGCCCGGTTTTGATCTTCATCATGCAGTTTCGAAATCCACCTCTAGCTCGTAGGAGTTACCTCCACCCAGTGTTACCACATAGGTTACCTTTCCAACGCCCGTAAGTTCCAGTTCAATGGCCGTTTTAGATGCTGCCATGGTGGCCTCAAACACAACCTCCCCCGTATCCTTTCGGGTGATCTTTACGGGGTAGGACTCCAGGGCATCCTCCATCAATCCAAACCGAACCATCTTCTTGACTTCCTTGGGCTTGGGTCCCTCGCTGAGCTTTAGAATGATTGTTGTGGTAACCGGCACATCCTCACCGGCAGCCACAGACTGTTCCACAACCTCATCCTTCGGCTGATCGCTTTCCACATAGGCATCGTATGTGATATTGACGAGACCCGCAGCATTCAACATTTTCAGCGCCGTGGTAATATCCTCGCCTTCCACCGCCGGCATTTTGGCTTTTACCGGTCCCTTGCTTACATAGAGCGTTACGGTATCACCGGTTTCCACCATTTCACCGGCAGCTGGTTCAGAACGGATAATATGGTTTTCCTCAACCGTATTGCTGTTCTCCTCAACTTCCTTGATCTCCAGATTCAGCTTTTGGTTGTTCAGAATGGTCTTGGCAGTTTGCAGACTTTGCCCTACAACAAGGGGCATTCTCTTCTTTTCCGTCTCAGGACCGGCGCTGATATAGAGCGAAACCGTCTGTCCGTCTTCCAATTCTACGCCAGCTTCCGGGTCCGTACGGATTACATGTCCCGCCTTCACTGTATCGTTGTGTTCTTCATAGCACAGGAAGAGGATTTTCTGGCCTGCCAAATAGTTCTCCGCAGTTGTCCGTTCCTGCCCCACCAGGTTTTCCATAACCTTGACTTTTGGTTCCGGACCAAGACTGATCCAAATATGAATCTCCGTACCCTTTTCCACCTGTATACCTTGTTCCGGTATCTGGCGGATGATTTGACCTTTTTCATACTGATCGTTATGCTCATAGTTGGGAGATTTCAAAACAAAATCACTGCTGATCTGCAGCATATCGTAGTTTTTTCCCACTAAGGTCGGAACACTGACCAGATTTTTATTGCCGGAATCACCGCTTCCAAGCAGGGCGATCAGGAAGACGACAATCGCAATCACCGCCACTGCTGAACAAACAATAACCGCAATTGTTGCGATCTTGCTGCGGTTTTCCTCTTCTTCATAGGTATCTTTCCGTCGTCTTACCGGCTCTGCCTTCCGGGAAGACGATGATTGGGGCGTAGCTTTTCCTTTTCCCTGAACCGTTGCCGGCTGTGTAGTTTGACGGCGTCTGGGCGTCCCTGCGGCAGAAGCGACGCGGTCCGCCGTTGTTCTTGCAGGTTTCACAGGCTGCTCGCGATTAAGCCGGACAACTGCATCCACAGAGGGAACACTGTAGTCGAACAGGATTCCCGGACTCTTCCGGAATTCATCCATATCGTACAGCATAGCCGTAGCAGATGCGTACCGGTCAGCAGGATCATGGGCCATGGCTTTCATGATGATCTGCTCCATGCCGCCCGGAATATTGGGATTAAAGGTAGATGGCATGGCTGCGCCGCCGTTGATGTGCTGGATCGCTACTGCCACCGGAGATTCGCCGTTATAGGGTGGGCGTCCCGTCATCATCTCGTACATGACCGTTCCCAGAGAATAGATATCCGAACGGTCGTCCACCCGGCCACCCTTGGCCTGTTCCGGAGAGATGTAGTGTACAGATCCCAATGCTTCCTTTGTCAGCGTATTTCCTTGGGACATCAGCCGTGCAATACCAAAGTCGGCAACCTTAACACTGCCGTTTTTCAGCACCATAATGTTGTGCGGCTTAATATCCCGATGGACGATTCCTCTGGAATGGGCGTGCTCCAAGGCCTTACTGATCTGGATGGCAAAGTGCAGGGTTTCTTTCCAGTTCAAGACGCCCTTTTTCTCCATGTACTGTTTCAGGCTGATGCCTTCAATCAACTCCATAACGATATAATCCGCATCGTTGACCGTAGAAACATCGTACACTGCCACAATGTTGGGATGTCCCAGCATGGCAACCGCCTGTCCCTCTGCCTGAAAACGGCGGCGGAAATCGTCGTCCTTGCAGTACTCGTCTTTTAATATTTTGATGGCAACCAGCCGGTTGAGCCGGTGGCACCTTGCTTTATATACAATAGCCATGCCGCCGATACCGATCACTTCCAGGATCTCGTACCGGTTATCCAGCAAACGGCCAATATACTTATCATTATCCATTGGATATAACTCCTTTCGCAGCCGGATTGCAGTTAAATCTGAATCAAAACGCTGGTTACATTATCCGGCGCTCCCCGGTTCTTGGCAATGTCCAGCAGGCGTTTGCAGCAATGCTGCTTTCCGACGCCATGTACCACCTCGAACAGGATTTCCTGGTCATCCATCATATTGGAGAGTCCGTCGCTGCACAGCAGCAGGCAATCTCCCCGTTCCACCCTGTGATGGAACAAATCACATTCCACGATGGCTTCCGTGCCAATGGCACGGGTAATAAAATTCTTTCCCGGATAGGTTCTGGCAAGCTCAGGCGTCAGTTCCCCCCGCTCCACCATCATCTGCACAAGGGAATGGTCCTTCGTCAGCTGTTGAATTCCGTCGGAGTTGACCGCATAAATGCGGCTGTCTCCCACATTGACAATGGTCACATCCATTCCCCTAATCAACGCAGCTGTCAGTGTGGTACCCATTCCGGAAAAATCTTCGAATTGTGCCGCCTGGTCAAAAACCGTAAAATTCGCCAGCTTCACTGCGCTGCGAAGCATCTGATTTACCCGTTCCTGATCCATATTGGCGGTCCATGTCTGCTTGACCGACTGTAAAAACACATCTGCCGCAAGGGTACTGGCAATATTTCCGGACTTTGCACCGCCCATACCGTCGCAGACTACGCAAAGGAGCGTATTGCGGTCAAGCTGTTCAATTAAGTAGGTATCCTGATTCTGTGTTCTCACACAGCCGGGATCGGTCATGCCCCAGCTCTGCATAGGACACACGCTCCTTTCCGCTTAGTTATCCTGATTCTTCGTATATTTTCTCCGGAGCTGTCCGCAGGAAGCATCAATATCACTTCCCAGTGTCCGGCGTACCGTAGCCGGCACACCGCCCTCCTCCAGAATCTGCTGAAACCGTGCCACAGCCTTCTTGGTACTGGGCTTCAGCGGGCTTTCTTCAACATGATTCAATGGAATCAAATTCATGTGGGCAGGGAGTCCCTTCAGCCGCTTGAGCAGCAGCCGGGCATCCTCTTCCCGGTCATTGACGCCGTCGATCATGGCATACTCAAAGGAAATGCGTCTGCCGGTTTCTCCATAGTAGTCCCGGCACGCCTGCAACAGTTCCTCCGTGGGGTAGGCCTTATTCACAGGCATAATGGTATTGCGCACCGCATCACTGGGCGCGTGTAAAGAAACGGACAGGGTAAGCTGCAGCTTTTTCTTGGCCAGTTCCCGGATTTTGGGAACCAGACCGCAGGTAGACAGGCTGATATGCCGCATGGAGATGTTCATACCACCCGGGTCATTGACCAGTTCCAAAAAGCGCAGCACATGGTCAAAGTTATCCAGTGGCTCTCCAATACCCATCAGCACGATGTGAGAAACCGGAAGTCCGGAATCCACCTGGGTAAAGAGCACCTGATCCAGCATCTCAAAGGGTTCCAAAGGCCGCACCAGACCGCCCAGCGTAGAAGCGCAAAAGGCACAGCCCATACGGCAGCCGACTTCCGTGGAGATACACACCGTGTTTCCGTAATGATACCGCATCAAAACAGTTTCCACACAATTACCGTCGGAGAGCTTCCAAAGATACTTGATGGTGCCATCCTTCTGAGATTCCTGCTTCCGCACCACCTGCGGCGGTAAAATCGGATATTCCTCCTCCAGTGTCTTGCGCAAAGACTGGGGAATGTTTGTCATTTCCTCATAGGTACGAACACCCTTATGCAGCCATACAAACACCTGTTTTGCGCGGAAGCCGGGCTGCCCCAGTTCCTTGAATAACTGTGTCAGCTCCGGTAGAGTCATGGATTTCAAGTGTTTGGTCATACTTTCCTCCGCATTCTGCAAATAAAGAAACCATCGGTGTCAAACTGCCCCGGTACCAGCGCCAGCATTCCCGATTCATTTTTTTGAAAAACATCCGGCAGCGGCAGCGGCTCCAAAACAAAATCAGGGTTTCTTTGCAAAAAGGCTTCCACAACCCCCTCATTCTCCTGCCGAACCAATGTACAGGTCGAATAGAGCAGCACACCGCCGGGCTTGACACATTTCCCTTGGGTTTGCAGTATTTTTAGTTGCAGCGCAGGAAGTTCCGCCATTGTCGCAGGATCTTTATACCGAATATCCGGTTTTTTCCGGATAATGCCATAGCCGGAGCATGGTACATCCGCAATCACCGCATCCATCGCGTTTTCCCATTCATCGCATAGCTCCGAAGCATCCTGCTGATAAACAGAAATATTGGAAAAGCCCAACCGTGCCGCGCCGTTCTGAATCAAACCGGTCTTGTGGGCGTGAATGTCGCAGGAGTGAATGTGTCCCTTTCCCTTCATGGCAATGGCAGCGGCAAAGGACTTTCCACCGGGCGCGCTGCAGCAATCCAGCACCTGAATATCCTCACCCACCGGAAGCTGCGCGCAGAGAACACTCAGCTTTGCAGCCGCATCCTGTACATAGAAAAGGCCCTCACGGAATCCATCCAGCTGTTCCAGATTGCCCATATGCGAAAGCACAAGGCAGTCCGGCATCCAGGGATGATTCTGCACGGTCACACCGGCTTCCTCCAGCTTTGCTTTCAAAGCTGGTGTCGTCGTACGCAGGGTATTGACCTGTACCACCGTGTCCGGCGCACTGTTATTGGCCCGGAGCATAGCTTCCATGTTGCTGTGGCCCACATAACCATCCAAGAGATCAATGAGCTTTTGGGGGTGACTGTATTTGTCTGTCCAGGATGCAGGTTGTTTCAGTGTCTCCCTTTCCCGCACCGCACTGCGCAACACACCATTTACAAGCCCCGGCGCAAAGCGCTGTTTGGGGCAATACTTCTTCGCCAGAGCCACCGATTCATTCACCGCGGCAGACACCGGAATTTTGTCCATTTCGTACAGCTGATACAAGCCCAGCTGCAAAATATCGTGAAGCACAGGGTGCAGATCCTTCAGCTTTCCTGTCAGAAGCTGCTTCAAATAGAAATCCAGCTTCAATTTATTCTGTATCACGCCATAGCACAGCCGGGTAGCCAACGCGGCCTCACGGCTGTCAAGGCGGTCCCGCTGCAAATATTCCTTCAACACACCGTTAGACCATGCATTGGCCTTACGGCAGGCAATGAGCACATTCAGAGCAGTCTCTCTTGCGCCCATGCTCAAACCTCCAACGGATGGCCCCGGAAATAATCCGGCGCAGCCATGCGCTTGCCGCCTTCTGCCTGCAAAGAACGGATCTCAACAGCGCCTTCTCCACAGGCGATCTGCAAACCGGTTTTGGTCAAGCCAAGAATCGTACCGGGGGCAGCGCCTGCATTACCGGGAATCACGACTGTACTGTGGATCTTGAATTTCGTTCCTGCAATTTCCGCCGTTGCTACCGGCCAGGGATGCAGACCCCGAACCTGATTATGAACCTGCTGCGCAGTCTTTGTCCAATCAATGGGACACATGGTTTTATCCAGCATCGGCGCAAGGGTTACTTTGCTCTCATCCTGCGCTGCCGGCACCAATGTGCCTTGTCGGAACCGGTGCAGCACTTCCGACAACAGCTGCGCTCCCAAAACCGCCAAACGATCCAGCAGTTCTCCTGCTGTTTCATTGGGGCCGATGGGCGTTTTGCTGACACCGATTACATCGCCGGCATCCATCGCATGAACCATAAACTGCGCAGAAACACCCGTTTCCGTCAGTCCGTCCAGTACCGCCCACTGATAGGGTGCGGAACCACGGTACTGGGGCAAAACACTGGCGTGAATATTAATGAATCCATTGGGAACCAAATCCAGAACCTTTTGGGGCAGAATCCGGCCATAGGCCACCACAGCCACCACATCCGGCTGAAGGTCACGGAGCCGCTGCACCGTTTCCTCTTCCCGGAAATTCTCCGGCTGGAATACAGGGATCGCCCGCTGCAAAGCCACTTCCTTTACGGGCGAGTATACCATTTTCATTCCCCGTCCCTTGGGACGGTCCGGCTGGGTATAGACACCTACCACATCAAACCCGTCTTCCAGTATTTTTTTCAGACAGGTAGCAGCAATATCCGGTGTTCCCATGAAAACAACACGCATCGGGATTCCTCCAAAAGCTTATTCTTCAGCGCACAATTCCTCTTCCGTGAGGAGGCGGTCCATCACTTCGGTATAAATAATACCGTCCAGATGATCCAGCTCATGACAGAAGCAACGGGCAATCAATTCTTCTCCCTCGGCCTCAAACCACTGACCGTCCCGGTCCTGTGCACGGACCTTGGCATAATAAGGCCGCTTCACCAGACCGTATTTTCCGGGGACACTGAGGCATCCCTCAGCACCTTCCTGCTCACCGTCGGTTTCCAGCATTGTAGGATTCACCAGTTCCAAAATCTCCTCGCCGGTATCGACAATGACAACTCTGCGTAAAATTCCCACCTGCGGCGCCGCCAGACCTACACCATTGGCCTGCGCCAGTGTTTCCGCCATATCATCCAAAAGCTTATGCAGCTTCTGATCAAAGTTTGTTACCGGCTTGCAAACTTTGTGCAGTGCCGGTTCCTGATCTGTCAGAATTTTCCGAATACCCATGGGTTTTCCCTCTCTTTAGTCATATCCGTTTACATCCACAAACGCCGATATTCCCCGATTCGCTTTATCCAGAGAAAACTGCCGCAGCAGATGTGCCAGAAGCTGCCGTTTCTCCTTATCCATGCGGCACCGGAGCGTAACGCGGTAACGGAAGTTATAGTTGATTTTCGGCACAGGGCAGGTCGCCGGTCCCAGTACCATACAAGGTTCTTTGCTTTTGTCTGATGCCGGCAGACAGTTTTTAAGGCTATCCCGGAATTTTGCAGCACCACGCATAACTGCCGCTTCGTCCAAACCTGTAAAGGTAATCTGCGCCAGATCTCCAAAAGGCGGAAGGCCCTGCAGTTTGCGCAAACCGATCTCCAGCTCATAAAAGCCGTCATAGTCCTGCTGTGCAGCCAGATGGATTACTTTATGGGATGGTACCAATGTCTGGATCATGGCACGGCCTGCAGCCTCGCCGCGACCGGCCCGTCCTACCACCTGCGTCAGCATATTGAAGGTGGTTTCCGCACTGCGGTAGCTGTCGGTGTAAAGGCTCAGATCCGCATCCAACACGCCAACCAGCGTGACATTAGGAAGATTCAGTCCCTTGGCAACCATTTGTGTACCCAGAAGCACCGGAACCTTCTCCTGTTTGAAATGCTCCAGAATTTTCTCATGGGTATTGACGGCGCTGACCGTATCCGTATCCATCCGGTCCACCCGAATCCCCGGGATCATTTCCTGCAGCTCCTGCTGCACCTTTTGGGTGCCTGTTCCCACACGCTTCCAACTGCCGCCGCAGCTGCAGCTGGCACTTACCTTTTGAGAATAGCCACAGTAATGGCACATCAGCCGCTCATTGGCGCTGTGGTATGTCAGCCGTGCGCTGCACCGGGGGCATTCCGGTGCTGTACGGCAATCACTGCACACCAGCGCGCGGCTGTTGCCCCGTCGATTCAAAAACAATATGGTCTGGGTTCCGGCTTTCATATTTTCCCGGATTCCATCCAAAAGGGAATAACTCAAAGAAAGATCATTTCCTTCTTTCAATTCTTCCCGCATATCCACAATTTCAACACTGGGAAGGGGTTTTCCGTTATACCTTTGAGACAGGGTGTATAGCCGGTGATGACCTTCCTTTGCATGGTACATGGTTTCCACCGATGGCGTGGCAGATCCCAGCAGCACCAGTGCTTTTTCTTTCAGTCCCCGCCAAAATGCCACTTCTCTGGCAGAATACCGGGGCGCATTTTCTGATTTATAAGAATGCTCCTGCTCCTCATCCAGAATCAGCAATCCCAAATTCGGGCAGGGTGCAAAGACCGCACTGCGGGTTCCTACAACCACCCTGGCCTGTCCGGCGCGCACCCGTTTCCACTGGTCATAGCGCTCTCCGGCGGGCAAACTGCTGTGAAGCACTGCCACTGTTTCTCCAAAATAGGCCGCCAGCAGACCCAGAAGCTGCGGTGTCAATGCAATTTCCGGCACCAGCAAAACGGCACTTTTCCCCTGTTCCAAACAGGACCCAATCAGCTTGAGATATACCGAAGTCTTTCCGGAGCCGGTTACACCGTACAGCAGTGCCGTTCCGGGCTGCGGTGACAGCATTTGCGCTTTCAAACCCTCATAAGCGGTTTGCTGCTGTCCATTCAGCTCCAGCGGTCCATCCAGCTTCACGGGCTGAATTTCCCGGCACCGGAGCACATCCCGCACAGACAGTTCCAGAAAGCCCAACTTTTCCAGACGGTTTACCGTAGCAACACCGGCGCCGGTAAAGTAACACAGTTCCTTTACCGCAACACTTCCCACCGCGCACAGTGTCTGCAGTACAGACCGCTGCATGGCTGCGGATTTCGGTCTGCTGTCTGCATAAGCCATTGCTTCCTCAGCTGATACCGCCAAGGTGGCAATTTTTTCTGTTTTATCGCTGGTTCTACGGTGATAGTCTGTTTTGGCAGTGATCCACTTTTTGCGAATCAGATAATTCACGGCCTTACGGAATGCCTCGTCTCCGGACACGGCTTCCCGCAGCCGGTGTTCTTCGGCTTCACCGCCCAAATTATGAAGAACTTCCAGAACGGTACGGGCATCCGGTTGTTTGATGACAGCATCCTTCCAAGATACATCTTCCGTCAAAGCATACCGATCTCTGGTTTGAAACCAAAGGCCAGCCGGAAGCATCGTACGGATTGCACTGTAAAAGGTACAAAAATACCGCTCCCGCAAAAAAGCAGCCAGTCTGAGCATGCATTCGTTCAACAACGGCGCATCATCCAGGCAGGCCGTTACTGCTTTTAATTCTTCCCCAATGCCTTCCTCCAGGCTAAGAACGATTCCCTCCGTAGGCTTGTTGCCTCTTCCAAATGGAACCGTTACTCTCGCCCCTGGCAAAAGGGCCATTTGATGGGGAATGCGATAGGAATAGGGCTTGTCAATGGCAAAGTTAGCTGCTGCAACGGCAATTTTTGCAATCATACAGCCCTCTCCTCTCTCTTTTACGATTAATTCTTATACTCGTCCTTCACAGAGGCGGACAGCTTGCCTTCAGCAACCTCACGGATTGCCAGCGTCACAGGCTTATCGGTCAGCTCTTCCTGAAAAGCTTCCGCTTCCTCAGCAATCTGGCGGGCGCGGTGGGCCACCACATTCACCAGCAGATAGCGGCTGTCCACATGTCTCAACATATCAGCAACAGGGGGGTAAAGCATAATAAATTCCTCCAATTATTTTTCATCCGCCACTTGGGCGATAATATTTAAAATTTCTTCTGCACAGGACTCCACTTGATTGTTGGTCACCGTATGGTCGTACCAGCTGACCTGGTCCATTTCCCATTTTGCCCGTTCCAGACGAATTTGAATCTGATCCTCGGGCGTATCTCCGCGGCTGCGAAGCCGCCGTTCCAATTCCTCGGCAGAGGGAGGCAGAATGAAAATCAAAGTCGCATCCGGCCGCTTGTCCTTCACATTTCGGGCACCTACCGGCTCAATGTCCAGAATCACATGGCCCTTCTGCATCTTCTCTTCCAACTGGGCAATCGGTGTACCATAATAATTCTTTGCATGATTATCATATTCCAGAAACGCCTCTTGGGCGATCATGTCTTCAAACTGTTCCCTTGAAATAAAGTAGTAGTGTACACCTTCCTGTTCACCGGGACGGGGTTGTCTGGTCGTTGCAGATACAGAGAAGGAAAGATCCCTCCGGTCCGCCATCACCTTACTCAGCACCGTACTTTTACCGACGCCGGAAGCTCCGGAAATAACAAACAGTTTTCCCATGATTACTCTCCTTCCTCAGCCGCCTCACCTGTCCATCGGGCAGAAAGGGTGTCCGGTGTCATGGCAGACAATATTACATGATCCGTATCCATCAAAATCACCGAACGAGTCTTTCTTCCATAGGATGCATCGATCAGCATTCCCCGATCCTTGGCCTCCTGCATGACCCGCTTGATAGGAGCAGAATCCGGATCCATTATGGCAAGAATTCGTCTGGCTGCAACCATACTGCCAAATCCAATGTTTATCAGTGTCATAGTCGCCTCTTATTCAATGTTCTGGGTCTGTTCCCGAATCTTTTCCAACTCAGCCTTAATATCCACAACGATCCGTGCCAAACGCACATCGGTACACTTGGAACCTATGGTATTGGCTTCCCGGTTCATCTCCTGCAGCAGGAAGTCAAGCTTTCGGCCAATGGCACCGCCACCGCTTAGCATAGCATTCATCTGCTCCAAGTGGCTGCGCAGCCGCACCGTTTCCTCATCCACGGCAACCTTATCCGCAAAAATTGCAGCTTCGGTCAAGATCCGGCTCTCGTCGATGGCCTTGTTTTCCAGGACTTCCCGCAGCTTATTCTCCAAACGGATACGGTAGTCAGTCACGGTCTGGGCGTTGCCGGCTTCCACCTGAGAGACCAGATCCAGAATGGTCTGACCGCGGCTGCGAAGATCCTGCTCCAACGCCTTTCCTTCTGTGCTGCGCATTGCATCATAGCCGTCCAGTGCCTTGGCAACAGCACAAAGCAGATCCTTGCTCAACTGTTCTTCGTCCAACTCTTGTTTTTCGACAGAGAACACCTCCGGGAGTCGGGATACCGTAGAAACACTGATATCGTCCGTCACGCCGTATTCTGTTACCATCTGCCGCATAGCTGCCAGATACCCTTCCAGCACAGCCTTGTTTAGTGTAACAGCCACATCATCCTGCGTCTCAGAACGCAGGGAGATAAATACATCCACTTTGCCTCTGGATACCGAAGACTTTACCGCCTGCTTCACGGACTCTTCCGCAAAGGACAGCATTCTCGGCAGCCGCACCGAGCAGTCCAAATACCGATTGTTTACGGAGCGCAGCTCCACTGTAAATTCCCGACCGTTCACTGTTTCCACAGCACGGCCATAACCGGTCATACTTTTGATCAAATCCATTATCCCCTTTTTCAGAATCCGTGCAAATCCTTATGCGCAAATCCTGTAATTGTATATATGGCTGACCGCTTTTTCGCCAGCTTGCGGTCATAGAACACAGACAGCGCTACGCCTGCTGCAAATGCGAGGCAGGCTGTCAGTGCACCCCGTTCCCACAGAAGCGCACCAACCGGATATCCCAGAAAGAACAGTACCAGCGGCAGAATATACAAAGCCGCAGCGGCTGCCAGCACAGGTCCCGAATAGGACTCTAAGATAACCAGGTCCCCGGCCTGTGCGCCAATGGGATTCTTCGCTGTCAGCATCAGAGTCTCCTGGGCGGCACCGCATCCGGAACACTTGTGGCAATCCCCGGAGCATGCGCTCTGCCGGATATGAATCACCTGTGCAGTCCCATCCGGAAAGTTCTTCAGTACCCGAACCGTTTGGGTCATTTCTTGTTGCCCTCTTCATTATCCGTCAGTGTTGCGGAAATCTGATAGGTTCCCATTGCACCCACCGCAGAGAAGCCATTCCCCATAGTGATTGTTGCCTTAATCGTATGGTTACCCGCCTTTGCATTGGCGAAGTCCACTGCAACGGTGATATCCTCCGCGGTGATTTTTTGAATCAACGCCTTAGGTCCACGCAGAGTCACCGTCAGTTCTTGGGTAATGAATTCCAATTCCAGCTTTTCCGGTACATTCAGCGGAGTGAACGTTGTAATCGGGATGGTGACAGTCATCAGATTCGGGAATTTTACCGACACATTGGCTTCTGATTTTCCGGAAAGATTATCCAGACCGGCTGGCAAAGTAATGGGGAATTTCCGCTCCGAATCCTTGGTCAGTTCGCCCAGATGGATGGTTCCCAGATTAATCTCGTCAATATCCTCCAGGGCGGTCTCATTGCCTGCAACCTTAATGGTCTTCGGTTCAATGGTGATATCGCTGGTCATCTTGGTAGCACCGCCACCGTCCACAACCGTCACCACCAGCTTAATTTCCTTTACGCGCTTGATATACAGTGTCAGACTTACCTCAGCAACATTCGTTTCCACCATCTTGGCATCCACAGGGGCACCCTTTTCATCACAGAGTGTAAAACGGTGGGATTCAATAAAGGATTCGCTCTTATCCGTCAGATCTACCCGAATCACGGCCTGGGTAATCTTGTCAATGGACGAAGCAGGTCCTGTAATTCTGACATAAGGATTATCCAGTTCAATCTTTTCTTTATCGGCGATATAGTCCTTGTGAACACTGCCCTCATAGACTACATTCACCGGGATATCTTTGGTTACACGCCGTTCCACCTCAATCTTTACCATGCTGGGATACTGGCTCTGGACGGTAAACGCATTTCTGGGAATATCGCCGGGATAGTACACATTGTAGTCTAGGTTATGGATACCCGGTTCACCGATCTTTGACAGATCCGCAAGGATCGTAATATTCGTGTTATTCAGCTTGCTGAGTTCCCGGCGGTTACCGTAAAGGGTCAAGGTTACTTCCGGTTTCTGCTCGGAGACAATCATCAGATTGCGCTCCTCCAGCAGCGCCTCGCCCTGGTAGGAAACCGGGATATCATAAAAGGTGCCTTCCCGTTCAGAGCTGACAAAGGTAATCACATATGCCCAAAGCGCAAATGCGATGGCAATGGACAGCAGCATAGGTAAAACTTTATTTTTGAACATCACCACTGTCCCCCTTTCCTCTCTTGTTCAGCTTCTGACGAAGTCGCAGCACAAGGCTGTCATCATTGGTTTCATTCTCCGGGCAAAGCTCATTGCGCAGGAGCCGTTCCAGCGTCTGCGGCGCCAGATAGCGCTTGAGCATACCGCCAACCGCAACGGAGATTGCACCGGTTTCCTCCGAAACGATAATCACCACCGCATCTGAAACCTCACTCATACCAACGCCGGCCCTGTGGCGGGTACCCAGATCTGCGCTGAGCCGATTGCTGTCCGACAGGGGCAGCACGCAGCCCGCTGCCGCAATCCGGCCATCCCGGATGATCATTGCACCGTCATGCAAAGATGCCAGGGGGAAGAAAATATTCCGGATCAACTGTTCCGACACCTGTCCGTCAATGGCCGTACCGGTCTTCATATATTCTTCCAAATGGCTGCTGCGTTCAAATACGATCAGCGCACCAACCCTGGCCTTACTCATCTCATCACAGGCCATCACGGTTTGGGCAATCACAGGATCCATCTCCTGCTCTGCTTTCTGCATGCCAAAAAATTTCTTCAGTTTCACATTGCTGAGTTGATCCAGCATCCGGCGCAGCTCCGGCTGGAACAAAATCACAATGGCAATCAAACCGACAGCCAGCAGCTGATCGATCAAGAAGTTCATGGTATGCAGCTGCAGCTCCTCTGTCACCCAGGAACACACCAGAATCACAAGGATCATACTGGCAATTCTGCCCGTGCCGGTAGACCGGATCATGGGGATCAGCTTATACATCAGAAAAGCTACCAAAACAATATCCAGATAATCTGACCACTGCATGTTTCCCAGTGACTGGAACATTTCTTGCATCTGAGTCATATACGCGTCTACCCCTTTTCTGTGTCGTAATGGCTGCAATTCCGGCAAATCCGCATAGGCACCCTATTATCTGTACTATTATAACGGATGCTGCTTTAGATGGCAATAGGCAATCTGTATTTTTTATAATTTCCTTTGCAGTTTTTCCGCTGCCCGCAGGAAAAAATCCGTTTGTTTTGGATTCGCATCATAGCCAAAACTGACTCGGATGGTACCGGTTTCCAGTGTTCCCGCACTGGCATGGGCCAGTGGCGCGCAGTGAAGTCCCGCCCGGACCGCAACCCCCATACGCCCCAAGGCTTCCGCTGCTTCCTCACAATCTCTCCGGGGCAGAAAGGATACCGTTCCACCCTGCTCTTTTCCCGAGAACACCGAATAACCCAGTTTCTGCAAACCCAGTGCGCATCGTCTTCCCTGTTCCGCTTCCCGCTTTCCAATAGCTTCCACCCCTGTGTGCAGCAGATACGAAAGACCTGCCTTAAGTCCGGCGATTCCCGGAACATTTAATGTTCCCGCTTCACTCCGTTCCGGAAGCTCCTGGGGCATCTCCTGCAAGATTGACTGGTTGCCGGTACCGCCGCAAAGCAGCGGCTCCGGATTTCTTCCACACAGAAGCAGTCCCGTCCCCTGGGGCCCCAGCAGTCCTTTGTGTCCCGGCATGGCAATAAAATCCGCGCCTAACGATTCCAGTTTCACCGGTCTGGAACCGGCTGACTGGGCTGCATCGATGATAAAGGGTACACCATACTGCTTACACAGCTTCCCCAATGCCTCCACCGGCAAAATATACCCGAATACATTGGATACATGGGTAAAAACAGCCGCTTTTACACCGCCTTGCAGGACTTTTTCAAAAGCATCCAGTGTATCTTCCGGGTCAAATAACTTTCTGCCTGCCACCTGCACATGGGCGCCCAGTGCATGCAGCGGACGGGTCACCGCATTATGCTCAAAGCCGGAGATCACCACCTTATCCCCCGGTCTCACCAAAGAACGGATGGCAATATTCAGCCCATGGGTGCAGTTAGAGGTAAAGACTACCTGCTCCGGCTTGCAGTCAAAGAGCTTCGCTGCCGTCTCCCGGCAGTTGTATACCAGCCGAGCTGCCTCCATCGCAGCGGGGTAACCGCCCCTGCCGGGATTGGCACAACGCTCCATTGCACGCAAGACTGCCTGCCTTACCTGTGGCGGCTTGTGAAAGGATGTGGCTCCATTGTCCAGATAGATCACAGCTGCACCTCCTCCAACTCGCCGCTCTCCCTTTGTAGATAGATTTTCCCAAACGGAACCTGCTTTTGACGCAGAATGGAAACTGCCTGCATCCCGTCCTGCACTGTTAATCGCAGGCAATACCCACAGCCTTTTGTTTCCATCCAACGGGGCGTGCGCTGAAGGGTGCAGCGGATCCCTGCTTTTTGTAAAATGCTCTCTCCCCGCTGTGCGAAGGTGATCGAGCGAAATGTGACAAAATAGGTCTTCATACAGCAAAACCTCCCGGGTCAGCCTATGCCCGGGAGGTCGAAATTGTTCAGTTAATATTCTTCCAGCAAACAGACCGCATGGCAGGACATGCCTTCACCACTGCCTGTAAAGCCGAGATGTTCCTCCGTAGTCGCTTTCACATTGACCCGTTTTACATCCATCTGCAGATCCTCTGCAATGTTTTCCATCATTTGCGGAATAAAGGGTTTCAGTTTCGGTGCCTGCGCGATCATGGTAACATCTACATTTCCTACCCGAAAACCTTCCGCATCCAGCTTTGCCTTAACCTCCCGCAGCAGCATACGGGAATCTGCATCCTTATAACGCATATCCGTATCCGGGAAGTGATAACCGATATCCCGGAGACCCGCAGCACCCAACAGCGCATCCATCACCGCATGGAGCAGCACATCCGCATCGGAGTGTCCCAACAAACCTACCGTGTGGGGAATTTCCACACCCCCAAGGATCAGCTTTCTCCCTTCCACCAAACGGTGGACATCATATCCGTGTCCGATCCTCATACCTTTTCCTCCAAAAACAGTTTTGCAACCGCCAAATCCGTAGGGGTGGTAACCTTCAAATTCCGCTCATCCCCCTCGACGATCTTCACAGACATCCCCATCCGCTCTACCGCAGAGCAGTCATCGGTAATCTCCGCGCCGTCATCTTTCGCTTTTTTCAATGCACCCCGGAGCAGCGTAATATCAAATACCTGCGGTGTCTGTATGGCACACAGGTTCTTTCTGTCCGGAGTCTCCTTGACAACGCCGCCGTGGGCCACCTTGATCGTATCCTTCACCGGGATCCCCGGTGCCGCAGCACCGTAGGAATTTGCTGCCCGTACCACACGGTCAATGACCTGCCAGGTAATCAGCGGTCTGGCACCGTCATGGATTGCCGCCAGTTTGACCCGGTCAGACAATGCATTGAGTCCTGCGCTTACCGATTCCGGACGGCTGCTGCCGCCGGCGACCACTGCCTTGACCTTTGCAATATCCGCGCACAGCAACATAATGGGGATAATCAAATCCTGCCGGGTCACTACCACGATTTCCTTTATGGCATCGCACGCCTCAAATGCACGAATGGACTTCATTACCAAAGGTTCTCCATCCAGCGGTGCCATGACCTTGTCGATACCGCCCATACGCGATGCGGTGCCTGCAGCCACAATGACCGCACCACAGCATTTCAGTTTTAACAGTTTCCTTCCTTGGCGCGTCAGATTGGAAATATCCATACTCAAAGCTCCGTTATCAGTTTTTTATAATACTCTCCCCGAACCGCAAAGTTCTTAAACTGGTCAAAAGCCGGACTGGCAGGACTCATCAAAACCACATCCCCGCTAACTGCCGCTGCGGCAGCGCTGCGGACCGCACTTTCAAAATCCGGGCACATAACGATCTCCGGTTTTTCCCCTACGCAGCACTCCACCGCAGCGCGTATTTTTTCTGCGGTTACACCATTGAGAAACAGCTTGCTGACATGGCTGCAGATTTCCGACCCCAGATCATCATAGGGTACCAGTTTGTCATAACCACCGGCAATCAAAATCACCTTTTGCCGGAAACTGCGCAGTCCCGCAATGGTTCTAGTGGGGGAAGAGGCAATGGAGTCATTGTAAAAACGAACATTGTCCTTTACGCGCACCAGTTCAATGCGGTGTTCCACACCGCCAAATGTTCTGGCAACCTGACGAATCACAGCATCCTCCACAAGACCGTCCACCGCCAGAATCGCTGCCATATAGTTTTCTATGTTGTGATCTCCGGGAATTAGAATATCCTTTGTTTCCAGCACAGGCATATCGCCACGATAAATAATCCCATTCTTTTCCCATACGCCATTCGTTTTCTGCTTCCGGGAAAATCTGCGGGTTATGCCCATGCCGGAAAACCCGTTTGTAATCCCATTGTCCGCATTGAGGATTAAGGTATCTCCGTTTTTCTGGTATTGGAAGATGTTGGTCTTTGCCAGCACATACTCTTCCATATTCTTGTGTACATCCAGATGATTGGGTGAAAGATTTGTCACCACAGCCACAGAAGGACTACGGCGCATATCCATCAGCTGGAAAGAACTCAGCTCTACCACCGCAATATCGTTTTCCTTC
>JAZNFH010000077.1:0-91375 GCA_045589055.1 Faecousia sp. | reverse complement strand
ATAAGGCCGCGATGAGATGGCTGCGGTTGATCTGGCCGATGCCGGTGACGGCTGCGGCCTCTCCGCGTTTGACAGACTCCAAAAGAAGACTGTACTCAGGTATGGACTTTAGAAACTGTAAAAGCTTATCCATATTTTCCTCCACGCAGCAACGCGGAAAGGGGAGATGATACCCCCCTTTCCGTGGCGAATTTACATTATTTTACACACTTCCGTTGTAGCGGTTGGCAGTTTCCGGTACACCTTTTTCCGCGATGCACAGAGCAGCATCGGCTGCACGCTCCAAAGCGGGGCCAAGTGCTTTTTCTTCGGAAGCGCTGAAGGTGGACAGAACCCAATCCGCCAAATCGCATGCCGGGTTAGGTTTTGCACCCACACCGACTTTTACTCTTGGAAAATCCTGACTGCCAAGCTCCTGAATAATGGACTTGATGCCGTTGTGGCCGCCGGCAGAACCATCGGCGCGAACGCGCAGCCTGCCCGGTTCCAAAGAGATATCGTCAAATATCACGATGATCCGCTGTGGCGGTACATGGAAGTAGGCACTTAATTGCAAAACGGATTTTCCAGAAAGATTCATGTAGGTCTGAGGTTTTAAAAGCAGCAGCTTTTTTCCACCATAACTGCACTGACCGTAAAGTCCTTGAAATTTGGCCTTATCAACTTTACACCTTAGCTTTTCTGCCAGAATGTCCACTACCCGGAAACCACAGTTGTGGCGGGTACGGGCATAGTCCTTACCGGGATTGCCAAGGCCGACAATCAGCCAGCTTTCGCTCGTTCTACCAAACACGGCTTAGAACAAATCGGCAATGGAGGTGCCGCCGTGAACATGGGCAATGGCACGAGCAAAGATGGGTGCCACATCCAGGAACTTAATCTTTCCGCTGGGTGTATTGGCTACCTGCGGGATGGTGTTCAGGAAGATCATTTCCTTCAAGGGGCTTTCCTCAATCCGGGCATAAGCAGGACCGGACAGAACGCCGTGGGTCGCACAGGCGTAAACTTCCTTGGCACCGCCAACTTCGATCAGAGCACGGGCGGCATTGCACAGGGAACCGGCGGTATCTACCATATCGTCATACAGGATGCAGGTCTTGCCGGCAACATTGCCGATAACATTCATAACTTCGCACTCGTTGGCCTTCTGGCGGCGCTTATCCACAATGGCAAGACCCATGTGAACTTTGGTTGCAAAAGCACGGGCTCTGGCAACGGAGCCCACATCGGGGGATACAACCACAAAGTCCTCGTGGTTATACTTATCTTCGGGGAAGCGGTCCAGGAAATAATTCACAAAGGTGGGGCTGCCCAGCAGATGATCCAGAGGAATATCAAAGAAACCCTGAATCTGAGCGGCGTGCAGGTCCATGGTCAGAACCCGGTCGGCACCGGCAGCGGTAATCATATTGGCAACCAACTTGGCGGAGATGGGATCGCGGCTCTTGGCCTTGCGGTCCTGACGGGCATAACCGAAGTAGGGGATGACTGCGGTAATACGGCCTGCGCTGGCGCGGCGGCAGGCATCGATCATAACCAGCAGCTCCATCAAATGATCATTGACAGGCTTGCAGGTAGACTGGACAAGGAAAACATCGGCGCCGCGGACGGTCTCTTCCAAAGAAACAGAAGCTTCACCGTCAGCAAAAGTTTTGACAACGCTTTTGCCAAGCTCAATACCCAACTCTTTGCAGATCGTTTCGGCAAATTTGGGATTGGAGTTGCCGCAGAAAACTTTAACATTATCTCCGTAAGCAATCATCTCGAAATACCTCACCTTATATATTCTATGATCTAATTGCGCCCACAGTCCATACCACAGGCAATTATATCCATATTATAGCATTACAATGCCGGAAAAAGCAACTACTATCCAACAGAAAAACCACCGAAAAAACGAAAATGCGTAGAGGAAATTTTTAACAATGCGACAATTTTTGCACAAAGAGAGTTAAACGAAATTTTGTTTGAGTTCCTCTTGTGAAGCGGCGGAATCTGTGGTAAACTAAAAGATAATCAATTTTCAAGCAGGTGCAGCCGATGAACGATAAAATTATAATTAAAGGTGCCCGGGAAAACAACCTCAAAAATGTGGATCTCACAATTCCGAGAGATAAATTGGTGGTGTTTACGGGCCTTTCCGGCTCCGGAAAATCCAGCCTTGCCTTTGATACGATCTATGCCGAGGGGCAACGCCGGTATGTGGAAAGTCTTTCCTCTTATGCAAGGCAGTTTCTGGGCCAGATGGACAAGCCGGATGTGGATTCCATTGACGGACTTTCTCCCGCAATTTCCATTGATCAGAAAACCACTACCAAGAATCCCCGTTCCACGGTAGGTACGGTTACGGAAATCTATGACTACCTGCGTCTTCTTTGGGCGCGGGTGGGTATTCCCCATTGTCCGAAGTGCGGAAAAGAGATCACAAGGCAGACCATCGACCAGATTGTTGACCGGGTGGAAGCGCTGGGGGAAGGTACCCGGTTTATTGTCCTGTCGCCGATAGTTCGTGAGAAAAAAGGCGAACACCAGAAGGTGTTTGAGGATGCCCGGAAGGGTGGTTTCGCTCGTGTCAGAGTGGACGGAATTCTGTACGACCTCAGTGAGCAGATCACCTGTGAAAAGAATAAGAAACACAGCATTGAATTGGTGGTAGACCGTTTGGTGCTGAAGGAAGGCCAGCGCCGCCGGCTGACGGATTCCGTTGAAACGGCATGCGCCCATTCCGGGGGTCTGGTGATCATTGAATTACCGGATAAAAAAGAGGAACTGAGCTTTTCCCAGAACTATGCCTGTGAAGACTGCGGTGTCAGTTTGACAGAACTGGAACCCAGAATGTTCTCCTTTAATAATCCGGCAGGTGCCTGTCCTGCCTGTTCCGGTTTGGGCTTTCAGCTGGAAGCGGATGCAGATCTGGTCATTCCCGATAAGGACAAGTCTATTTTTGACGGTGCCATTCAGGCAAACGGCTGGCAAAGTGCCCGCACCGATTCAATTTTCCGGATGTATTTTGAGGCTCTGGCCCAGAAGTACCATTTTTCACTGACGACACCGGTTAAGGAACTTTCCAAGGAAGCGATGGATGTGATTCTCTACGGTACCAAGGGAGAAAAGCTGCGGATGACCTATAACCGGGGCAACGGTATGGGTGTGCTGGAACAGCCTTTTGAAGGCATCCTGAACAATATCAGCCGCCGCTACCGGGAAACCCAGTCGGATGCAGCCCGGAAAGAACTGGAGGAGTGCATGGCCATGGCACCCTGCCCCCATTGCCATGGGCAGCGGCTTTCGGAAATTGCCCGGGCGGTAACGGTAGGCGGCATCGGAATCATGGATTTCTGCCGCATGAGCGTGGGGCAGGAACTGGAATTTATGAATGGGCTGCACCTGGAAGGAAACATGGCCCTGGTGGCGGAACAAATTGTGAAAGAAATCAAATCCCGCCTGCAATTCCTGACGGATGTGGGATTACAATATCTGACCCTTTCCCGGGGGGCCTCGACCCTGTCCGGTGGTGAAAGTCAGCGGATCCGTCTGGCGACCCAGATCGGCTCGTCGCTGATGGGCGTGCTGTATATTCTGGATGAGCCGTCTATCGGTCTGCATCAGCGGGATAATGATAAGCTGCTGGAAACCTTGAGACACCTGCGGGATCTTGGTAATACGCTGATCGTGGTGGAACATGACGAGGACACCATGTATGCAGCAGATTATATTGTGGATGTGGGACCCGGTGCCGGTATTCATGGCGGTGAGATCGTGGCTGCGGGTACACTGGATCAGATTTTGGCGGAACCCCGGTCTGTAACCGGCCAGTATTTGTCCGGTGTGAAAAAGATTCCGGTTCCCGGCAGCCGCAGGACCGGCAACGGATATCATCTGTGCATCCGCGGTGCCCGGGAGAACAATCTGAAAAATATTGATGTTTCCATTCCTTTGGGAACCCTTACCTGCGTGACCGGTGTGTCCGGTTCCGGAAAGTCCAGCCTTGTGGGGGAAGTGCTGAACAAGACCCTGCTGGCAAAGCTGAACCATGCCAGAACCCGCCCGGGTATCTGCGATGCCATTGAGGGTATGGAGTATCTGGACAAGGTCATTGATATTGATCAGAGCCCCATTGGCCGTACCCCCCGAAGCAATCCCGCAACCTATACAGGCCTGTTCAATGATATTCGGGATCTGTTTGCATCCACCAATGATGCAAAAATCCGTGGTTACGGGCCGGGCCGGTTCAGTTTTAATGTCAAGGGCGGCCGGTGTGAAGCCTGCTGCGGCGACGGTTTGGTGAAGATCGAAATGCATTTTCTGGCGGATGTGTATGTACCCTGTGAGGTGTGCCGCGGTCAACGGTATAACCGGGAGACCCTGGAGGTAACCTACAAAGGGAAGAATATTGCACAGGTACTGGAAATGACGGCTGATGAGGCGGTGGATTTCTTTGAAAACCTGCCCAAGATCCGCCGTAAGGCTCAGACACTGGTGGAAGTTGGTTTGGGATATGTAAAGCTGGGACAATCCAGTACGACTCTTTCCGGCGGCGAAGCCCAGCGGGTCAAACTGGCAACGGAGCTGGCAAGGGTATCCACAGGCAAAACCATCTATGTGCTGGATGAGCCTACGACGGGTCTCCATGCAGCGGATGTGCACAAATTGATCGATGTGCTGCAGCAGCTTGTGGATGCGGGCAACACGGTGTTGGTGATTGAGCACAATCTGGATGTGATCAAGACAGCGGACCACATTATTGATCTGGGTCCGGAAGGCGGCGACGGAGGCGGTTTTGTGGTGGCACAGGGAACCCCGGAGCAGGTTTCGCAGGTAAGCGAAAGCTATACCGGTCAGTATTTGCAACGCTGCCTGTAACATACTTGCAAAGCAAATAAAAAGTTTGTATAATAAATCCGGGCGTACCGATCATTGGTACGCCCGGAAGAATTATTAATCATTGACAAGGAAGGCACTGGTGGGAAGAACATCGGAAAGTTCAATCATGGCATGGTCAAAGCCGCCGGTATAATCCACCTTCAATCTGGGAGAATCCAGATTGCCGGACAGATTCTTGCGGATAGAAAGTGTCATGGTCAGTTTCGTGCCTGTTTCGCCGTTCTTTTCAATCAAAACAGTACCGCCGTGGGCAGTGGCTGCACCACGGATCATGACAAGGCCAAGTCCGATGCCGTGCCGGCCGTCTTCGATCCCCGGCTGCCGCAGGTGACGGGAAAAGATGCTTCCCACAAGCTCGTCACCAATGCCGCTGCCGCTATCCCGCACAGTCAGATAAAGCTTGTTGCCGTGCTTGGTCAGCCTGGCGTCTACCACACTGCCGCTGCCTGCAAACTTGATGGCGTTGGACAAAATATTGTAGATTGCCCGTTCCAGCTTTTCTGTATCGGTCATGGACATAACAGGTTCGGGGAAATTGGAGAAGCGAACAGTGACACCTGCCTGCTCTGCCAATGCAGCGGCTTTTTCAAAAACTTCGCCAATGACAGCGGCCATATCCCGCAGCTCCTGACGGGGAGCGGCCGGAGCGGTATAATGGACAGCGTCGGACATATTTCCGACAATACGAAGCATCTGATGCAGACTCCGGCTGAGAAGCTGCTTGTATGTCTGCTCATTTTCGTTGGATGGTTCCAGCCGGTCGGCGGCTGTTATGATATTGGCAAGGGGCTCTCTCAGCTCCTTGGCAGCCAGCGCCATTGCCTGCAGTTGGGGTTGGGTATCTTCCTGCTCCAGAATAAAGACATCAAAGCCGTCCATCCGGGTAACGGAAGCACCGAAAGAATGGGATCCCACACAGACGGAAAGGTAAAGACAGCCGGATTCCATAGAAGCATATTCTTCCGCTCCGGTTTGCAGGAAATCGGAAACCGGAGTCCCCGCAGAGAGAAACAGTCCCTGCGCTGCTTGATTGCAATATTGGATTATGCCGTCGGTTACGGCAAAAGCGGGGCGGATGATCAGGTCGAGAAAACCGGTCAGATCGTGGGATTGTTCCATGTTGCGCCTCCTCTGGCATAGCATGCGCAGATTCCAGGAAAGTATCGGCAGTGTGTTTCGACATTTTTCGACATTCCCTGTGAATGTATTCTAGCGAACAATCGGGAAAATAGCAAGGAAAATCCTTAAAAGAGGTGAAAATTATGCACACAGAAGCTGGACACCGCCAGCGCGTAAAGGACCGGTTCCGGAAAGAGGGACTGGATGAATTTGATGAAGTACATGTTTTGGAACTGCTGCTGTTCTATGCAGTTCCCAGAGTGGATACAAAACCGCTAGCGAGAAGCCTTCTGGACAGGTTCGGCTCCTTGGCGCTGGTTTTGGAGGCATCGCATGAGGAATTGGTGTCAGTTCCGGGGGTAGGGGAAAATATCGCCACCTATCTGACACTGATCACATCTGCCGGCAGGTACTACCAGAAGTGCCGGACAGAACGGCCGGTGATTTTGGACAGTACTGCCCAATATGGCAGTTATCTGGTTGATCTCTTTTATGGAAAACGGAATGAAACGGTATATGTACTATGTCTGGATGCCAAGTGCAAGGTGCTGTGCTGCCGGAAGCTGGGAGAAGGCGATGCCAATTCAGCCAATGTTCCTGTTCGCCGGGCGGTGGAGATTGCTTTGAATGTTAATGCCACAACCGTAATACTGGCACATAACCATCCCAGCGGTGTTGCGATTCCATCCTCGGAAGATGTGGCAGCTACGGAACGACTGGCCAGTGCTCTGGGGGCGATGGATATTCTACTGGCAGACCATATCATCGTAGCGGATAATGACTTTGTATCCATGACCCAATCCAGAATATATAACCCCAGAGAATTCTGCAGATTGGCGTGAGGTGACTGCTGTGAATATCATTGTGTGTGTCGATGATACCGGAGGGATGCTGTTTAACGGACGGCGGCAGAGTAAGGACCGCATCCTTCGCGCGCAGGCGCATCTGCTGGCAGGCGGTGGACCGCTCTGGATGAATTCCTATTCGGCAAAGCAGTTTGCTGAGGATGGGATTCCGGTGGTGGTGGATGAAGCCTTTCTGGAACATGCACCCGAGGATACATGGTGCTTTGTGGAGAATGTGGATATAACCCCCTTTGCGTACAGAATCCAAAAGGTAGCGCTGTATCGCTGGAACCGGCAGTATCCGGCTGATATCAAATTTCCGCATGCATTATTTGAGGGCAGATGGAAACAAGTCAGCACAAGGGAGTTTGCGGGAAATTCCCATGATCAGATCACAGAGGAGGTGTACTGCCTGTGAAAAGAACGAACTTTCTTTGGGGGAAAAAGAAAAAGGGGAAGCGCCTGACAGCCCTTGAATTGGTGATCTTTCTGGTTGTGGCAGCAGGCGCCTACATCTTTTACAATTATTATGGTCCCGGTGCGGCACCTCATGCTGTGAGCGTGGAAGATGTTCCTGCCTATGATGGCTATTCCTATGTGGTAATCAATGAAAACGAGCCGTTATTCAGTGCAGATGAGCTGGTGACGGATTCCTATGAGTTCTATTCGGAGTTGGACTGGCTGGGCCGCTGCGGCTATGCCATGGCATGTATCGGCAAAGATCTGATGCCAACGGAGGCAAGAGAGAGCATCAGCAGCGTAAAACCCTCCGGTTGGATGCAGGCACAGTATGATATCGTAGACGGAGGAAACCTCTACAATCGCTGTCACTTGATCGGTTTTCAGCTGACAGGAGAGAATGCCAATGAACGGAATCTGATAACCGGTACCCGTTATTTAAATATGCAGGGGATGCTTCCCTACGAGAATATGATTGCGGATTATATCAAAGAAACCAATCATCATGTTCTCTACCGTGTAACGCCGATTTATCAGGGAGATGATTTGGTAGCCAGTGGCATCCAGTTGGAAGCACGGTCTGTAGAGGATGGCGGCGAAGGAATTTGCTTCCATGTCTATTTGTACAATGTGCAGCCCGGCGTGGTGATTGATTATGCTACCGGTGAAAGCTGGTTGGAGAATCCGTCCGTTTCATAAAAACAAAACCTTTGTAATTCCCCAAAGGTTTTGCTTTATTTGTGGATTTTTCGTAGGGGAAATTGACAACTATTGACGCATTTGGTATAATAACAGTTGACTGTGACAACAAGAGGAAAGAAGGATATCCGCGATGGCTGCCGTTAAAAAAATACTGTTGAAACTGGCGACTTTGACCATTGCGATTGGTGCAATGGCGGCGCTGGCGGTGCTTCTTTTGAGCATTGCCCTTACTTCCGGTAACCCGGAATCCACGGCCGGTGCCAAAGCACCGGATGTGGCGGTCATGGACCGCTATGACATGTACATGACCAATCAAGTCAGCAATGCGCTGGAAGGCGTACTGGCCATTGAGAAGGTCTATTGGCTCAGCGATGATGACCAGATTGCACCGGAACCGAACCAAGCCAAGTTCGGTACTACCGACGATCCTTCTTCCTTGCAATGGCTTCTGGAGGAAGCAAAGCCTTTGCTGGACGGACAGGATACGATTTTCTCTACGGATATTAAGATCGGCCCCAAGACGGAGGTAATGTACTATCTGGACGAGACCATTCTGGCCATCACATGGAAGGAAGCCATTGGCAATGTCATGTACACTTTCAGCGAAGTGAAAGTGGCGCATCCTAGCCAGTTCCGCCGTTTTCTGGCGGGCGGTGCCTACGGTGCACCTATCCAGCTGACAACCACAGAAATGGCCGCCAGTGTCAATGCGGTGGTGGCTTCCAGCGGCGATTTTTATGCATTCCGCCGCCATGGCGTGATTGTTTATGACGGTGTTGTGCAGCGCTGTGACAGCGGCTATGTGGATACTTGCTATATTGACGATCAGGGCAATTTGATTTTCTCCCGCAGAGGAGAACTGCCGGACCTTGAAAGCGCACAGGCCTTTGTGGATGCCAACAATATCCGCTTTAGTGTGGCCTTCGGTCCGATCCTCATAGAAAACGGAGAGGCCAATCCCATAAAACAGTATTTACTGGGTGAAATTACGGGGGACTATGCCCGGGCGGCGCTGTGCCAGAAAGATGAGCTGCACTATCTGCTGGTGACGAACAATACCCAATGGCCCTGTTCCGAAACGACGGATATTTTCCAATTCCAGAAACAACTGTTGAAGTATGATCTGAAGATGGCCTACACACTGGACGGCGGACAGACAGCAGTCATTGCCATGAATGATAAACTGATCAACAATGTGGTTTACGGATATCAGAGGAATATCAGCGATATTATTTATTTTGCTACAGCAATTCCCAACGGAGAGTAATATGAGTTTGGAGCGAAGTATGTATGAAATGGATTGCTAAAATTTTAGGCTTTGTATTTGCGTTGGCGGGCCTTGCGGTTGCCGGATTTACAGTCAAGCTGAGTATGAATAATCTGGACAGCATTCCGGTTTTGCTGGCACCGGTGGAAGAGGCAGAACAGCAGGCAGTGAAGCTGATGGAGGCCGTGGCGGACGGCGACTACGCTGCGGCGGAAACACTGATTCTGGGAAATCCCAGGCTGGGTGTTGACCGGGATCCGGCGGATGCAGCAGGTGTTTTGATTTGGAATGCATTTGTGGAGAGCTATGACTACGAGCTGGTGGGTGAAAGCTATGCCACAGACTCCGGTATTGCCCAAAATGTCCGGGTCAGCTATTTGGATATCGGTAGTGTTACTGCAAACCTGCGGGATCGTTCCCAATCTCTTCTGGAGGAGCGGGTAGCCCAGGCTGAGGATGTAGATCAGATCTACGACGAGAAAAACGATTATAAAGAAGAATTTGTCATGGATGTGCTGAATGATGCGGTCAAGGATGCGCTGAAAGAGGATGCCAAAATGACAGGTATGGAGTTTACTCTGAATTTGGTATACCGCAACGGCGATTGGGTCGTTGTATCTGACAGCGCGTTAATGGCAGCCATTTCCGGCGGCATCGTGAAGTAAGGAGTGCATATGGCAATCATTCGAAAATCTGGCCGCGTGTTCCTGACGGTAACGGTGGCTGCTGCCAGCCTTGCGATAATGGGCGCATTGCTGCTTGCAGTGCTGCAAATCGCCGGCTCTGCAGATGGTAGAATGCCAGCGGCGGTGGATGTTGGCCTGCTGGACCGTTATGATATGTATATGAGAAACCAGATCAGCAGTGCTCTGGAGGGCGTTCTGACCATTGAGAAGGTGTATTGGCTCAGCGATGATGATAAGGTTGCACCGGAGCCCAATCAGTCCTGCTATGGCACGGCAGACAGTCCATCGCAGCTTGGCTGGCTGCTGGAAGAAGCTTCTGAACTTTTGAATGGACAGAAGACCTTGTTTACAACCGATACAGTGATCGCCCCGGGATCACAGATTCAGTATTATCTGGATGATACAATCCTTGTGATCGTCTGGAAGGAAGCAATTGATAACTGCCTGTATACTATGAGTGAAGTGAAACTGGCCCATCCCAGCCAGTTCCGCCGGTTCCTGTCCGGCGGTGCCTACGGTTCTGAAATGCAGCTGCTGACCACAGAAATGGCCGGCAGTGTCAATGCAGTACTGGCCAGCAGCGGCGACTTCTACGCCAACCGCCGCCATGGTGTTATTGTTTATGACGGCGTTGTGCAGCGGGTACACAGTAAATTCTTGGAAACCTGCTATATTGACGATCAGGGGAATATGTCCTTCAGCTATTTAGGAGAGCTGCCGGATGAAAAGAGTGCGCAAGCTTTTGTGGATGAGAACAACATCCGCTTCAGCGTAGCCTTTGGTCCTGTACTGGTGGAAAACGGTGTGCCAAGACCCCAATATGAATATGCTAATTATCTCATGGGGTCGGTGGAGGGAGAACACTCCCGTATCGCACTGTGCCAGAGAGGCCCGCTGCATTACTTTATAGCAGTTGCCGGACAGGATTCCGACTATAATTGCTACCGGCTGATCTCACTGGCGGAGTTCCAGAAGCATATCGTGGAGTTTGGCTGTGATATGGCCTATACTCTTGACGGCGGTCAGACAGCGACCATTGTAATGAATGACAAATTGGTGAACCGTCCGTCCTATGACAGCGAACGGGACATCAGTGATATTATCTATTTCGCCACGGCGATACCGAACGGAGAATGAGAATATGGATCGTATCGCGTTTATTATTGGAGAAACCTTTATCTTCTGGAGTTCGATTATTCTGGCGCTGGCTGCACTGACGGCGGCCTGCTGGTTTATCGGTCTGTACCTGGGAAGATCCTGCAATAGTATCGGTGCTTTTTTGGCAGTACCCATGGCATTTGTGTTTTCTATGGTGCTGAGCCGTATGATCCACTGGTACTGCCGTACAGACAGCTATGCAAGCTTTGAAGCCGCAATGACCGATTATACCACCGGCGGTTATGCGCTGCTGGGTGCCGTTGTGGGCTGCGGACTGACGGCGTGTATTCTCCGGCTGATTCGGGTGGTTAAGAACCTGCCCCAGATGCTGGACTGCATGGCGCTGGCCGGCGCGGCCGGTATCAGCGTTGGAAGGCTGGCATGCTTCTTTAACAGCGCAGACCGGGGCGATATTCTGCAGGAAATCACCCAACTGCCTTTTGCATATCCCGTTATTAACAGTGTGACCGGCGAAACGGAGTACAGACTGGCTACCTTTATGCTGCAGTCACTGCTCACCGGCGGTTTGTTTGTGGTGCTGCTGATCTTCTGGCTTCTAATGAAACGCAAGGGGAAAGACGGTGATACCGTGACGCTGTTTGCGTTGATTTACGGTGCTTCACAGGCTGTATTTGACAGTACCCGGTATGACTCTCTGTATCTTCGCAGCAACGGCTTTGTAAGTCTGGTGCAGATTGCCGGAGCGGTAGCTTTGGCGGCAGCAGTAGTGGTATTCTCTGTTCGGATGGCCCGCAGCCGTGGCTGGCATTGGTGGTATCTGGCCTTCTGGCTGCCCATTGGTGGTATGCTGGGTGGCGCCGGGTACATGGAGTACTATGTACAGCGCCACGGAGATCAGGCCTTGTTTGCCTATACTGTCATGAGCGGCTGCCTGATTGGTGTGGTTTTGGTTGGCATCGCCATTTATATTCTGGCCATTACCGGGGAAAATAAAAAAGCGAAAGCTCAGGCAAAAGAAAACCCAGAGCCGATTGCCCCGGTAGAAACTGCCTGAGAGGTTGCACCTGTATCAAAACTGTGTTATACTGTCATTTATCCGATAAATGAATAGTTCGTCTGTAAGGAACCAGTAGCTTATCGGGCCTTACAGACGAATTTTTTTGAAAGAAGGAAGTCTATGGATTTTCAACTGGTATCAGAATTCAGACCCACCGGCGATCAGCCGGAGGCGATCCGGAAATTGGTTTTCGGTGTGGAGAACGGTCTTCGGGAGCAGGTGCTGCTGGGTGTTACCGGTTCCGGTAAGACCTTTACCATGGCATCTGTCATCGAAAAATTGAACCGGCCCACATTGGTGCTGGCTCATAATAAGACCCTTGCGGCACAGCTTTGTTCTGAATTTCGGGAATTCTTTCCCAATAATGCGGTAGAGTATTTTATTTCCTACTACGACTATTATCAGCCGGAGGCGTATATCGCCCATACGGATACCTATATTGAAAAGGACGCTTCCATCAATGAGGAAATCGACCGCCTGCGCCACAGCGCAACGTCGGCGCTCTTTGAACGGCGGGATGTGATTGTGGTGTCCTCTGTCAGCTGTCTCTACGGTCTGGGTGACCCCATTGACTATAAGAGCATGGTCATCTCCCTTCGTGTCGGAAACGAGTACCCGTTGGACGCAGTGCTGCGGAAACTGACAGAAATCCGGTATGAGCGAAACGATTTGGATTTCTCCCGTAACAAGTTCCGGCTCCGGGGCGATACCCTGGAGGTATATCCCGCCTACTGGTCCGGAAGAGCGATCCGCATCGAATTTTTCGGAGATGAGATCGATCGGATTTCGGAAATCAATGCGGTGTCGGGTATGGTGGAGCGGTATATTGACCATGTAGCCATTTACCCTGCCAGCCACTATGTGGCCTCCAAGGAAAAGCTGAACCGGGCTATGGAGGAGATTCGACGGGAATGTGACGAGCAGGTGGCCTTCTTCCGTTCGCAGGATAAGCTGTTGGAGGCCCAGAGAATTGCGCAGCGGACGGCCTATGACCTGGAGATGCTGACGGAAATCGGCTTCTGCAATGGCATTGAAAACTACTCCCGGGTAATCCAGGGAAGAGCACCGGGTACGCCCCCGACGACACTTCTGGACTATTTCCCGGAGGATTTTCTGCTGCTTGTGGATGAGAGTCATGTGACTCTGCCCCAGTGCCGGGCCATGTATGCCGGTGACCGCAGCCGAAAGGACGCACTGGTCAATTACGGCTTCCGGCTTCCTTCTGCTTATGATAACCGTCCTCTGAACTTTGCGGAATTTGACAGTAAAATAAATCAGGCGATCTATGTCTCCGCGACACCCGCGGAATATGAACAAACCCGTTCCGGGCAGACTGTGGAGCAGGTCATTCGACCCACAGGATTGCTGGATCCCATCGTAGAGGTCAGACCCATTGAAGGCCAGATCGATGATCTGATCGGGGAGATCAATGCCCGTACTGCCCGGAAAGAGCGGGTTTTGGTAACAACACTAACAAAGAAAATGGCAGAGGATCTCACCACTTATCTGCAAAAAGCAGGAATCAAGGTTCGCTATATGCATGCTGATATTGGTGCAATGGAGCGTATGGAGATCATTCGGGATCTGCGTTTGGCGAAGTTTGATGTGCTTGTTGGCATTAACCTGCTCCGGGAGGGTCTGGATTTACCGGAGGTCAGCCTGGTAGCCATTCTGGACGCGGATAAGGAAGGCTTCCTCCGCAGTGAAACCAGTTTGATCCAGACCATTGGCCGTGCAGCACGAAATGCCGATGGGCGTGTCATAATGTATGCCGACACTGTGACCCATTCCATGCAGGTAGCCATGGATGAAACGGCGCGGCGGCGGGAGATACAGGATGCCTACAACAAAGCCAATGGTATCGTTCCCAAGACCGTTATCAAATCTGTGCGGGATCTGATAGAGATTTCCTCTCCTGCCGCCGAACGGAAGGGCCGCGGCGGTATCAAGATGACAAAGGCAGAAAAGGAAAAGGAGATTGCCCGTCTGGAAAAGCAGATGAAGGAAGCAGCACGAATGATGGAATACGAATATGCAGCCATTTTGCGGGATCAGATTATCGAACTGCGCGGCAATGGCCTGTCGTGAGAATGAAACGCGATACGAAAAATAGAGTGTCTATAAATGAAATATGGGGTCAGGTGATTCACCTGACCCCAAGTCAGACTGTCAAAGAACCTACCTGTCCGAAAATTTCGGAGGGAAAGATAGTGTGAAAGAAAACCGTCAGGGTTGTCTTTCGCGTTCAATCAAACCGTTTTTCAAACTTTTTGAAAGTTTGAAAAACGCAGTCAGCTTGTCAAAAAGACTTTTTTGACAAGCTGATATGGGGTCAGGTGATTCACCTGACCCCAACATTTATTATAGAACCGTTAATTTGGTATGGATTACTTTGCGCCGTAGACCTTGGATGCATCAAAGAGGTTGGCATACATGGACGCATTTTCCTTCAAACCGCTTCCGGTGACCATGATACGGCCCATGCGGATGGTGTTGTCGGTAATGCTCATCCAGGGATTGCTGTTATAGCAGATGCCCATGTAATAACGGAAGCCGGCCACAAAGAGCTTTTCATATTTTGTGCTCTTATAGGCTTCCTTGCTGTCACTGATGTCACTGCTTCTGGCAAAGGCAAGGATCTCGGTCTCGCCCAGCAAAGGCTTCACAAAGCTTTCCCAATTAGCGATGTCTTCCTGCATCTCCAGCAGACTGATTTTGCCGTAGCGGGCGTTGCTGTATGTATTGCTGGCCAGGGTATAGCCCTTTTCTTTCAGTGCATTTACGATGGCGGTAATATTTGCGGTTTCTTCCAAAGGATAACCGAAAAGACCGTTGTTACCGGTCAGGGCCAGAACAGCCCGGGCGCCCCGCAGGGAGAAGCCGGGATGGGAAGCAATAAAGTCTTCCAACAGAGGAACAAAGTCGTAAGAGCCCTGATAGCTTTCGCCGCCATCGGTGGTCATTTTGGTGGCAAAACTGCCATCCTCTTTCAAAACCAGAGGATTCTCATAGCCGCTGGGCTGACACTGGATCAGGACAATTGGTTTTTTACCGGAGGGAAGCTTCAACTCATTCTTTACGATCAGAGTCGTGCCGTCTTCCGCTTTGGTGGTGGTAAAAATATCATCAAGGTCCACCAGCATAAAGCCGTTATCGTACAGCTGCTGTAAGATCGCAGTGAACTCCGGGGCGGAGATGTAAGAGGCGCGGTTGTCACTGCCGTCTTTTCCACCGAAGCCGGTTACCGGATCTGCAATCAGCTTGCTGAAGGACAGGAAAGGAATGGCTTTGGGATCTTCCCATAGCACCAGCTTGCTTTCTGCATCCTGATAGGCCTGACGGCAGGCCACCAGATTATCAAAATCGTACAGGTTTCCGGAGAAAGTATCCAGAACGGCAATGGCCTTGTCGTATTCGCAGGCAGCGGCGTACTTTTCGGATTCTGCGATTTTTGCCAGCGCTTCGGATTCCCACTCAAATTGCTGCTGTGCAATGGAGGATGCCACAGCCAGACTTTCCTGCCGGGCCTGCTCCCGCTTTTCATTGGAGCGTTTAACGGAACCGACAGCAAAGATGATAAACAGAATGATCAAAACGCCAACTACCAGCAAGGGCATATAGGCCCGGATAAAGCGTTTTACAGGATTGCGCTTTTTGCGCCGGGGGTTGGGCCGACGGGGTTCTTGATAATCCATATTTTCCATAAAGGTTCCCACCTTTCTTTTTTTATATAACCTATTGTACATTGTATGGGATAAAAAAGCAAGCAAAAAGCCGGACAGCAACGGCTGTCCGGCAAAAAAAGTTGCACTAAATGTAGGAAATGGTAATTTCGCCGAAGGACGCGCTGGCTTTTAAGCAGATAATACCCTCCGGCTGCGGATTCGGATGCCCGTCGATCTCCACATTGGCAAAGCTTGTAGAAGTGGATTGCCGGACCTGGAAGCGACGGGGAACCAGCAGTGTCAGTTCACCGAAGCTGCAGCTGGCATCAATGGAGCAGCTGTCCGAAACTTCTTCCACACCGGAAAGATCCACTGTGTAGTCACCGAAGCTGGTGCTGATTTTTCCATCGGTAAGTCGGGGGATGGAAATAAACTGCTCCGCATCACCAAAGCTGGCACTGTAATCGAAGTGCTCCCCATCTATGTGGTAGTTGTTGGTTATCTTATTTTCATCGTTATGATGTATCTGGAATTTAGGTTTTCTGGGCTTTTTTAACGCATCTACCAGTAAACTGAGACCAAAGATCACCAGAATGGCAGGGAATACCAATTCGCCGCCCAGACTAAAGGGAAGAAGATCCCAACGATCTAACAAGAAGTATCCACCGAACAGAAGACTGCCCAGAGAGAAGAAGGAGAACTTTTTTGTCAGCTCTGTCAGCCCGAAAGCCATCAATGCGGCGGGCCACAGTGCGTTCCAGAAACCGATATCATAGTGCAGGATCTTCGCGACCAAAAGCTGTACGCCCACAGCCAGAACCAATAGGGCAAAGGCAAGTGCACCGCGTTTACTGCTATCCATGCGGAACTCCCAATTGCCCTTTTGAATATGGAACAGGGATGCATCCTTGTCTTCGTTTTTATCTACTACTTCTGCTTCATATACCGGTACATTGGATGCAGCACCCAGTAGTGCATCGGTGGTGATGCCAAAGATACCTGCCAACTTGGGCAGTATTGAAATATCCGGGCAGGATTGGTTGTTTTCCCATTTGCTGACGGCTTGTGCCGTGACACCAAGCTTTTCTGCCAGCTGATCCTGTGTCAGACCAAGGCGCTTGCGATGCTGCACGATTCGTTTGCCGAGGGTTTGTTCCATTGGAATACCTCCTTGATTTCTTTGTTCATATCATGCCATATTTTTCGGGAAAAAGCTATCAATTATTTGTTAATTTCCTCTGCTTTTTTTAGCAACTACCTGTTGAATGGCTCTCAACAGGTGGTTGAGAAGGGTTTTTCTTGCAAAACGCGGCGCATTAGAGTATAATCGGAACAGAAAATTTTGGAGGAAACGCTATGGAAAAGATCACAAGCTTTACCATTGACCATATCAAGCTGCAGCCGGGGTTGTATGTTTCCCGGAAGGATAAGGTTGGCGCAGAGACCGTGACGACCTTTGATCTTCGGCTGACCAGCCCCAATGAGGAGCCGGTTATGAATACCGCCGAGGTGCATACCATTGAGCATTTGGCGGCAACCTATCTGAGAAACGAGACAAACTGGAAAGACAGAGTTCTGTATTTCGGCCCCATGGGATGCCGAACCGGCTTCTATCTGCTGTTGGCGGGAGACTTTACTTCCCGGGATGTGGTGGAGTTGGTTACGGAGTGTTTCCGGTTTGTCCGGGATTTCCGCGGAGAAGTTCCCGGTGCCAGTGCAAAGGATTGCGGCAATTATCTCGATATGAACTTGCCAATGGCTAATTACTGGGGTGGGCGCTATGCGGCCCTTTTGGAAACGATTACCGAAGACCGCCTGGTCTATCCGAAATAAGGAGACTTAATATGAAGCTTGGAATTATCGGTGCCATGGAGCAGGAAGTAGAGACCCTGCTGGGTCTGCTGGAAAATAAAAATGCAGTTGTCCGTACGGGCAGCACCTATTATGAGGGCAAGCTGGATGGCTTGGATGTTGTGGTTGTGCAGTGCGGCATCGGCAAAGTCAATGCGGCGCTGTGTGTACAGGTGCTGTGTGACTGCTATGGTGTGACCCATGTGGTCAATACAGGTATTGCCGGTTCCCTCTGTCCGGAGTTGGATATCGGGGATCTGGTTATCAGCAGTGATGCCATGTACCACGATGTGGATTGTGTGCATTTCGGCTATACTATGGGACAGATGCCCGGTATGCCGGTAACCTATGAAGCAGATAAAGACATGCGGGAACTGGCATTTTTTGCGGCGGAAGCGGTGAATCCCGGCCATACCCGCATTGGAAGAGTCGCCAGCGGCGATCAGTTCGTAGCGGTGAAAGAATTGAAAGAGAAGATCATCTCCGTTACCGGTGCTTTGTGTACGGAAATGGAGGGTGCTGCCATTGCACAGGCAGCTTACCGCAACGGAATTCCTTTTGTGATCATCCGAGCTATTTCTGACAAGGCTGACGACAGCGCGGAAATGGATTATCCCACCTTTGAGCGCATTGCCGCCCACCGCTGTGCAGCAGTGACGCAAGCCTTTGCGAAACAGTTACATGCATAAAAGTACCGGGTGTGTTTGCTATAAACACACCCGGAATTTTATTGATATTTTACCAATTCAACGGTATAACCTGCATCCCGAAGGGTGAAGACAAGACCGTCTTCTGCAAGCAGATGAGCAAGTCCTACGGCGAAGAACACCGTATCGCCGCTTTCCAGATAGCCCTTGGCTACTTCCAGCATGCCGGCGTTGCGGTCCGATTCCATGGCTTTGACATATTCCGCATGGATCTTTGCCAGCTCTGCATTGATAGAATCCATGTTATCCCGAATGTATTGCAGGTCGGCCAGATCTTCTTCGTCCATATCTTCGGTTTCTTTCAAATCCTCTTCGGTATATGCCCAGACTTCCCGCTTCATTTCCTCGATCAGCTTGGCCTCATCACCTTCGCACCACAGCTCATATAATTCCATGGTGTCTTCCCAAGCATCTTTTCCGTGGGTGTAGGCGCTGCCATAGAGCTGGAATTCCTGCAGATCATCCGAATAACCCGTGAGCATCCGGATCTGGAACAGGGAAGATTCCACTTCCCACAGAGGAATGTCATTTTCTGTGGCAATGGTCTCCAGACGGCGTTCAAGACCCTTTTCGCTGACCAACTGGTGACCCTGCTGCAGGTAGTAATTATCGATTGCGCTGCTCCATAAGGAAGCTTTTTGATATTCTGAGTTGTAGAAGTAGTTTCCGGTGGCTTTCATAGCTTTTACGGCATCTTCGTGGAGATCTTCCGTATCCAGATGGTCTGCAATCATACCGTCACGGTAGAAGTAGCAATCGGATACCTGACTCTGGAGCGATTCATCCTGTTCTACCGCCTCATTAAAGCCTTCTGTATCACATTCTACTGCCAATGCGTCGGAAGAAAGCAGCGCATCGTAGAGCGCCTGAGGCAGGAAAGCGGTTCGGTCATCTCCCACATGAATGGTACCAAAGAGCCACATTTGCTGACCGTTGGCGCCGGTGACCCGGTACAGAAGGGGGGTAGCCTTCTTTTCGGCGGCTGTATCCGGGGCGGGTTTTTCATAGATTGCATCATGGGAGGTCAGGCTGGCCAGATCAAAGGACTGATCCGTTTGCGCAATCAGCAGGCAGTCATACCCTTCAATGGTGTGACAGCCTTCGTAGAGATAGCCGCAGGCAGTAGGCAGCAGTGTATACTTGTCCAGCGCCAGATAGTATTCCATGGTGTTGGTCTGGTATTTGGATGAAAGACTGTGCAGAATATCCGCTTGACCGAGATAAGTCTTGCAGAAATCCTGGCAGATGGACAGCGCCATATCTTCTGCACAGGTATATTCTACCAGGTACAGGCTTCCCAAGTCAGTGATGGAAGCCCCGGTCAGGAACTTGGGATCCACCATATTGGCCAAAAGAATGCCCTGCACATAATCCTGCATGACAGCGGTAGTTACGGTACCGGTGCTGTTTTCGGTACCATCGTCAACGCAGTAGGTGTAAACACCGCCAATAAATTTTTCTGTCATATCCTGTTGGTGTTTTTCAGTGGCATCTTGGGCGTAGACAGTGGATTCTACCAGATAATCGATACCGCTGTCTGTGACATAAGTATCCAGATGATACTGGTTGTTGGTGATGAAACCTGCCGCTTGGGACTGAATGCTGGAAAGGGTGGAGGCAGAGAATTGCTTCGATTGCAGCAGGTAGCCATAAGCGTTATCCAGCAGCTTGATTGCGTCGATGTTCTCTGTTTCTGAATAGGTATTGGGATCTGACGGTACGGAAATGGTGGCACCGGCTGTAGAGAATGCCTGCTTCACTGTTACAGTGATGGCTGCACCGCCGACCGTGTAGGAAGCTGTGTATGCAGCGGTTTCGATGCTGTCTTCGGATACGGTAACGGTGCCAGAAGCTTCTGTAACGGTAACGGTGTCGCCGCAGAGCCAGTCTTCCAGTTGGGCGGCACCGGAAAACAAAATGGTATTGCCTTCCATCAAAACAGTTTCGTACAGTGTTTCATCCAGCAAAGCTACAGGGATATACCGGGAAGTAAATTCCTCTGCTGCCTGTTTTGCGGAATACCGCTGTCCGTTGATGCTGGCATATACCGTGCCATTGGCCAAAGTTTCCGTGTATTTGGCACTGTGTTGGTCAAAGCTTACGGCCTCTTCCACCAGCGCAGCGAACGCGTCACTTTCTCTGCCGCAGTAGGTAATTTTCTGCGTTGATGTAGAGAAAAACCGGGAACCGGCAATTTCTGTTTCCCAAGTCATGGAGACATCCATGGTGATATCAGCGGGAATCTGCGAAATCAGTTGTCGGTAGGCTTCACGGCCATCTGTGGGTTCCGTGGTCTGTGTATCAGTAACGGCAGGTTCTGTGGCGGGGACAGTAGGGACTGTGGAAACCGGCGGATTCTGCGTGCATCCGAATGTGCAAAGCAGCATGCATAGGATAATCAGTGCGGAAATGAATCGTTTCATGGCAGGCTCCTTTCTTTTGGTCTGTCAACTTCTAACAACTTTAGCATACCAAAAAAGAAACAGACGGTCAAGAAAAAACAATGGAAATTCAAAAGGAAGCAAAAGCAGCCGTTGCATTTTTTGTCTGACTTTGTTAGAATACGAAAAAAGGAGGAATGCACCATGGCAAAGAAAAAATGGGGAGACCGTCCGGACGCGGTGTGGCTCAGGGATCTGCCTGCATTGAATCAGATTATGACAACACTTATGCCCAACCGGGCGGATAACGAGGCTTTTGTCAGTGTTGATATCGACTTTGCCCCCTTGGAAGCCTACTTGAAAAAGAAAAATGCGGGTCTGGATAAATCCCACAGCTATACTTTTTTTCATCTGATCAGTGCTGCCATTGGTAAGGCATTCATCCTACGGCCCAAAATGAACCGCTTTATCTGCAACCATAAGATCTACCAGCGGGATAAAGTAACCGTGGCATTTGTTGTGAAGAAGCAGTTTGATGACCATTCCGAGGAAGGACTGGCATTTCTGGAATACAAACCCGATGACACCATTGATACATACCACGAAAAAATTATGAAGGCCATCCATGTGGCCCGCCATGAAACGGACACTTCCACCGGTGCAATGGATGTTATTAACAAACTGCCTCATTGGCTGGTGGTAGCCATCGTAAAACTGGTGCTGTGGCTGGATAAGTTCGGCTGGGCACCCCAGGGTTTGATCGGCACTGACCCTAACCATGCGTCCATATTCCTTTCCAATCTGGGTTCCATCGGCCTGGAATGCGGCTATCACCACTTGGTCAATTGGGGAACCAACTCCTGCTTTGTGGTACTGGGCAAAAAGAACTGGAAGAAAGAATTTGATGCTTCCGGTGAGGGGCGTTGCCGGGAAGTTGTTCCGCTGGGCATCACATTGGATGAACGAATTGCCGACGGCTACTATTACTCCGGAACCGTGGCGTTGGTAAAGGAGCTTCTTGCGCATCCGGAGCTTTTGGAACTACCGGCCAGCACCCCGGTGGAATATGCTATTAAGAAATAAAGGCATAGGCGGCGTGGCGACGCGAACACTGCGGTGATGCAGGAACCGATGCTTGACAAAGTCTGGTGGCAGCGCTATAATTACCGGGAAACGGGCTTGTAGCGCAGCTGGGAGCGCACCACATTCGCATTGTGGGGGTCGAGGGTTCGAATCCCTTCAAGTCCACCACGAAGTAGGGCATCACCCAATGGGTGATGCCCTACTTCGTTATGGACGGGGGGATTCGAACCATTCAAATTGCAATATGCCGGTGGCATATTCCTGCCACCAGTTCAAAAACTGGTGGCAACAATTTTATGCCTATGAAGCTGTGAATGCAGTAATTGTATTGTCCTCTTTGAGGGATATGTATACCAAGCAAGTGCTAGTGCAAAGGGGACAGAAAGTTCAGGATGGAGATTGTAATGCAAAAACGGGAACGGAAAAGGTATGGAAGAGCCCCCTTGCAACAAATGGCAAAATATGATAATATTAACGATAAGTTTTTACTTTGTTAATAAACGGTCTTTACTATAGAAGCAGAAGGGGACGGCGTATGATCCGACACAACAGCGAAACACCCTAATATATGCAGATCAAAGAGGGAATTGAGACCGATATCGAAGCCGGAATCTACCGCGATGGAGATAAGCTGCCATCCGAACGGGAGCTGTGTTTACAGTACGGTGTCAGCCGTATTCCTGTTCGAAAGGCGCTGGAACTGTTGGAAGCCCAGGGCCGCATCCGGTCTTCCCAGGGAAAGGGAAGCTTTGTTACAACACCGAAGCTTCAAAACAATCTGGTCAGGATCTGTACATTTTTCCAGACCCTGGAGCAGCAGGGCTACAGCGGCTATACCAGAATACAAAACTTTTCGGAGCGGTGTACCGCTTCCGGATATGATATGATTTTGGGTGCATCCAACGGCGGTGTTTCCAAATTGGAGCTGCTGGGATATGCCAATGATGAACCGGTTGTTTTCTACGAGTCTTATCTGAAAAGGCCTGTGGGAACCCGCTTTTACAAGGCTGCACAGGCTGCCGAAACAGAGAATAAAGCATTTTCTTCCTTTGACCTCTACGGACCTGCCATGGTGACCATCGGCAAGATTGAACAACGGGTTCTGGCTATGAACGCAGATACACGGATTGCCGGCTCTTTGCAAATTCCTGAGGGAACTGCGGTGCTGGTACTGGAAACAGTGATTTTCGGCAGTGATGCACAGCCGGTAGAATACAAGCGGGGGTATTACCGCACGGATCGTTATTCCTTTACACTTAGCCGGAATATCTGATTTCCAGGTGGTACTTCTCGCGGAAACAAAAACAGCACAATCAGAAAGGATCCTAGCGTATGACATCCAGAGAAGCAATGATTCAACAATTGAAAAACTTGAAGGGAAAACCGTTAAAGGAGAAAGTCGTTCACATTGTCACTTACTTCTGGGCACCCATTGCCGCAGTCCTGTTTACAGTGTTTGTGATAGTATCCTTAATCGTGACGAATGCAAACAGAAAGGAAACGGCACTTTCTTTTTATTGCCTGAATTCTATGGCGGGGCAAAACCCGGTGCAAGAGTATCTGGATGAATTTGCAGTAAGTCAAGGCGTGGATCTGAATGAATGTGAAGTGGCGCTTTTGGCAAATGCGAATACATATGGAACGGATGACGCTGTGTCTTATGCCAATGCAGAAGTATTTGCCGCCATGGTCGTGGCACAGGAATTGGATCTGGCAACCGGCAGTATCCCAATCCTTCTGCAGCTGGCGTACAATGAAAACTTCTGGGATTTGTCGCAGCTGCTTGACCCGGAGCAGATTGAAGCCAATAAAGACAGTCTGCTGTATGTGGATATGGTCTTTTTGGAAGAAATAAAAAAATTGTCAATTCTGGAAGATATACCCCCTTATCCGGACCCGACCAAACCGGAGGATATGGAGCAGCCGATTCCCTTTGCGCTGCTGCTCCCGGAAGATGCGGAATTTACCGAGCTGAGTTATCCGCATATGCAGGCAGGAATTGCGTTGGTGACGACGGCACCGCATGAAGACTTGGCACTGACTTTCCTGAGACAGCTTATGAAATAAGCGAAGTATCCCGATGAAGTATTGGAGCGCGACGATGAATCATTTATCCAATGATGGCCCTGTTGTAGGTGTGCTGAGACAGGTGGTCCGATATGTCCTTTTGGGACTCCTGTGGGCAGTGACATCACTGCCTGTCATCACCTTTGGCGCGGCAACAACGGCAATGCTGTTTACAGCAGAAACCTCCATCCACAAAGATGCGGGGAAATGGCAATTTGTATTTTGGAAGAGTTTCCGCAGAGAATTTAAACAGGCAACACTGCTTTCTTTGATTGCTGCGGTCTTTGCTGCAGGATTGGTGCTGGCTGGGTATGTTCTTTCCGCGAAGGATCTTGCAGATGGATTAGCAGTTCTGCTGCTTGTTTATTTTGTGCTGACTTTCAGCTGGCTTCAACTATGGTTTGGCTATCTGAGTAAATTCAACGATACAATCGGCAAACTCATGGCAAATACCTTTGGCATCCTCTTTGGCAGCTTTCTCTGGGTGCTGCTGCTGGCTGCAATTGGTGGCGCAGCTATTTTGGGCGCCTATGCAGCAGTACGGTCAGGCTCCCTGCTGTTGCTGCTGATCCCCGGCGCATATGCGATGCTGGCAAGTTTGGTGCTTCGAAGAATCTTTAAAAAGTACATTCCTGTTGAGCAGGCTGTTGCACAATAAAATATGGACATAAATGTGACCCGCTGCAAGCTATGCAGCGGGTCACGATATTTACTACGGATATAAGAGCAGTTGAATTTCCTTATGGGTATTGGCAATGGCTGTTTCTACATCTCCGCCTTCCTGCAGCAGTTTGCAGAGCCATTTGCAGATAATGGAGTCTATATCGTTGGGAGATATAATTTTGGATCCCCGGCTGAGATTGGGGAGCATCGGCCGGGCATAAGGATAGATCTCTTTGTAGAGAGGAAGCCATGGATACAGGTTCACCAGTTCATCATTGGTGTAGGTAGAAGCAACTGCCGTATAGCCTCCCAGCATGGAAAAATAATTGCCCATGCTTTCGTTGCAGGCCCAGCTGAGAAAATGAAACGCTTCCCGGTATTTGGAACTACGGCTGCTGATCCCCAGCCCCCATCCGCCCAGCAGAGGACTTCGTCCGGGAATATAGCTGCAACCGATAGAACCCAGACGGTTGTTTTTCCGCAGGTCTGATACATTGGTAAGGAAACCGGGGTAGCTGATAAGCATTGCGGTTTCACCTTTGAGAAAATTATCCACAGCATCCACATCAGTGGTGGTCAGAAAGTCGGGCTTGGCGTAACGGGTAGCCCGAATCAGATTGACATAGGCTTTCAATGTATTGGGATTGTCAAATACTACATTTCCCTGCCCGTCGATGACAAGGCTGTCATAAGAACGCAGGCGCATGTAAAGCTCCGGTGCCAGACATTCCGGATAGGCTGCGGCTATGGACATACCATAGGCAATCTGATCGGTGTCTTGGGTGAAGAATTTGGCAACGGTATTGTATTCGGTAAAGGTTCTGGGTGGCTTCAATGGGGTAGCGTATGTTTTTTCAAACCGGCTTCGCAGGATGGGATCTTCAAATAGTCCCTTGTGATAATAGAGCATCTGGGGGGCGTACATCAGCGGAACACCGAAAAAATCTCTGCCGAAGCGACCGTAGTATTCCATGCAGTCCGGGAGAAATGCAGAGGTGTCGATGGTTGCCAACTCCCGTGTCAAGCTCCGCAGTATGCCGGCAGAGGCCAGTAACGGAAGCCATGGAATATCATACATATAGATATCAAATTGCTGCGCTGCATCCGGGCAGTGGTGCGCCTGCAGTATCGTGTTATACAATGTGTTATGAGATTGCAGTACCGTTTCGACCCGGATACCGGTAGCGGTTTCGAAATTTTTCAGCAATCGGCAGAAGGTATGGACAGCAGGTGTATCCAGCATCAGTACACGGATTGGCGCATTCGCCGATGCCGGTGCTGCGGGTGGGTTAGGAAACAGCGCTTCTTGCAGCTCTTGCAGCAGGGGAGGGAGTGAACAGGACAGATGCTCCTGCTTGCTTTCCTGAATAGCCGGAGACTTTACACGCTCCAGCAGCATTTGGGCAGCGGTCGCACCCATGCGGATAGCAGGCCGGTCGATGGAAAAGGACGCAAAGGAGTGGGTGTGCTTGTTCCAGTGCTCTTCGCCCAAAGTGATAACGGGGATTTGACGGGTAGAGTATCCCAGAACTTCCATGGCCTCCACAATGCCGGTAGCCACCAATTCGGAAGTGGCAAGAATGGCACTGGGGGTTTTTCGTTTTAGAAGTCCGGTGGTTTTGCGGAACGCATCTTCCTTGTCAAGGGCCAGAGGAATGACGGTGCCATTTGGGGATGCTTCATGGAATCCCCGAATGCAGCTGCTTTCGCAGGAAAATCTCTCCGGGCCCGCCATCAGAACCGGGTCGGCAAATCCGGATTGCATCAGTGTTTCCGCCACGGAAGAAAAGACAGAATGGCTGTCAAAGGTTACCAAGCTGGCGTCCAAGCCGGAAATTGCCCGGTCAATGAGAATCAAAGGCCGACTTTGGCCGATGAAATTTTCGTAATAGTATCGCCACTGATCGGTGCGGCAGGTAATCAGAATCATGCCGCAGACTTGCTTTCGGAGCATATCGGCAGCGATTTGCTCTTCCAATTCCGGAAGATCATAGGAAAAGGCCAGATTTAAAAAGTAACCGGTTCCGCGGAAAGCAGATTCGATTCCTTGATATATCTGCACATAGTAGGAGTCACTTAGATTGGGGAGAATCACACCGATGTTCTGATAGGTGTTAGATTTCAGTGATTTTGCGGCGAGGTTCTGGGTGTACTGCAGCTGCGACACTGCCGCTTCAATTTTAATACCGGTCTGGCGGCTGACGGGTTTTGTTTTATTCAGATAGTTGGAAACGGTTGCAACGGATACCCCTGCCAGTGCTGCCACATCTTTGATATTTGCCATGGTGATTCTCCCCTTCGACCGATATGGTATGAATATTATTATACGGAAAAGTCCTGTAATTGCAATAGGTTAAACGATTAAATAAAAAATGGTTAAACATGGCCCGGGCAGGTTGACAACTTTTTTCCCGGATGGTAAAATTTTATCAGCGGAAGACTGTTGCGTAAAGAATTACCAACACAGATACCGCACCCCGACATATTAAAACAAAAATTGATATAGGAGGAACTAACTATGGCAAGAATCTGTATTCCCAATTGTGAGTATAAGGAAAGAGTAAAGCGCGCTGCTGCAATCCTGCAGCGGGAAGGCTTGGATGCTCTGATCGTCAACGGTAATGAGGCTGACTACGCCAACCCCCGTTACTTCTCCGGCTTCTGGCCCCTGTTTGAGCGTGCTGGTGTTGCTATCTCTGCCGATGGCCGCGCTGCTCTGATGGTAGGTCCCGAGTCCGCTATCTTCGGTGCTGACCGCAACCAGCTGGACAAGACCTTCGTTCTGACCGCTTACCGTGAAGGCGCTGACCCCGCTTATCCCGAACTGAAGCCCGACACCTTCGACGATGTGTTCAAGTACATCGGTGTTACCGGCAAGAAGATCCGCATCGGTGTGGCTTCCTTCCTGGACACCTCCGTTACCATTTACAACGCTATCCGCGAAGCATTCCCCGAAGCTGAACTGGTGGATGCCGGTAAGGTCATGGTTGAGCTGCGTTCCATCAAGTCCGAGAACGAGCTGGCCTGCCTGCGGGAAGGCTACCGCATTGCTGACCTGGCTACCCAGCAGGTTATGAAGGAAATCCGTCCCGGCATGACCGAACTGCAGGCTGTCGGTATTGCACAGCGCGTGGTTTACGAGAATGGTGCCGAGTATGAAGGCCTGCCCATGTATGTCTTCTCCGAGGCTTCCACCCGTCATGCTATCTCCCGTTCCTCCTACCGTGAGTTCCAGAAGGGTGACATCGTTCAGCTGAACCTGTCCGCCAAGATCGACGGCTACTCTGCTGCTATCGGCTATCCCATCTGCCTGGGCAAGCTGGAAGGCCAGCGCCGTGATATCGTTCAGTTCTGCCGCGAGGCTCATGCATGGACTGAAAAGCAGGTCAAGGCTGGCGTTTGGGCTGCTGATATTGCCAAGAATTTCTACAAGCTGTTTGTTGATAACGGCTTTGAGAAGAACTATGTTTACGGTCCTCTCCATGGCACCGGTATCATTGAAGTGGAAGCTCCCTGGTGCGAAACCAGCTCCCAGTACTATCTGAAGGAGAACATGACCTACCAGATCGATACCTATATCTCCGGCGACACCTTCGGTGTCCGTTGGGAAAAGGGTATTGCTGTTAAGGAAGGCGGCTTTGAGATCCTGTCTCCCGAAATTCCCGAGGTCTGCCCCGAAATCCTGTTCTAATTCTACCCCATTACCGGCGCGCGTCCCGCGCGCCTGTTTTTCCAATATGGGAAGCACTATGAATCTGCCGGAAATGTTTTATGATGAGATCCAGGATGCAGTGGACAGAGAGATTCCTTTCGTAATCCCGATTGGTACGATGGAGTACCATGCCCGTCGTGCCTCCTGATGCACCGATACCCTTACAGTCCTGGGGTGTCTCCCTGGAACTGGTGGATTTAAGCTGCTGCGTGGAAATGCAGGATGGTTTACTGCCAATGCGCCGGAAGCCTCTATGGAAATCGGAAAGCATATGGTGGCATGTACACTGGAATGGCTCCGCGGAGCCATTGTATAAAGCAAGGAGTGACATATTATGCAAATGCTGGAAATGTTTTACGATGAAATTCAGGATGCAGTGGATCGTAAGGTACCTTTTGTAATCCCTATTGGTACTTTGGAGTACCATGCAAAGCATGCTTCCTGCGGTACGGACACACTGGTGGTTACCGGCTGCCTGCGGGAACTGGAAAAGGAAAAAGAGATTGTTGTCTGTCCCCCCATCTGGTACGGTGTGGCTTCCTATGCCGTCTGCGCACCCAAGCCCAGCCATTTTCATGTGGATGAGGATGCCTATGTCAACTACCTCTACTACATTTTGAAGTCCATGATCGATGCGGGTCATAAAAATATCTATCTGGTACCCCACCACCAGACCGAGGGTGCCGGCCTGATGCCCATGACCATTGCCTGCCACAAGGCAGCCAAAAAGGTGACCATGGAATACATGGAAGAAAAGCTTGGTAAGGGCTGGTGGGGCAGCGATGCTTACGCTACCTACTATGAGGATATGGGAAGTGAGGATGATCCCTTCTCCTACATTAAGGTCATTCCGCTGATCGGTGCAGACGCACAGATCAAGTGCGGCGGTTTTGACCATGCGGGCAAGTGGGAGACCTCTTTGCTGATGGGCACTTACCCCGAGCTGGTGGATTTGAGCCGCTGCGACCGCAATACCGAGTGGTTTGCCCAGAGCGCAAAGGAAGCCAGCGAGGAAACCGGTAAGCACATGGTCGAATGCACTCTGGAGTGGCTGCGGGAGGCTATCCAATGAGCAGAGTATTATTCGGACAGCTGGGCCGGCTGAAGCCGGAAAAGATCGAAGAATACGAAGCACTCCATGCCAATCCCTGGCCCGAAGTGCTGAAAACCATCCACGACTGCAACCTGCGGAACTACTCTATCTTCCGTCATGAGGATATGGTGTTTGCCTATTTTGAATATATCGGTGAAGACTATGATGCCGACATGGACAAAATGGCAGAAGATCCGGTGACACAGGAGTGGTGGAAGCACACCAAACCCTGCTTCGTTAAATACAGCATCCGCCCGGACAGCGAGTTCTATGCGGATTTGAAGCAGATCTTCTATTTCGAATAAAGGAGGAATCACCATGCATCAAGTAAAAGTGGAAGCCCTTACCCATGAGGCTTTTGCACCCTTTGGCCAGTTCTACACCATGGCACAGCCGCAAGGCTATGCTCTGTGCGGTGAGCTGCACCAATTTTTCCCGGACCGTCTGGTAGCAGACAGTGACCACCGGGTTGGCTACTCTCCTATTCTGGTGAAGAAGCCTGAAAAGATGGTCGTTACTGCCGTGGAGTACCATACCACTACTTGGGAGATGATCATGCCTCTGAATGATGATATGATCCTGCATGTGGCACCTGCTTCTGCCGGTACCCCCGTGACCCATCTGACAAAGGCGTTTCTGGTACCTAAGAACACCCTGATCAAGATGAATGCTGCTATCTGGCATCTGGCACCGCTGCCTGCCAATGCGGACCAGCTGACGGCCATGATCATTCTGCCGGAGTGCACCTACGCCAACGACTGCACCGTAGTGGACCTGAAGCCGGAAGAGCAGTTCGAGATTCTGGCATGAGCTGGAAGACAGACTGCGAAGCAGGAATCCTGTACGATGCCACTGCCCCGGAACGGGAAGCGGAGCATATCCGCTGCGCTGACCTCTGCTGGGAATATAACCGGACAAGGCCTTCCGATATGGAAACCAGAGAGAAGCTTCTAAGGCAGATCTTCGGCAGGCTGGGAAAGGATCCGTATGTGGAACCTACGGTATTCTTTGGCTTTGGCTACAATGTAGAAGCGGGAGACCGGTTCTTTGCCAACAACAATTGCGTGTTTGTTGACCCCGGAAAGATCATCTTTGGAGACGATGTAAAGATTGCTCCCCAATGCGGGTTCTATACGGCTCTGCACCCCTTGGATGCGGAACTTCGGGCAACCGGCGCGGAAATTGCCAAACCCATCCGGGTCGGCAATAATGTCTGGTTTGGCGGCGGCGTAAAGGTTCTACCCGGTGTTACCATAGGCGACAACTGCGTCATTGGTGCGGGAAGTGTGGTAACGAAAGATATTCCTGCCAACTCTCTGGCCTACGGCAATCCCTGCCGGGTCGTGAGAGATTTATCAACAGAAAAAGAATAATTATATAAAGGAGCGTATATTTATGGGTTACGGTAAAAAAGTTTGGATCTTCCCGGATGCAGAGCTGCCTCCCGTTGGCGTGAATCTGATCCCTGGTCATGAGTCCATCATCATCACAAACACCGGCGATGAGGACGCACACATTAAGATCACCCTGATCTACACCGACAAGGAACCTATCGACGATATTCAGGTTACCGTAGGTGCCCGACGGGTTCGCTGCCTGCGCACCAATGAGGAAAAGGACTTCGGTGCCTATACTGCCAAGTTTGAGGAGCAGTACGCCATCATGCTGGAGAGCGATGTGCCTGTGGTTGCCCAGTATGGCCGCGCAGAACCCCGTACGGTTGCTTTCTATACAACTCCCGGTTACTGCGAATAAGACGCACAAAACATAACAAAAAGTCCGGGATATCCCGGACTTTTTGTTATGTTTGTTTTCCTTTACACAGTCGGCAAAGTACCGAAGCTCATAGAAATAACCGTTGCCCTTGGGAAGATTCATAGCCGCAGGGTCGGAGGCTTCTTCTGCCAGATCGATTTCGTTACCCTCAGGATTAAAAGAACAATCTTTCCGTAGCCGCAATCCAAGGCAGAAATCCAGATCGTGAATGTGCATATCATTGAGACAGTGCCTTTTTTATACCCTTGGGTTATCGCATAGTTCCCGGTACAGCCGCAACTGTTCATTCCAGTGAGCGGTATCTGCTTCGGTAATCGGGCGGATCACCCTGCAGGGGTTGCCGGCGGCAATGACATTTGCGGGGATGTCCTTGGTAACCACACTGCCGGCACCAATGACAGAATTATCACCAATGGAAACACCGGGACAAATGACACTGTTGCCGCCGATCCAAACATGATTGCCTATAGTGACCGGTATTCCGTGGTCATGCCGCAGTGCGCGGACAACCGGATCGATGGCGTGATTTGCGGTATAGATAGCGACCTTTGGCCCAAGCATCACATCATCACCGATGGTAATCTTTCCACAGTCAAGAAAAACACAGTCATAATTGCAGTAGAAATAATCACCTACATGGATGTTATAGCCGTAATCGCAGTGAAATGGCGGTTCAATATAGGAACCGATTCCCGCGTGGCCAAATAGCTCCTGCACAAGTTCCTTACGGCGGGAATTCTCGGTTTCCAGCGTTTGATTCAGCAGCCGGGTGATGCGTTTGGCATTCAGATGCGCTTGGCGCAGATCCTCATCCAGCTTGTAAAGGTAGCCGTTTTGCTGCAATTGTCTTTCTATCATAAAGATATCCTCCAAGGAGATGTCCATTTGCTATGAGCATACCATAAAGCGGTATCTGTGTCAAAGAAAATGTAGAGATTGAAAGGGTCAATGCAGAGGGCATGGATACGATGCTGGAAAAGAAAAAATAAGGAAATGTAGTTGACAAAATGTGGGTCCATGTGTATACTATTGATGTTAGCTGAAGCTAACCGGAAATGGAATAAGGTTAGCATAAAGTAACGAGTAGAGCATAAACTTGGAAACAGGTGATAAATATGAATTTGAAGACAGCGCAGGAAGGCAGAGAATATATCATTCAACGAATTGAGACTGATGATGCGGAATTGGACGCATTCCTGTTTTCTCTGGGGTGTTACAGCGGTGAACCGGTTACCGTGGTATCCCGCCGCAGAGGTGGATGTACTGTCTCTATTAAAGATGGGCGATACAATATTGATGATCAGTTGGCAGAAGCCATCATTGTGTGATTTTTGACACAGCGGAGTAAATACCCGCTGTTTGTCTTTGAAACGGAGTTAGCAAATGCTAACCAATAAGCGAATGTATGTTACAGAAAAGAGGAGGACATGAAATGCGAATTGCGTTTGCGGGGAACCCCAATAGCGGAAAGACTACCATGTATAATGCGTTAACGGGTCGCAATGAAAAAGTAGGCAACTGGGCCGGTGTTACGGTGGATCGGAAGGAAGCGCCGATAAAAAGGCAGTATGCGGGAAACCTGGATTTGATCGCAGTGGATTTACCCGGTGCATATTCCATGTCTCCTTTTACATCGGAAGAAACCGTTACCAGCGCGTACATTCAAGAGGAAAGACCGGATGTGATCGTTAACATTGTGGATGCGACCAATCTCAGCCGGAGCCTGTTTTTCACCACTCAACTGCTGGAACTGGGTATCCCTGTGGTCGTTGCGCTGAATAAGACGGATATCAATAAGAAAAAGAAGACACAGATCAACAAAAAACTGTTGAGCGAGAAGCTTGGTTGCCCGGTAGTGGAAACCGTCTCTACCAACGCGGATGGACTGGCAGAGGTGGTAAAGGTCGCTGCTGTATTGGCGGGCAGCAGGCAAAAAGCGCTGTATACACAAGGCACAGTCGATTTAACCAGCAGGGAAGCTGTGGCAGCAGCGGACCGGAAACGCTTTGAATTTGTGAACCGGATCGTTTCTCAAGTGGAGACAAGAAGCGTCCTGACAAAGGACAGAAACTATCAGGATACCATTGATACCATACTGACACATCCTTTGGCAGGTCTGCCGATTTTTGCGGTTGTAATGTTTTTTGTGTTTCAGATTTCCCAGGCTTGGCTGGGCGTTTGGATTGCGGAAGGCTATGAATTCTCCAATGGTACCGTGATTCCCGGTCTGGTTACCATTATCGATGGATTTAAGGAATGGATCGCCGGACTGCTTGAGGGTGGCAATGCATTTCTGGTTGCGCTGCTGACAGAAGGTATTATTGGCGGTGTTAGCGCTGTTGTGGGTTTCCTGCCTCTGGTCATGGTCATGTACTTCCTCATTGCTTTGCTGGAGGATTGCGGGTACATGGCTCGGGCAACGGTGGTTCTGGATCCCATTTTTAAAAAGGTTGGTCTTTCCGGGAAATCCGTGATTCCCTTTGTGATCGGTACCGGCTGTGCCATTCCCGGTGTCATGGCAGCGCGTACCATACGGAATGAGCGGGAACGCAATGCCACTGCCATGCTGGCACCCTTTATGCCTTGTGGAGCGAAGCTGCCGGTGATCGCCCTGTTTGCCGGTGCCTTTTTCGGAGATGCATCCTGGGTTGGTACATTGATGTACTTTGTGGGCATTGCGCTGATCTTGCTGGGCGCGCTTCTTGTTAATCAAATTTCCGGATATAAAAGCCGTAAATCTTTCTTTATCATGGAACTGCCTGAGTATAAGATGCCCTCTGTGAAGCGGGCCGTGCAGTCCATGCTGAGCCGTGGCTGGGCGTACATTGTGAAGGCAGGAACGATTATTCTGCTGTGCAACACAGTGGTATATGTGATGCAGTCTTTTGACTGGAACTTCCGGCTGGTAGAGGAGGGAATGGAAAGCAATTCCATTCTGGCCTCCATTGCAGGGCCGATTGCGGTGGTTCTGGTACCCGTGGTGGGAATCAAGGCTTGGCAGCTGGCCGCTGCTGCGGTTACCGGTTTTATTGCCAAAGAGAATGTTGTGGGAACACTGGCGGTTTGCTATGGTATTTCCAATCTGATCAACACAGAATCTCTGGAAATGGCAGAGGGGGCAGGTACGGAAGTTGCGGCTGCATTTGGAATCACAAAAGTGGCGGCACTGGCGTATCTAATGTTTAATCTGTTTACACCGCCCTGCTTCGCGGCACTGGGTGCTATGAATGCGGAAATCAAAAGCCGCAGATGGTTCTGGGGCGGTATTGCGCTGCAGCTCTGCACCGGCTTTTCTGTGGGGTTTTTGGTGTACCAGATCGGCACCCTGGTGATGACCGGCGCTGTAGGCGCAGGCTTTTTAGGCGGATTGGTTTTTGTAGCCGTCTTTGGAGCAGTGCTGATTGGTCTGTGTAACCGTGCCGACAGGATTGTGAAGGCGGAGTGTGCTGCCGGAAGCAGGAGGTAAAACCATGGAGACTGTGATCGTTACGTTGATCCTTGCGGCAGTGCTGGGTACGGCTGTTGGATATATCATTCGCGCCAAGAAAAAGGGCCGTAAATGCATCGGATGTCCGGATAGCGGCCGCTGCAACGGCTGCTGTGAAGGCTGTCCTTCCAAGCGTTCATAGAGTTCTATGGCACCACACCTCATTAGGGGAGTGGTGCCATAAAATGTTGTATAATACATGTTTTTGTGCGAATTACCCAAAGAAACCAATAAAAATTCTCCAACATAGGTGTCGCAAATGTGGCAATTTCGTCCCTGCATGGCGCTTGACCCGCAATATGCGCCATGGTATAATATTGAACCAGGTAAGAGCAAAGCTGAATTGCCTAATTTGAAAGGAGATTTATTATATATGCGCGTAAAAACACTTCTGACCAGTGCCCTGTTTGCAAAGCAAGGGGAAGTTGCGGCGGCTGTAGCGCTGCCTCATACCTGGAATGCTCTGGACGGCCAGGACGGCGGTGCTGACTACTGGCGCGGCATCGGCACTTATACGATTGAACTGCCCAATCCCACCAAGGGAAAGAGGCAGTATATTGAGCTGCAGGGTGCAAACCATGTGGCTACCGTTTACTGTAATGGCAGGGAACTGGGAACTCATAAGGGCGGTTTTTCCACTTTCCGTTATGAGCTGACCCCCGCTATGCGCCCGGAAGGCAATGTGCTGACTGTTGTGGTCACCAATGCAGTGTCCGATATCTATCCCCAGAATGCGGACTTTACTTTCTACGGCGGCCTGTACCGGGATGTGAATTTCATTGAGGTGGAGGATGCACATTTTGACTTGCTGCTGGATGGCACCGGCGGTGTCTTTGTAACACCCCACAATGTGGGGAAGACCCGCGTAGATCTGTTCCCTGTAAATGCTGAGGGCTGCACTGTAAAGGTGGAACTGAAGGACGCAGAGGGCAATGTAGTAGGCACCGCTGACACTGACGCTCTGGCACACACTCATGTGCTTATCGATGTGAAGGAACCCCACCTGTGGAATGGACTGACAGATCCCTACTGCTACAGCTGTGAAGCTTCCATCCTGTGTGATGGCGAAGTGAAGGATACCGTAGCAGTAACCTATGGTTACCGCAGCTTCCATGTATGCCCCAACAACGGCTTCTGGCTCAACGGCAAGAATGTGCCTCTGCGGGGCGTTGCCCGTCACCAGGACCGTCTGGATAAGGGTTGGGCTATTTCCAAGGCTGACCACGAAGAGGATGTGGCCATCATCAAGGAACTGGGTGCCAATACCATCCGTTTGGCTCACTATCAGCACGATCAGTATTTCTATGATCTGTGTGACAAGACCGGCTTTGTTTTGTGGGCAGAAATACCCTTTATTTCTCAGTTTAACCCCTCTGAGGAAGCTTACAACAACACCATTTCCCAGATGACCGAGCTGGTTGCCCAGAATTATAACCACCCCGCCATTTGCTTCTGGGGTATCTCCAACGAGATCCTCATCGGCGCTGACCGGGAAGATCTGCGTCAGAACCTCCGTGACCTCCACGAGCTGGCCAAGTCTATGGACCCCAGCCGTTTGACCACTATGGCTCAGGTCTCCATGACCCCCATGGATTCGGAACACAACTATATCACCGATGTGGTTTCCTATAACCATTACTTCGGCTGGTACGGCGGCGATGTGGAAGACAATGGTCCCTGGCTGGATAAGTTCCATGCCATGCATCCTGACAAGTGCCTGGGTGTTTCCGAGTACGGTGCGGAGAATATCCTGAAGTGGCATACCGCAGAGCCGGAAAACCATGACTACACCGAGGAATACGCAAACTACTACCATCAGGAAATGCTGAAAACCTTTGCTGCCCGTCCCTACCTGTGGGCTACCCACCAGTGGAACTGCTTTGACTTTGCTGCCGATGCCCGTAACGAGGGTGGTATCCAGGGCCGTAACAACAAGGGCCTTGTCACCTATGACCGCAAGGAGAAGAAGGATGCTTTCTATGTCTACAAGGCATGGTGGAATCCCGATCCCATGGTATTCGTATCCGGCGGCCGCTTTGTCAACCGCGGACCCGATGCTGAGCGCAATGTGATCGTCTATACCAACTGCGACGAAGTCACATTGGTGGTCAACGGCAAGGATGTTGCTACCAAGAAGGCAGAGGATCATATGATCGTCTTTGAAAATGTGGTTGTCGACGGCGAGAATGTGATCACCGCTTATGCTGGCGGTGTCAAGGCAAATACCATCACCCTCAACGGTGTTGCTGAACATGACTACGCCTACGATCTGCCCGAAGGCAATGTAGGTGCCAACTGGTTTGACGATCCCGAGCTGGTGGCGATTAAGAAGGCCTTTAAGTATCCCAAGGGCTACTTCTCCATCAAGGACAAGATGGGCGATCTGATGGCCCATCCCGAAGCTGCCGCTCTGCTGGGCAAGATGATGCAGGCTATGACCGGCGGCGGTGGCGCAGGCAGCGCTATGATGTCCTCCATGGGTCAGATGAGCGAAGAGATGATGGGCTTCATGAAAATGATGCGCATGAGCGATATGCTCAAGATGGCCGGCGATGCTGTCTCCCTGAAGACCAAGCTGGAGATCAACATGGCGCTGAACCAGATCAAGAAGTAAATATTTCGCATAACCAACCGCCCGGAGTTTCCTCCGGGCGGTTTCTTGTCTGTAGAAAGAAATTCTTGCATTTTCTTTTCTTTCAAAGTATAATAAATTGATTATTTATAACTAAAGCACATAAGAGGTTATATCGTGTATTTAAAGAGTTTGGAAGTGCAGGGATTTAAGTCCTTTCCGGATAAAACGCTGATCCGGTTCGGCGATGACATCACAGCCATTGTTGGCCCCAACGGTTCCGGTAAATCGAATATTTCCGATGCGATCCTGTGGGTTATGGGTGAGCAAAGCAGCAAGACCCTCCGGGGTGCCAAGATGGAAGATGTGATTTTCGGCGGCACCCAGAAGCGCGCCGCTGTCGGCTTTGCGGAAGCTACTTTAACCTTGGATAATTCTGATCGGACACTGAGCTACGATGCCGATGAGGTCATGGTTACCCGCCGTTATTACCGCAGTGGTGACAGCGAATACTATATCAACCGCCAGTCCGCAAGACTTCGGGACATCCATGAAATGTTCATGGATACCGGCTTGGGACGGGAGGGCTATTCCAATATCGGTCAAGGCCGCATCGACGAGATTTTGTCGCTGAAAAGTGCTGACCGCCGTGAAATCTTTGAAGAGGCTGCCGGTATTTCCAAGTACCGTCACCGTAAAGAAGAAACCGAGCGGAAGCTGGAACGCACTGAGGATAATCTTCTGCGCATTGGTGACAAGGTTTCGGAGCTGGAAATGCAGTTGGAGCCTTTGAAGCAGCAGTCCGAAAAGGCAAAGCGGTATTTGGAGCTGAAAGAGGAACTGCAAGGTGTGGAGATCGCCGTGTGGCTGGAACAGCTGGAGCGGCTTTCCGCATCTGCAAAGAAAGCAGAAGAAGACTATGCATCCGCTGCCTTTGTGCTACAGCAGGCCCACGACGAACTGGACAGTCTGTATGCCCGGTCAGAAACCCTGGGTGAAACACTGCGCACCAAGGATGGTGAACTGGAAACCGTCCGGCAGAAGGTCAATATGCTGGAATCTGCCCATCAGCAGCTGGAAGGCCAAATGGCGGTTCTGCGGGGAAATATCGATAACAATAACGCAAATATCACCCGTATTGAAGAGGAATTACAGGGACAGGAAGACCGCAGCGGCGGTATTGGCATCCAACTGGAACAGACCCGCGGGCGGATCCTCCAGATCGGTGCTGATTTGGACGCTGTTCGAAAGAATATTCAGAATGCCCAGCAGGAACTGGCAGTGATGACTGCCAATGCCCAGGGCAGAAGCAAGGAATTTCTGGAACTGCGTACCCGGGAAACCACTCTGGCAGCGGATATTGCCGGTCGGGAGGCGGATGTCCGGGGCTTGGAAGAAAGCATTGGACAGACGGAGCAGCGCGCCCAGCAGCTGAAAGCGGATCTGGCTTCCGGCAGCAGCCGTGAACAGGAAGCGGAGGAAGCTCTGCGCCAAAGCCGCCGGGAGCTGCGCCGTGCGCAGGAAGATGTGACTGCTGCTAATAATACCATTGCAGGTTATACTCTTCGCCAGAAGACCCGCCTGCAGCGCCGGGATGGTCTTCAGGAGGACCTGCGGCAGATAACTGCCAAGCTGGACGGTGTCCAGGCAAAATTGCGTGTATTCCGGGCCATGGAGCGAGATTTCGAGAGCTACCAGAAGTCCGTAAAGCTGGTCATGCAGGAAGCCCAGCGGGGCAGCCTGCGCAATGTCCATGGCCCTGTGTCCCGTCTGATCCGCACGGAGGATGCGTATACCGTTGCCATTGAGATCGCTTTGGGCGGTGCCATGCAGCAAATCGTTGTGGATAACGAGGCCGACGGTAAGGCGGCTATTGCGCATTTGAAGCGCACAGGCGGCGGTCGTGCTACCTTCCTGCCTTTGTCTGTTATTAAGGGGAAGGCTTTGCAGGAGAACGGACTGGAAAACTGCCGCGGCTATGTGGGCATTGCTTCCAGCCTGGTTAAGAGTCAGCAAGCCTATCGCGGTATTATAGAGAACCTGTTGGGGCGGATTGTGATCGTGCAGGATATCGATGCTGCTTTGGCAATGGCGAAAAAATACAGCAACCGGTTTAAAATCGTTACTTTAGACGGCCAGGTGATCAATCCCGGCGGCTCTATGACCGGTGGTAGTGTCAACAAGGAAGCGGGCATTTTGTCCCGTGCCAATGAACTGGAAAAACTCAGCGGCCAAGAAAAGGATCTGGAGCAGAAGAAACTGGCATTGGAAGCGGATTTGCAGGAAGCGCAGCGGGCTGTAGATCAGGTAGAATTCCAGATGACAGCCGCTGCTGATCAGCTTCGTGACGCCCAGGACCGGGTGCTGACCTTGGACGGCAAAGTCAAGCAGCATGAGATCCTGCTGCAGGCTATCTGCGATGCAAAGGATTCTGCACAGCGGGAACTGGATTCTCTGGAATCTCGCAACCGCGGTGACCGGGATCGTTTTGCAGCGCAGCAAGCTAAGATCCAAGTGTTTACAGCGCAGCTGTCTGCCACCCGCCAGAGTATAGCGGCTTTGGAGGGGATTCAGTCCGAAACCGCCGAGGAGACTGCCAAAATCACAGACCGTATAACGCAGTTAAAGACACAGGAAGCCGCACTGGAAGCAGAAAGTGCGACTGCACAGGCACATGTTCTGGATATGGAGCAGCTGCGCAGTGCTATGGAAGGTGACCGGGATAAGAAGCTGGCATTGATTCAGATCATCTGGGACGATAATGTTCGTTTGGAATCCGAAATCAAACAACTGCTTGAGCGGCAGCAGGAAAATGATGCCGAAACCCAGGCCCAGCGTCAGCAGATGGAGCAAACCCTTGCACAGCGTATGGATGCAGAGGCTTCCAAGACCCGTGCTGAGCGGGATGCGCAGGAGAAGAATAAGGATATCCTCAACATGGAACGGGCCTGCGCATTTCTGGAGCAGAAGAAGATCACCACCTCTATGGAGGAGAAACAGATCATCGACAAGCTATGGGATTCCTATGAACTGACGCCGGGTACTGCCCATGAAAAGAAAGGCCAGATTGAATCCGTTGCTGCCGGCAGCCGCCGGATCAGTGAGCTGAAACGGAAAATTACTGCTTTGGGTACCCCCAATCTGGGCGCCATTGAGGAATATGCCCGTGTCAACGAACGGTATACCTATCTGTCCTCCCAGCGGGACGATGTATTGACCTCCAAGCGGGAACTGGAATCCATCATTCGCAATATTACCCAGGAAATGACTGCCATCTTTGTGGAAGAATTCAAGAAGATGGATCATTACTTTGGCATCACCTTCGCTGAGATGTTTGGCGGCGGCAAGGGTCAGCTGATTCTGGAGAATCCGGAGGAGCCCCTTACCTGCGGCATTGAGATCCGTGTCCAGCCCCCCGGAAAGCAGGTCAAAACCATCACATTGCTGTCCGGTGGCGAAAAGGCGTTTGTTGCTATTGCGCTGTACTTTGCAATTTTGAAGGTACGGCCTACGCCTTTCTGTATGCTTGATGAGATCGATGCGGCACTGGATGACCGGAATGTGGAGCGGTTTGCCAACTACCTCCGGGGTTTGAGCCAGAAGACCCAGTTCATTGTCATTACCCACCGCCGCGGCACCATGGAAGCGTCCGATGTGCTGTACGGTGTAACCATGCAGGAGCAGGGCATCAGCAAGCTGCTGCGGCTGGATCTGAATCAAATGGAAGAATACTTGGGTATCATAGAATAAAAGGAGTAATCAATGGGTTTTTTTGATAAAATCAAGGCGGGCCTTACCAAAACCAGAGAAGCGCTGAGCAATACCCTGGGGGGTGTATTTTCTGGCTTCAGCGAGATCGATGACGACTTTTATGATGAACTGGAAGAAAGTCTCATTCTTGCGGATTTGGGCGTAGACACTGCGCTGAAGGCTACGGAGCAGCTTCGTAAGGCTGTTCGTGAGCAGCATTTAAAGACGACGGAGGAAGCCAAGGAAGCGCTGAAGGAAATTCTGACCCAGATGCTGCAGGTAGGGGACACACGGCTGAATTTGACCACTGCCCCCTCTGTGGTGCTGGTGATCGGCGTGAACGGCGTGGGCAAGACGACCACTATCGGTAAGATCGCTACCCATCTGGTGAGAGAGGGAAAAAAGGTTCTGCTGGTGGCGGGAGATACCTTCCGGGCTGCAGCGGCAGACCAGCTGGAAATCTGGGCCGGCAGAAGCGGTGCAGATATTGTCCGCCAGCATGAAGGCGCGGATCCGGCATCTGTGGTCTTTGACGGCATTCAGGCAGCCAAGGCAAGGTCTGCGGATGTCATTCTGATTGATACCGCAGGCCGTCTGCATAACAAGACCAATCTGATGAACGAGCTGAATAAAATCAGCCGGATTGTGGAGCGGGAGCTGCCGGAGGCAGCGAAGGAAGTATTGTTGGTTCTGGATGGTACCACCGGTCAAAACGGTTTGATTCAGGCCAAGCAGTTTAAGGAAATTGCAGGCGTTACCGCCATTGCCTTGACCAAACTGGATGGCACCGCCAAGGGCGGTATCGTAATCGCGGTGGCAGATGCACTGCAGATTCCGGTGAAGTTTGTGGGTGTCGGCGAAAAGGCCGATGATCTGATGCCCTTTGAGGCAAGAGCGTTTGTGGAGGCACTGCTGCAATGAAAGTTGTATTGGCAAGTAAAAACAAGCACAAGCTGGTGGAAATCAGCAAAATTACAGAGCAGTTTAATATGGAACTGGTGCTGCAGAGCGAGCTGGGTGTGGATATCGATGTGGAAGAAACCGGTACCACCTTTGAAGAAAACTCTTTTCTGAAGGCAGAAGCGGTGATGAAGGCTACCGGCCTTCCAGCACTGGCCGATGACTCCGGCATTGCAGTGGATGCGCTGAACGGTGAACCGGGGATCTACTCCGCCCGGTACGGCTTTGATGATTCTTTGGATGATTGGGGCCGTCTGCAGCTGCTGCTGAAGAATACGGAGCATGTACCCGACGGTCAGCGGCAGGCGCAGTTTGTGTGTGTCATTACAATGGTCACACCGGAGGGTCAGACCATTCAGGCCAGAGGGGAAATCCATGGCGAGCTATTGCGGGAGCCCCGGGGTGAAAACGGCTTTGGCTATGATCCCATTTTCTATTATCCACCTGCCGGCATGTCCACGGCAGAAATGGCACCGGAGGACAAGAATGCAGTATCCCACCGGGCCAATGCACTGAAAGTGTTTTACGACAAGTTAAAGGAGGCAGGTTATGCTGACAAGTAAGGAGCGCGCGGAGCTTCGTGCGCAGGCGAATACTTTGGATACGACGCTGATTGTGGGAAAAAGCGGTATTACGGATACCTTGATCGCAGAGGCGGACAACCAGCTGACTGCCAGAGAACTGGTGAAGGGCAAGGTTTTGGAGGGCGCGCTGCTTTCTCCCAGAGAGGCCAGTGATGCCATCTGTGAGGCCACCGGTGCGGATGGTGTAGCGGTCATTGGCACAAAATTTGTGATCTACCGTTTTAGTGAGAAGCTGCAGGAGCAGCGGAATCAAACGGGCCGTGCCAAGCGGAAGGTCATTTCTGTGGCAAAGTCTAACCCTGTCCGCAAGGGTGCACAGGCGCGCCGTGAGGCAGCCAAGCAGCAGCGCCAGCAGCGCAATGAATATTTCCGCCAGCAGGCTATCGAGCGGGCTATTGAGCGGGACCGGGAGCGGCAGCTGCACAAGGGGCAGTAATAAGAGAATATGCAGAATAGGAGGCGTTTCTTATGGAGCGGATCGGTATTTACGGTGGCACCTTTAATCCCCCGCATCTGGGGCATTTTCGCGGGGCCCGGTATGCCCTGAATGCCCTGGATCTGGATCGGGTTTTGATGATTCCGGACCGGATTGCGCCCCATAAGCAGTTTCCGGAAAATTCTGCTTCTGCCGGGCAACGGTTGGAAATGCTTTCCCTGGGCTTGGCGTCAGAAGAGAGAATGGAAGCGTCCCCTCTGGCACTGCAGCGGGATGGCGCCAGCTATACCTACGAAACCATTGGGCAGATACGCGCACTGTATCCCCGGGCAAAGCTGTATTTTTTGATGGGGGCGGACATGCTTCCGACCTTCCTAAGCTGGCGGGAACCTCAAAGAATCCTTGCGGATGCATCACTGGCGGTATTTTGCCGGGGCGGCAGGGAAGAACAATTGGCAGCGCAGCAGGCAAAGACGGAGATCGAGGCCGTTGGTGGAGAAGTGGTACTGCTGGATAACCCCATTACGGATATTTCCTCCACGCAGCTGCGGCGGATGCTGGTATTTCGCTGTGCCTCAGAATTCATTCCCCAAGACATTGAGACTTATATTTATCAAAAGGGTCTTTATGGAACGAATGAGGACTACCGGAACCTGCCGGAGGAACGGCTGCGGCAGGTGGTTATCAGCATACTGAAGCCGAGCAGGGTGAACCATGTGCTTGGCTGTGCCCAGACCGCGGGAGAACTGGCGAAGCTTTACGGTGTCAATGAAACCGATGCTGTTCGTGCGGCATTGCTGCACGACATTACCAAAGCGTTGGACGGGCCTTTGCAATTGACATTATGCCGCGCCTATGGTACGATACTGGATGAATTTTCCACAAAAAACCCCAAAACACTCCACGCGCTGACAGGCAGTCTTGTGGCGGAGCGGATCTTTGGGGAGAACCGGGCTGTGGTGGAGGCAATCCGCTCTCATACCACCGGAAAAGCGGATATGAATCTGCTTGAGAAGATCATTTATGTGGCAGACTATATGGAGCCGAACCGGGACTTCCCGGGGGTAGAGAAACTTCGGAGCCTTGCTTATACCGATATTACAAAGGCGCTGAAGCTGGGACTGGAAATGACACTTGCCATGCTGAAAGAGCAGGGAAGAGAAGTTTCACCGGAGTCCAGAGAGGCTCTGCTTTATTTGGAAAACAATCGCTGAAAGGAAGATACTATGAGAAGTGCAAAAGAGGTAGCGATTACCGTAACCAAAGCACTGGATGAGAAGAAAGGCATGGATATCAAGCTGTTGAAGATCGATAAGGTCAGCAGCCTTGCAGATTATTTCCTGATCTGCACCGGTACCTCCAATACCCATGTCAAAACATTGTGTGACTATGCGGAATTTGCCATGGACCAAATGGGTGAGCCGATTCTGGGACGGGAAGGCCACAGGGGCAACAGCTGGGAACTGCTGGACTACGGCAGTGTGGTCATCCATGTTTTTACAGACGAGGCCAGGAAGTTCTATGACCTGGAGCGCCTGTGGGCCGATGCCGAGCAGGTGGATCTGAGAGATATTATCATTGAGGAGTGATCTTTATGAATTACGAACATTCCGCTATTGAAGCCAAATGGCATAAATATTGGGAAGAAAACAACACCTTCCATACGGATGTGTGGGATTTCAGCAAGCCCAAGTACTATGTGCTGGATATGTTCCCGTATCCTTCCGGCGTTGGTCTCCATGCGGGTCACCCGGAGGGCTATACCGCTACCGATATCATGTCCCGTATGAAGCGGATGCAGGGCTATAATGTTCTGCACCCCATGGGCTATGACTCCTTTGGCCTGCCGGCAGAGCAGTATGCGGTGGACACCGGCAACCATCCCAACGGCTTTACCCAGAAGAATATCGAAACCTTCTCCGGTCAGCTGAAAGAGCTGGGCTTTGACTATGACTGGTCCAAGGTTATCGCGACCTCCGATCCTGAGTTCTACAAATGGACCCAGTGGATCTTCAAGAAGCTGTGGGAGGCAGGCTATGCCAAGCGTATCGAGATGCCTGTTAACTGGTGCGAAGCACTGGGCACGGTTCTTGCCAATGACGAGGTTATCGACGGCAAGTCCGAGCGCGGCGGCTACCCTGTTGTGAAGAAGATGATGATGCAGTGGGTCATTGACCAGCCTGCATTTGCCGAAAAGCTGCTGGAAGGTCTGGAAGAAATTGACTGGCCCGAATCCACCAAGGAAATCCAGCGCAACTGGATCGGCAAGTCCACCGGTGTTGAAGTGGACTTCAAGCTGGTTGGCGGCGGCGAATTCTCCATCTATACCACCTGTATTGAAACCATCTATGGTATCACCTTCATGGTTCTGGCGCCCGATGGCAAGATCACCGAGAGCCTTCTGGATCGGGTTGAGAATCTGGAAGAAGTAAAGGAATACATCGGAGAAGCTGCCAAGAAGAGCGAGATCGACCGTACCGATGCCAGCAAGACCAAGACCGGCTGTAAGCTTCAGGGCGTTTATGCCATTAACCCTGTTAACGGCAAGGAAGTTCCTGTGTTTATCGGTGACTTCGTTTTGGGTAATTACGGTACCGGTGCCGTTATGGCCGTTCCCAGCCATGACCAGCGTGACTTTGAATATGCGGTAGCCCACAATATTCCCATGATTCAGGTTATCGAAGGCCGGGATGTATCTGCGTGCGCTTTCGAAAAGCAGGATTATCTGGGCAAGGGCTGTAAGCTGGTTAATTCCGAGGAATTCACCGGTATGACCGTTGAGGAAGCCAAGGAGGCCATTACCGTCAAGCTGGAAGCGATGGGCGTTGCCAGACGCAAGAATAACTACCATTTCCGCGAATGGATCTTTGCCCGTCAGCGCTACTGGGGTGAACCGGTTCCCTGTGTATATACCGATGACGGTGAGACCGTATTTCTGCCCGATGAGGAACTGCCTCTGGTTCTGCCTGTGCTGGAGGATTACAAGGGCCGTGGCGGCAAGGCACCTCTGGAAAATGCTGAAGAGTGGAAGCATTATGACCAGAACGGTATCAAGGGTATTCGCGAGACCTCTACCATGCCTGGCTCTGCTGGTTCTTCCTGGTACTATATGCGCTATATCGATCCCAACAATGATAAGGCCTTCTGTGATCCGGAGCTGCTCAAGCACTGGATGCCCGTTGATTTGTACATCGGCGGTCCCGAGCATGCAGTTGGTCACTTGATCTACTCCCGTATCTGGAACCGTTTCCTCTATGACAACGGCCTGTCTCCTGTGAAGGAGCCTTTCAAGAAGCTGGTCCATCAGGGTATGATCCTTGGTGAAAACGGCATTAAGATGGGCAAGCGATTCCCCGAATTTGTGGTCAATCCCTCGGATATCGTCCGTGACTACGGTGCTGACACCCTGCGCCTGTATGAAATGTTCATGGGCCCCCTGGAAGTTTCCAAGCCTTGGTCTACCACTGCTGTGGCCGGTGCAAAGAAGTTTATCAACCGTGTCTGGAACTTCTTTACGGAAAGCGCAAACATCACCGATACGGATGATGGGAAGCTGACCAAGATCTACCACCAGACCGTTAAAAAAGTTACCAACGACTTTGAGGTTCTTGGCTTTAACACCGCCATTGCCCAAATGATGGTCTTTGTCAATGAGGTCTACAAGAACGGCACTTGCCCCAGAGAGTATGCTGAGGGATTCATCAAGATGATCTCCTGCATCACGCCCCACGTGGGTGAAGAAATCTGGCAGGTCATGGGCCACAATAACACCATCGCCTATGAACCCTGGCCCACCTACAGCGAGGACAAGTGCAAGGATCAAGAGGTTACCATCGCTGTGCAGGTCAACGGCAAAATGCGCGGTACCGTGGTAATGGATGCAGATCTGGACAACGATACTGTGGTTGCCAATGTTCTTGCTGACCAGAAGATTGCCGGCTTCCTTGAAAAGAACGGCGGCAATATCGTCAAGACCATTGTGGTCAAAAATAAGCTGGTAAACCTGATTGTGAAATAATAGTATTGTCGGGGGACGCGATTTACCATAGCATCGGCCTTAAAAATGAGAAGCACCGGAGTTTTGGGAAAAATTTGTTTTTTCTCTTGACATTTGGGCCGAATGTGCATATAATATTAGAGCCGCTCAACGGCCCTGAACGCATCCTGGATTTAGCCGGATGCCATCGGAGGGAGGGAAAACCATGTCTGAAATTCGCGTAAAGGAGAACGAATCTCTGGAAAGCGCTCTGCGTCGCTTTAAGCGGAGCTGCGCCAAGGAGGGCGTTATCGCTGAAGTTAAGAAGCGCGAGCACTATGTCAGCCCCAGCCTGAAGCGCAAGCAGAAGTCCGAGGCTGCCCGTAAGAACAAGAGAAAGTTCTATTAATATCCCTCATCTTGTTATGCTCAAAAGCACCCTGTCGTCTGACAGGGTGCTTTTTGCGTTTCTTAATAGAGCTTTGTAAATTGATAGTCCGGGTCAATGCCAAGTGCTTTCAACGCATTATCCTTGTTTTCGGCAATGACGGTATCCAACTGGTCAAATAGATTTCTTCCTTTGGTGTCGATATCCACGATGAATGGGCCGAGCTCGTTGAGTTTAAAGAACCATGCTGCTTCGATCCGTCCCAACTCGTCGTACAGGTAAACATCCTGCACTTCGATGGAATCAATCCACAAATTGGGGCTGACGGAACGGGGAGAAACATGAACACATTTTTTCTGTTTCATCATTTCAGCGGTTTCTTTGCCCATGGTTGTCTTGCCTACGATCATCTTTAAATTCCAACCCGCAACACTCCGGGCACCCCATTTTTCAAACCGGATGCTGGAGGTAGGCATAAAGGACACCAGCTTCCATTGGCCGTTCTCCTGAATGACAATGGGTCCGTTATGAATCAGAATGTTTCTGCCCTCCGTGGAAAACGGAAGGGTATTTTTTTCGTCAAAGATGTACTTTTGCAGCCGGGAGCGGCAGGTGAATGCTTCACCGCTGATATAGACCAGATCTCCGATATTCAGTTTCTCGACATCGGCATCTGTGAGGGGGCCTGTCAAATGATACTCTGCCATACAGCACACTCCTTTCTGTTATCGGTTGCCAAACCAGTTGGGGCTTCTCATGGCGGTTACTTGGTTGTCGGCGCTGATTCTGGACGATGCCCGTCGGGCTACCATGCAGTTGGTGCTGGTGGCAACGGCAATGCCTGCAATGTGGGTATAGGCATACTCTACATTAACTGCCAGAACCGATGTGTCACCGCCGGCACCCAGAATGCCGATTCCCAGACTGTTCAGTGCTTTGTACAGATCCTCCTCAATTTTCGCAAACATGGGATCGGGGTGTTTGGAACCGACCGTCCGGAGGCACGCAGCTTTTTTTGCCAGATTGGCGGCAACATTGGCAGTGCCGCCGATACCGATACCCAGAACGGAGGGGGGACATACCGCACCGGCCCGTGCAGAGGCAACAAAACTATCCACAACAAATTTCTCGATTCCGGCAATGCCATCGGCAAAGGCTACGATTCTGTGACGAGTTCCGCCGAAGCACTCGCTGCCGCCGCCCTTGGCCGCATAGGAAAGCTCAATAGAATCGCCATCTACAAACTGATAGGTGAAATCCGGAATATTCATGCCGATATTATTGCCGGGATCGTATCCGGTCAAGGGGTGCTTCATGGTAGCACGCAGATAGCCCAGCTCGGTGGCCTTGGCAACGGCTCGGCGTGCGGCATTTTCCAGTTCCATAAGTCCGCCTTCCAGTACACACTGATTGCCAACTTTAAAATAGAAGATCGGCCAGCCGGTATCCACACACAGGGGATTATGCAGTACAGCAGATTTTTCCATGCTCTGCAGGGTTGCGATTAAGCCTTTTTTGGCATCGGGATTACTTTCCCGGGAAATAGCCGCTTCAAAGGCTTCTTTAACATCGGGAGATATTTCTGTGGCGCCCCGCTTGACAATGTCAAAAAGGGCCTGTTCATATACTTCTGTTTTGATCATTGGTTTTTTCTCCTTTCATAGGATGCAGCTACTTTTGCCATATCGATTCCCACCATGTTGTCCGGAACAAACTGCACGCAGTTGTGCGTTCCAAGGTGGGGAACATCCTCTTCAACCATAAAGTCATTGTTATGGGGTAGGGTAGTGCGGCGCTTCTATGGGTTTCTGGTACCCAGCATATAGGAATGATCGGCGATGAAATTTTGGGGATTGAGAATGGCGACGACACTGGACTCTCCATATTTCTAGGTGTATGTAATGCCGGGCTTGTCCGGTTACCGCTTTACCACAGCAATGATTTTGGGAAGACCAAATCTGATTTCCGGATATTCGTGGACCTCGTGTTGTAACTGCAAATAATATTCTTTGACTGCGTATATCCCGATCACCCTATATTTCAATATTGGAGAGCGGAACATGCTGCTGGCAGCCGTAAATATCGGTGTCATTCAGACTGCCGCTAATGTTTTTTCGGGGAAAAGTGATTTTGATGGAGTTCACGACATCATAAATAATGATATCGATTTTATCCACAGGTACGCAATAGGCCTGCGCAATTTGCTCTTTGGTCAGGCGCTGGGAAATGTAGCACATATCCTCGTTGTTGTGAAAAATCAAATCAAAGGTAATGTACAGCGGACCTGCATTTTTGCTTCGCAAGATTTTGGTGTAGTCGATCAGCTTCTTCATGCCTTTACCTCCTCAAATGTGATTTTTGCAGTTTCCAACAGGGAATCCACCTTTGCCAGATGGAACACAGAAAACTCGTAAACAGCACCGGCATGGATATCGGAGGGAGAGAAAGGAAATGCCAGATTGCCGGCAGTGGATTTTCTTCCGGGGTAATCGCAGTGCAGCATCCGGCTGCGTACCAGGGCGCAAACCGTATCTGCGATCTCCTGCGTCTTACCGACGATGTCCATAATAATACCGAGAGAACTTTCAGCACCGCCGCTTGTCTTGAAGGAAACCGTATAGCTGTCTTCGGAAAAGAGATTTTTTGTATTCTCACGGACAAAAGACATGACAGTATTTTGGATGGTTTCAAACTGCCGGATGGTTTCCGGATCATAAATCGTGGCAGGACAGATGGTGCGATAGCCGGAGCACTTGACACCTTCCAGCTTTAGGGTGGGTTCCTGGGCTTCTTTGAAAACAGAGCCGGAAACACGCACTGTCCGGTCATCCACCTGTTGGAAACGGGAATTTGTCAGGTCGCAGACTCCGTCCGGTTCGAAAATAAGATAGGGGTTTCCCTGCTCATACAGGGTGTGGGCGGCAACCCGGTCCACGGTACATTTGCGCAGGGGATTGGCGGGGCGCAGTTCAAAGTAATCCGGATACATGTATGCCTGCATGACATCGGCTGCTGCTACCGGTTCGGAGCACATAGCACCGCATTCCATGATCTTTGCCATGTGGAAGGCAAGACCGGGATCGTATCCGTTATAGATACAAGGAGCGGCATAAATGGCTGTGTCACAGGCACGACCGCAAATGATGACATCTGCGTTCTTTTCCAACAGTGCAATAATCGGAGCAATTCCGATTTGGCTGACAATTGTTGTGCTTTCTTCCACTGCTGTTTGAGAAAGCGGGAGTTCGTCACTCATATTGAGAATTTTTCCAGCATTCAGTTTTTCCAGTACATACTCTCTGGAAACATCGCTGTACACGGTTCCCAGCTTGAATTGCAGCTTTTTTTCAGCGGCAATTTCCAACAGGATTTCCTTCAGCCAGCGAACATGCCGTTCACTACCGGCACCACCGGCAGTACCGATAATGAAGGGCGCCTTCTGTGCCAATGCCTTAGGAAGGGCCAATGCCAGATCCCGCTTTACGGCACTGCGGTCAGTAAAAGACTTTCCGCTTCCCAGATAGTAAGGTCCCGGATCCGTGGAACCGGCATCTACGCCCAGATAGTCTACCTTTTCGGAGAAGGCAAGGTTTAATGCATCCTCGCTGTATCCATATCCCAGCAGACCATTTAATGCAACGATTTTCATAGGTATCTCCTCCTGTACATAAGTATGGTTCTATATTAGCAAATGGTATTCTTGCAAACAATGCATTTTGTCATGAAACTATTGCATAATGTTCGTAATTGCGGTATAATTGGAAAAGGAGGTGTGGAACGATGGATGCGAAAAAATTTGTGCTCTCTTATTATAAAAACGCTACGGAAAATTTTCATATCACCCGGATTACCATGCCGCAGGAGGCACTGAAGCTGCACAGCCATAATTATTTTCAGATATACTATCTTGTCAGTGGAACGATCCAGCATCATGTGGAAAACAGCAGGGCGAAATTAACTGCCGGAGATGTTTTTATCCTGCCGCCGAATCTTCCCCACTACATCGAGGTTCCGGACGGTGATGCGGACTTTTATTCCATGTCCTTTACCCCGGATTATTTTAACAGTGCCAGAGAAAGCAACAAACTGATTCTGGATTTTTTGTACTATCTGCGGGAAGAAACACCGAAAGCAATCCAACCCAAGTTCACACTGCATTATGAGGACAGTATGTTTACGGAGGTTCTGCTGGGCAGAATTCTTGGAGAATTTCTGGGAGCCAATACCGGAAAACAGGAACTCATAAAGGAATGTGTTTCCGTTGTTCTGTCGGTTTTTGCCCGAGTATATTTTGAGGAAAATGCGGAAGCGCTGCGTGCCGAAGAAAACAAGCAACTGGTAATGCATTGTGTTACATACATTAAAAATCATTTCGATGAAGAGCTGACACTTACAGAGATGGTGCATCTTTCGGCAATGTCGAAAACTTGCTTTTGCACGATTTTTAAATCCATAACAGGAACGACATTTAAAGACTATTTGAGCCGCTGCCGGATTGAAAAGGCTGTGGAGCTGATTGGAGAAGGTGAGAAGATCACTTCTGTCAGTATTCGCTGCGGTTACAACGATTTGAGTACCTTTTATCGAAACTTTAAAAAGTACAAAGGTGTTTCGCCCAATTTTTATGCCACGGAGCATGTGAAAGCAAAAAATAAAGCAGCAGGAGATCCTGCTGCTTTGTAAGATTCCTTTGTGGTATTAACGGAAAATCTCTTGATACAACCCGATGCACTTGGTAATGCCCAAAGATTGCGCTTCTTCCACCAGCTGTTCCAATTGTGCAGTATCCCGCCAAAGGTGAAACAGCACTTGATCCTCCATAATCTGCGTCCGGTAATAGCAATGTAGGTCAGTGTCCGAAAATACATGATCCGGCGCTTCCGGAATGGAACATGGTGTATATGTACTTCCTTGTAGAGTGACGGAAATACATACAGAATCCGGGGCAACATCCAGCCAGAGTTCCCGGTTATTCCAAGGGGCGATGTATTCGCTCAGCGGCAGATCCAGCGGCACAGGTGGGAGAAAAACGGGACAATCCAGCTCTTTGGCATAAACATCCGATATGCCCACGGGACAGGGCAGAGTCTTGGTGAGATACCTGCAAATCTGATGTGTTTCTTCCAGTTCCGGCCGTTGGAAATCCAAGAGAACACTGTCAAAGTGCAGGGCGTCAAACGAACGAATCAGCTGCCGCGCAATTCTCTCCGGATCGTGTCCGCTGATGGGCGTGCGGTCATTGAGAATCAGCATGGATTTGGGAGGCAGTGCATCGGGAATGTTGGAAAGACCTGTGCTGTAAGGGGAGAAATGGCAAGCCATGTAGGCTGTGTTCCAATCTTCCGGTAATGAAACAGCCTCCATTTCAGCTGCAGTCACGGCCAGGTAGCGGGATATTTTCATGGACAAACATCGCCTCCCATGGTATAATCCTTTTAGAGTCTATGAAAGTGGGCGTGAAACTATGCGTTTTTCTCCGCTGCCAACTATGATAACCGATTCCCTGACCGACTTGACACCATCATTTCTTGCGGAAAACGACATCAAATTGCTGATGCTGGATTTTGACAACACAATTGTACCCTATACGACCAATGTGCCCACACCCGAAATGGAGATCTGGCTGCGGTGCATGGTTCGTGTGGGGGTCAAGCTCTGTGTGGTGTCCAACAGCAAACGGGATCGGGTAAAGGTGTTTTGCCGCAGGTACGGCATTCCCTGCATTACCCATGCAAAGAAACCTTTCGCTAAAGGTATCTTGGAATGTCTTGCGATGTTCGAAATGAAACCGGAAGATTGTGCGCTGGTGGGCGACCAGATCTACACCGACACCTTGGGAGCCAACGGGGTAGGTATAAAATCCATTCTGATAAAGGCAATCCATAATCATAATTTCTGGCTGAAGGCGCGGCATGTATTGGAATTGCCCTTTATCTTTGCCGCACGAAACAGGAGGCTCAAGCTATGAAGAATATGGATAAGTTTTTGTCTTTGCTGGGTGACGAAGTCGATGCACTGCTGCTGACCAGCCGTTACAGCCGCCATTACTGCGCGGAGTTTGATATTGCGGAAGGCGTTGCCATTGTCACCAAAGCAGGCTGCCGTTATTTTACCGACAGCCGTTATATTGAGTCTGCCCAGAACAGCATACAAGGCTTTGAAGTTTTGGAAGTGAATCGTGACAACGACTATATCAAGCGCTTGAACGATGCCATCCGGGACTTTGGTGTCACCAGACTGGGATTTGAAGAGAACTATCTGAGTGTTGCGGAGTACAACTACTATACACAGAATCTGAATGCTTCGCTGGTGCCGTTCAATGGCCGAATCAACGGCTTCCGGGGCGTCAAGGAGCCTTGGGAACTGGATTTGATGCGGAAAGCACAGGTGATCACCGATAAGGCCTTTGCTGATGTGCTCAGCCGCATTCAGCCGGGACAGACGGAGTTGGAGCTGCAGGCAGAACTGATTTATTGTCTGTATAAAAATGGCAGTCAGGGTCTGGCGTTTAATCCCATTGTGGTATCCGGTCCTAAGACCAGTATGCCTCATGGTGTCGCCGGTGACAGAGTGATTCAGGAGGGTGACTTTGTGACCATGGATTTTGGTGCTCTGTACCAAGGCTACTGTGCCGATATGACCCGTACCGTTGCTGTGGGGTATGCAACAGAGGAAATGCAAACCGTTTACAATACCGTTCTGGAGGCCCAAAAGGCCGCCCTTGCCATATCCAAAGCCGGTGTATCAGGCCGGGATATTGATGCTGTTGCCAGACAGGTGATTACGGATGCAGGCTACGGTCCTTACTTTGGCCATGGGTACGGCCACGGTGTGGGCATGGAAGTGCATGAAGACCCGAATCCCAATCCTGCCAATCCCGATCCAATGCCGATGAATGCCATTGCATCCGCAGAACCGGGGATCTATATACCCGGGAAATTCGGTGTCCGCATTGAGGATGTGACGATTTATAGGGAAGATGGGGTCGAAAATATTACTGCCAGCCCTAAAAATCTCATAATTGTCTAAAAAAATAGAGATTTCCTCTTGCATTTGGCGTGCATTTCGGTTAGAATATATGCGCTAAAGTTTTGTAAACAATCACCCCTTGAAATAAGGGGCAATCTAGGAGGATATAAATTATGATTTCTGCAGGCGATATCAGAAACGGCATTACCTTCGAACTGGATGGCAAGGTTATGCAGGTCATCGAATTCCAGCATGTGAAACCCGGTAAGGGCGCTGCTTTCGTTCGTGTTAAGATGAAGAATGTCATCACCGGTGGTGTGACCGAAACTTCTCTGAACCCCTCTGCCAAGTTCCCCACTGCTTTCATCGAGAGAAAGAAGATGGAGTACTCCTACAACGACGGTTCTCTGTACTACTTCATGGATCAGGAAACCTACGAGCTGGAGCCCATTGACGGCAGCGTTCTGGACGATTCCTTCAAGTTCGTCAAGGAGAACGACGTTTGCACCATCATGAGCTACAAGGGCAGTGTCTTCGGCGTTGAAGTTCCCAACTTTGTAGATCTGGTTGTTACCGAAACCGAGCCCGGTTTTGCCGGCAACACTGCTACCAACGTTACCAAGCCCGCTACCGTTGAGACCGGTGCTGAGGTCAAAGTGCCTCTGTTCATCAATGAGGGCGACAAGATCCAGATTGACACCCGTACCGGTGAGTATCTGGGCCGTTCCAAGTAATTAAGGAGTAACATTATGACGATTTCTGAAAAGGCTGCCTACCTGAAGGGCTTGATGGATGGCTTGAAGCTGGACACCGAAACCAACGAGGGTAAGATGATCGCCGCCATCGTAGATCTGATGGGCGATGTAACCCGCCGTCTGGCCGATGTTGAGGAAACCACCATTGCAATCTCCGACGAGCTGGATGAGATCGAAGAGGATCTGGACGCCATTGAGGACTACATCCTGGATGAGGATGAGGACGATGACGAGGATTGGGACGACGATGACGACTATGACTTCGACGAGGACGACGAAGACATGGAAGAAGGCTTCGACTTTGGTGATCCCGATACCACTATTTACGAAGTAGAGTGCGCCTGTGGCAGCATCATCAACTTTGATGAGGAAACACTGGAAGAGGGCAGCATCGTTTGCCCCGAGTGTGGCGAAACTCTGGAGTTCTCTCTGGAAGACGACGAGGACGAAGACGCGGAATAATCCCTAAATGAACAAAGCCGCAGCCAATTGGCTGCGGCTTTTTTATGGCTTTTCTTAGAAAAATAAACGGGCGGTTAGTGCGGCCATGAAGAAACCTACAAAATCCGCGAAAAGGGCAGCAATTACGGTATACCGGGTCTTTTTGATTCCGGCGGCACCGAAGTAGACGCTGATCGTATAGAATGTAGTTTCTGTGGAACCGAGCATGATCGCAACGGTTCTGCCAATCAGCGAATCCACTCCGTGGGTTGCCATCAGCTCCGCACCCACTGCTAAGGCAGCACTGCCACTGATAGGACGAACCAGAACCAGCATGGCGGTTTCCGGCGGAATGCCAAAGAAATTCATGACGGGTGCTAAAAACTTGCTGATAAGAACGATAGCGCCGGAAGCCCGAAGCATGGTTACTGCGGTCAGTAATAGAATTAAGGATGGAATGATCGAAAGCAGTATCTGTAATCCATCTTTTGCGCCGGAAAGCATAATGTCATAGCCGCTTTCGCGCTTTCCAAGAGCAATCATACAGATCAGCAGAAGAAGCAGAGGAACAATGTAATCAGTCATGCTTCCAAACCTTTCCTAAGAGCCATGCTGCGATCAGTCCAAGCCCGGCAGAACACAGGCTGGTCAGCCATACCGCAGGCAGAATGTCGAAGGGGGAAGTACAGCCGAGGCTGACTCTTACGGCAGCTACATTGGTCGGAATCAATTGAATGGATGCGGTATTCAGCACGATCAGCCGGCAGAGTTCGTCAGATGCGCTTGACGGCTTGTCCGGTTGAATCAGGCGCTTGGCGCTTAAGATCCCCATGGGTGTGGCGGCATTTCCCAGTCCCAGCAGATTGGCACAGATATTTGCACTTAAGCTGGCACTGAGGGACGGGTCCGTCTTGGTGGTTGGGAAAATCCGGTGCAGCAGTGGACGAAACAGCCGGGAAAGCATTCCTGTCAGTCCCACATGCTCCATCAATTTCCCGGCACCGGTCCATAAACAGACAGAGCCGGCAATGGAGATGGCAAGATTGATTCCTGCCTGGGCACCGGCAGGTACGGCAGCAGCAATTTCTGTGCCTGTACCCAAAAACAGTGAAGAAATGACAGAAACTGCCAATAGTCCAGTAAAAATCCAACTCATTACCATGACATCACCCTCCTGTAATGTACAATATGCTGATAAAACAAAGAATTGCCTATGCAACAATTACAAAAAATGCTTCCTTTTGAAATAATGTTTGACAGAAATAATGATACAAATTATAATTATTTTAAGGCGATGATGCCTGAAATCGGAAAGGAAGCGGTAATATGAAGGCAACGGGGATTGTTCGGAAAGTCGACGAATTGGGGAGAATCGTGCTGCCGATTGAACTGCGTCGGACTCTGGACATTGAGGAACGGGATGCACTGGAGATATATCTGGATGAGGATAAGATCGTACTGCAAAAGTATGAGCCTGCCTGCCTGTTCTGCGGCTCGGAGCAAGGCCTTATTAATTATCGGGGCAAGAATGTTTGCTGCGAGTGCGCCAGAAATATTACACATCAATAAAATAATGTGCCGCCGTGGAGCTTCACGGCGGCATTGTTTATGATAGACTGAGTGCAGCATCGTAAACCACATTTTTGGGCAGATCCAAATCCTTTGCGGTTTGCTTGATGGCATCCTTCCGGCTGAGACCCTGCTCCATTAGCTTTGCTACATGGGCGGCGGCATCTTCCGGTGTGGCTTCTTCTCTGACTGTTTCCGGGGCACCGGCCACAACCAGAACAAACTCTCCTCTCGGTGGTTGCTCCGTATACAGAACAATGGCTTCGGCCAATGTGGTGCGTACTACTTCTTCATGAAGTTTTGTCAGCTCCCTGCAAAGACTGATGCCGCGGCTGCCTCCGAAGACGGCGGCCATGTCCTCCAGAGTGGAGAGCAGCTTGTGCGGTGCTTCGTAGAAAACCATGGTTCGCCGCTCTTCAATCAGGGATTCCAGATGCTCCCTGCGGCTTTTTTTGGCAGTGGACAGAAAACCCTCAAAGCAGAACCTGCCGGTGGATTGCCCGGAAATACTCAGTGCTGTGATCACGGCGCAGGGACCGGGGATGGCACACACGGTGACGCCGGCTTCAGCACACTGTCTGACCAGATCTTCACCCGGATCGGAAATCGCGGGACTGCCGGCGTCGGAAACCAGTGCACAGGTTTCCCCGGCAAGAATGCGGTCCAAAATTACATTCCCTTTTGCGGCCTTGTTATGCTCGAAGTAGCTGACAAGGCTTTTTTTGATACCCAGATGGTTCAGTAGCTTCATGGTCACCCGGGTATCCTCGGCTGCAATAAAGTCTGCCTGCTCCAGGGTTTCCCGGCATCGGATCGAGATGTCCCCCAAATTGCCGATAGGAGTGGGGACCAGAAATAACATACCTGCCATATGTGCCTCCTAGAGATGATATATTTCACGGCAGCGTGCCGTGGGTGTGCCGTCTGCTTGGTAAAGGCAAAGCTCCTCCCAGATAAGGCCGGCCTTTGCGCCTTTTCGGCACTGGACAAGAATCAGACTAACGGGATCGTCGGCCTTGTGGCGTACCAGACACAGCCGCTTGACTTCCATTTGGTAATGAGATGCAGTGGCACAGATCTGGGCAAACCGCTCCGGCTTATGAACCAAGAAAAAATCTCCACCGTACTTAAGCGCCCATGCTGCACTGCGGAACAGGTCCTCCAACGAACACAGATCCTCCCGGCGCGCAGTTGGTGCAGCGATGCTCGCGGGTCCTCCTGCAAAATAGGGGGGATTGGAAACACAGACAGAAAAAGCACCGGGTGCCATAATCTGTGGGATGGTTCGGATATCTGAACATATACTTTCTAATCGGGAAGATAGTCCGTTTCGGAAAATGTTATCCACAGCTGCGTCGTGCGCTGTTTGATCCAGTTCAATACCGGTTATCTGACATCCGGAATCCTTTGCACAGAGCAGTAATCCAAGGGTTCCGCATCCGGAACCCAGATCCAGTACCCGGGCGTTGCGCCCAAGACGGACAAAATCTGCCAGCACCATGGAGTCGGTGCTCAAGGGGAATGTACCGGCAGGAAGAAGCAGTGTGTATTTTCCATGCAGCAGCTCCATGATGACCCTCCTAGAAAAATCCGGCCTGCGCTGTCGGAAGTGTCCGACGGCACAGGCCGGCTACGGATGTAGAAGATTATTCTTCCTCGATAGCTTCGACGGGGCAGTTGTCGGCACAGGCACCGCAGCTGACGCAGACATCAGCATCGATGACATACTTCTCGTCGCCCTCAGAGATAGCTTCAACGGGGCAGTTGTCGGCACAGGCGCCGCACTTGACGCAAGCATCAGTGATCTTGAAAGCCATGATTTTTCCTCCATATGTTTATTGTTGGGCATTCTGATAGTAATGCACTTCTATTCTAGCATGGTTTTTTGAAAAAGCAATTCCTTTTTTACAAATCACCCGTATATTTTTTTAGAGGTGTGGCGAAAATTTTCGGAAAGGGGGAGTGCTTATGAATTTTGACCAAAGTGCGGCGGATTTACTGCTGGATGCAGCTGCCGGTGCCCGTGAGCTGGGACACAGCTATGTTGGCAGCGCACATCTCCTGCTGGCGCTTTCCCGGACACAGGGAATGGCGGGCCATCTTGTGCGGGGTGCCGGAATTGAGGAGGAGCTGCTTCGGCCGGCAATGATCCTGCTATACGGCTTGGGAACACCGGGTTTGCCGCTTCCCCAGGGGATGACGCCGCAGATGAAACGAATTCTGCGCTGTGCCGGTGATGAAGCGGGAAATCTCGGGAGTAAAGAGGTGCGGCCACTGCATATTTTGCTGGCTGTTTTGCGGCAGGAGAAATGTGAGGCTATGGCGCTGCTTCAGCTTGGTACAGTTGATGCAAATGTGTTATTTTCAAGAACATTGGAGCATGCCCGCTGGGAAACGGTGCAGCCTTTGAAACGAAAAAGGGAGGGAACATCTATGAAATTGCTGGAACAATTCAGTGAAGATCTGGTACAGAAAGCTTCCAATATGGAACCGGTGATCGGAAGGGATAAAGAAATCGATATGGTCATCGGAATTCTCAGCAGAAAACATAAAAATAATCCGGCACTGGTAGGAGAACCGGGGGTTGGTAAGACTGCCATCGCAGAGGGACTTGCCCAGAGAATGGCCACAGGAAATGTTCCGCCGCAGTTAAAGGACAAACGCCTGATCAGCCTGAATATGGCGAATCTGGTGGCGGGTACCAAATACCGGGGAGAATTTGAGGAGAGGGTCCGGGATGTACTGGCGGAGATCCGGCGCAGTGGAGATGTGATCCTTTTTGTAGACGAAATGCATACCATTGTGGGTGCAGGCGCGGCAGAGGGTGCAATTGACGCGGCAAATATTTTTAAACCGGCACTCGGCAGGGGAGAGTTGCAGATGCTGGGTGCTACAACCATGACGGAGTATCGGAAATTCATTGAAAAAGATTCTGCGTTGGAGCGCCGGTTTCGTCCCGTGACAGTCGAAGAACCCGGCAGGGAAGCAACGATGGCGATTTTGCGGGCGCTGCGCCCGGGACTGGAGCGGCACCACGGCCTGCGGATCACGGAGGAGGCAATGCAGGAGGCGGTCCGGCTGTCGCAGCGGTATTTGCCGGATCTCTATCTGCCGGATAAGGCCATTGATCTTTTGGATGAAGGGGCATCCCATGCCGGAATGGAAGAATTGCGCAGTGGAAGAAATGTGCAATTGGGCTTGGAACAGGAACTCAGCGAGGCAGTAAGGGAAAGTCGTTTTGAAAAAGCAGCGGAGCTGCGGGATAAAATGCAGCGTCTGGTGACACGCAGTCCTGAATCCAGAATCAATAGAGCAGTGACCGGAGCGGATGTGGCTTGGGCGGTATCCGGCCGCACCGGGATCCCTGTGGGAAAACTCACTGCCAACGAGCGGGAGCGAATGCTGAATCTGGAAAAGACCCTGTCCCAAAAGGTCATTGGTCAGGAAGCGGCAGTCAGCACTGTGGCGGAAACCGTCAGAAGAGGTCTGTGCGGAATCCGGGATGAGAACCGCCCGGTGGCATGTATGCTTTTTACGGGTCCGACCGGTGTTGGGAAAACAGAACTTTGCCGGGTGCTGGCGGAAGAATTGTATGGAAGCAAGGATGCAATGATCCGGTTGGATATGACCGAGTATATGGAAAAACAGTCTGCCTCCCGGCTGATCGGCGCACCACCCGGTTATGTTGGCTATGAAGACGGCGGCAAGCTGACAGAAGCAGTACGCCGCAGACCATACTGTCTGGTGCTCTTGGATGAACTGGAAAAGGCGCACCCGGATGTTCTGGGACTCTTGCTGCAAATCATGGAAGAGGGCGTTTTAACGGATTCTACTGGCAGGCGGGTCAGTTTCCGCAATGCCATTGTTGTGATGACCTCCAATGTGGGAGGGGAACTGCGGTCGGACGGCCTGGGTTTCCGGCCGGCGGGCAGGGAAGGAGAAACGGAAGCGGCTGTCCGGCAGGCATTCACACCGGAATTCCTGGGGCGGTTGGATCAGCTGATATGCTTCCGGCCTTTGTCAGATGCTGCACTGGAAGCAATTGCGGAAAAGTACCTGCGGCAGCTAAGCCAACGCAGTCAATCTGCGGGCATGCAGCTGCATCTGCCGGAAGAACTGCCCGGACTTCTGAAAAGCAAGTCGACGCTGAAAGGTGGTGCCCGCCAAATCAGGCGTCTGGTGCAGGAACAGGTGGAAGGTCCTCTGGCAGTTTTTTTGTTAAAGAGTGGAAAAAAGCATACGAAGATTTTTGGAAAACTGAAAGATGGGGAACTCCAATTCCAGGACTGACTTGTGCTTGTTTTAGAACAAGTGTTTAAAATACAAAAAAATAAATGTTTTTTTGCGTTTTTTCTGTAAAAATCTGCGAAAAAATGTTGATTTTTTGTTTTAGAAAGGGTATACTGTGCGTAGATGGAGTAAAAGGGTAGCAAAGTGGAGCAAAAGGGAGTGGAGGTGAGCGCTTGTGATCGGAAAATACCCCGCAAAACTGGATGAGAAGAACCGTCTGTTCGTGCCGGCAAAGCTGCGCGCAGAGTTGGGCAGTGATTTTTTCGTAACCTTGGGTGTGAATTGCGGCCGCCGCTGTCTTACGGTATATACCGCCTCCGACTGGGAAGTGCTGGGGCAAAACTACAATGCGCTGCCGATTTCTCAACGCTCTGCTGCCACCAGCTTGATTTTTATGAATGCTACCGAGTGTACCCCCGACAAACAATTCCGTTTCGGTCTGACGCAGTTCCTTCTGGACTATGCGGGGATTAATCGGGATGTGATGATCGTGGGCAGAGCAGGACAGGCAGAAATCTGGGATGCAGAAGAGTTTGCAGCCTTTGAGGCAGAGAACCTGACTCCGGAAAAATTGCTGGCATCTTTGGAGGCAATTGGACTATGAGTGAATTTCATCATGTATCTGTCTTGCTGAACGAATGCATCGACGGTCTTGCCATTAAGCCGGATGGGATCTATGTGGACGGAACACTGGGCGGAGCCGGTCATTCCTCTCAAATTGCGGCCCGCCTGACGACAGGGCGGCTGATCGGCATTGACCGGGATCCGGTGGCATTGGAAGCTGCGGGGAAACGGCTGGCACCCTATGCAGACCGTGTGACATTGGTCCATTCCAATTTTAGTGAAATCAAGCAGGTGCTTGCAGACCTTCAAATCGAGGGCGTAGACGGTATTTTGCTGGATCTGGGCGTATCTTCTCCGCAATTGGATGAAGTCAGTCGCGGCTTCTCTTATATGGGCGATGCGCCTTTGGATATGCGTATGAATGGCAAGGATACCCTGAGTGCATATGAAGTGGTCAACACATGGCCGTATGAAGAACTTCGGCGGATCCTTTACGAATACGGTGAGGAACGCTATGCACCGCAGATCGCCGGTGCCATTTGCCGCCGTAGAGAGCAGCAGGCGATTCAAAGCACGCTGGAATTGGTGGATATCATCCGCAGCGCAATGCCGCCTGCGGCATTACGGGAAAAGCAACATCCTGCCAAGCGGAGCTTTCAGGCAATCCGTATTGCGGTGAATGATGAGTTGGGTGCTGTGGAAAAGGTCATGGCGGATGCGATTCCCTGCTTGAATCCCGGCGGAAGACTGGCTGTAATTACATTCCATTCCCTGGAAGACCGCATTGTAAAGAACGGGATGGCAGCTGCGGCAAAAGGCTGCACATGTCCTCCCAATTTCCCGGTGTGCGTCTGTGGAAAGAAACCCAAGGTAACGCTGATATCCAGAAAGCCCATTGTATCCGGGCAGGAAGAGCTGGACAGAAATCCCAGAGCAAGAAGCGCAAAGCTTCGCATCTGCGAAAAAATATAATCTGTAAGAAAGGGGAGAACCAATATGGCACGCAGGCCCGATGTTGAATATGTTCGTTATTACACAGACGGCAGCGCTGCACGCCAGTTGGAGCCGAAGATTCCCAGAAAAAAGCGGCAGCTCCCGAAGGTAAAGCAGCAGCCGAAACAGACTCTTTACATACAGCCTATGGCGATTGTGGGTGTTGTGCTTTCTGTAGTGATGCTGGTAATGATGGTTGCAGGGTCTGTGGAGCTATATCATGCACAGCAGGAAAAGCAGGCAATGGAAGATTATGTCCGGAAGCTGAACAGAGAGAATATCATCCAGCAGGCAGAATATGAGGAAAGCTTGGATTTGGAAACCATCGAAAAATCCGCACTGGCTTTGGGTATGATCCCAGAGGCGGAAGCAAAACGAATCACAATTTCTATTCCCGAACCAGAAATTGTGGAAGAACCCGGTTTTTGGGAGAAAACGGTCCTTTTCCTGGAAAGTCTGTTTGCATAAAGATGATACCGGTCAATACAATTAGGATAGAAAAGTACAATGGGCGGTAAGGATTTCCTTACTGCCCATTGATGAACTTAGCACAGAATGTGTGTATCCTAATGAAAGGCCGGTGTGTATGAAAAAGCGGAAGCAATACCAAAGAGTGCGGCTCGACAGCGGACATCACAGGAGGATATTGTTGGCAGCGGTACTTCTGGGGTCCGTGTTTTTTGTTCCGGTAGCAATCCGGTTGTATAGCCTGATGGTGGTGGACCACAGTTATTATGCGCAGCTGGCCTTGCGAAATCAGACACGCAGCACCACAGTGACAGCTGACCGAGGCATCATATATGACCGGAACATGAATGTGCTGGCCAGTAATCAAAGTGTGGAGAATGTGTATCTGGATCCCCATGAGTTGAAACAGTCCAAGGCGGATATACCGGAAATTGCCCGGGTGTTGGGGGAAATTCTGGACAAGGATCCCGAATGGATTAAAGAGCAGGCGGGGGACACGCGCATGCGCTACAAAAAACTGGCAGAGCGCATCAGCGAAGAAACCGCCGGAAAAATCCGCACTTACATTAATGAGAACAATATTTCCGGGATCCACTTGGAACCCAATACCCAGCGGTATTACCCCTACGGCAGCTTAGCAGCGCAGGTGATTGGATTTACCAATGCCTCCAACACCGGTTCTGAGGGAATCGAAGCGGCATATAACAGCTTTCTGGAAGGGACTTCCGGACGGGTGATCACGACCAAAGGCAATAACGAGATGGATATGCCCTTCTCTTATGAAAAATATATCCAGTCCCAGCAAGGCTGCAGTGTGATTCTGACACTGGATGCCACCGTGCAGGGCTGCCTGGAAAAACAACTGAAGGCAGCAATTGCCCGGTATGATGTTCAAAACGGAGCCTTTGGGATGGTCATGGATGTGGACACCGGGGAAATTCTGGCCATGGCGACCCTGGGCAGCTATGATCCCAATCAATATCTGGAAATTTATGACCCTGCTGCGGCAGAAGAACTGGAACAGATGCGTCTATCCTATTTGCTACAGCCGCAGGGGACGGAGGCCTACATCCAAGGTAAGGAAGCTTACGGTAAAGCTTTATCCGCCGCACGGCTGAAGCAATGGCGAAACCGCTGCATCTCCGATGGATACGAACCGGGTTCTACCTTTAAGGTGCTGACCATGGCAGCTGCACTGGATTGCGGTGCCATTGACCTCAATACTCAATTTTACTGTAAAGGCGCTGAGCAGATCCCGGGGCGGTCACAGCTGCTGCACTGCTGGCGATCAAGCGGTCATGGATCTGAGCAGACACCGCAGGCACTACAGAATTCCTGTAACATTGCATTTGCACACATAGCCCTTAAACTGGGCGGAGAACAGTTTTATGAATATGTTCAGCGGTTTGGTGTTCTGGAAAAGACAGGGGTCGATCTTTCAGGAGAGAGCAAAGGCATATTCTTTGATAAAGCACTGGTGACAAATACGGATAAATGGGGAACAGCCTCTTTGACATCCGGTTCCTTTGGGCAGACTTTTAAACTGACGCCGCTGCAGCTGGTTCGCGCCATTGCATCTGTTGTCAATGGCGGCAATTTGATGGAACCCTATATCGTTTCCGAGATTCTTGACAGTAATGATAACATAGTCTTGAAGCAGGAACCTACCGTTGTTCGCAGAACCATTCGGGAAGAGACTTCAAAAGTCATGTGCTCATTAATTGAGTCTGTCGTTACAGAGGGAACGGCAAAAAATGCGGCGGTTCCCGGGTATGCTATCGGCGGAAAGACCGGTACCAGCGAAAAAATCGATGTGTTCGATGAGAATGGTCAGCGTGTGCTGGATAAGATCGTATCCTTTGTGGGAATCGCGCCCATGGATGATCCCCGGTACATTGTGCTGGTAGCACTGGATACACCATCCCGGCAGACAGGAATCTATATCTCCGGCGGTGTGATGGCTGCACCGACGGTAGGCGCGGTGATGGCGGATATTTTGCCGTATCTAGGTGTGCAGCAGAGCTTTCCGGAAGGAGACTCCCGGGGACAACTGGTGATTCTGGAGGATATGACAGGACTGACGGCCCAGGAAGCAGAGAAAAAACTGAAGCAGTTGGGGCTGGAGGCCAGAATAGAAGGACTGGGTCTGACGGTTACAAGCCAGATTCCGCTTCCGGGACAGAGTGTACCCGTTGGCAGCCAGGTGCTGTTGTATCTGGGAGAAGAGATGTTACACTAAGTGAATCGATAATGTGACCCTACGGGTCAGGAGGGATTACCTATGAAACTGAAGGAGCTGTTGAGAAATATTACCGTGCTGGAAACAAATGTGGATCCGGATACGGAGATTCAGAGTATCGTGTATGACTCTCGAAAGGCTGCCCCTGGATGCCTGTTTGTTGCCATTACCGGCTTTGCTTCGGACGGCAACCGTTTTATTCCCATGGCACTGGAAAAAGGCGCACAGGTCGTGGTGACTGCCCATAAACCGGATGCTTCCGTACCTTATGTGCTGGTGGAATCCGACCGGATGGCGCTGGCGCAGCTGGGCGCCAACTATTACGGACACCCTGCTGATGCCATGACGATGATCGGCATTACCGGCACCAACGGAAAGACCTCCTCTACCTTGCTGCTCAAGCATGTGCTGGAAACGGTTCTGGGCGCTAAGGTGGGCCTTATCGGTACCATGGAGAACCGGATCGGTGACCGGGTGGTGCCTACGGAACGCACCACACCGGAGAGCTTTGATCTGCAGGGCCTTTTTGCACAGATGCGGGATGCCGGCTGCAGCCATATGGTGATGGAAGTTTCCTCCCACGCGATTTCCCTGGACCGGGTAGGCGGCACCTACTATGATGTGGCGGCCTTTACCAATCTGACGGAGGATCATCTGGATTTCCACAAGACCATGGAAAACTACTGCGATGCCAAGGCTGAGCTGTTTGCCCGCTGCAACAAGGCGGTTTTGAATTGTGATGACCCCTGGTATGAGCGGATCAGCAGCCGCGCTCAATGCTCCATGCTGACAACTTCTGTTGCTGATAAGGGCAGTTTGTGCGCCCGGAATGTGGAAATGCTGCCCGATGGGATTTCCTTTACAGCCGTCTACGGCGATGATGCCGTAGAGGTTCGTCTGCCGATTCCCGGCAAATTCACAGTATACAATGCGTTGACAGTTTTGGGCATTGCGCTGCAGCTGGGAATTAGCCTGAAGGATGCGGCCCAGGCGCTGGCAAGTGCCGAAGGCGTAAAGGGCCGTGTTGAGGTGGTTCCCACCCCCGGAAAGCCCTATACGATTCTCATTGACTATGCCCATACTCCCGACGGTCTGGAAAATGTTCTCAGTTCAGTAAAAGATTTTTGTAAGGGAAGACTGATTGCCGTATTCGGCTGCGGCGGTGACCGTGACCGTACAAAACGCCCGATTATGGGTAGAATCGGTGCAGAATTGGCGGATTTGGCCATCATAACTTCGGATAATCCCAGAACAGAAGTGCCTATGGAAATCATCAAAGACATTGTTGCAGGGCTTCCGGAAGATGCGAAAAACTATGAAGTGATTGAAAATCGTGTGGAAGCGATTCATCACGCTATGGACATTGGACAAAAAGATGATATAATTGTACTGGCAGGCAAAGGCCATGAGACCTATCAGGAAATCTGCGGTGTCAAGCACCATCTGGATGAGCGGGAGGTTGTGGCTGCCTACCTGTAAGGGGGAGCGGGAGAGACACATGGGTAAGATAACTTTGGCACAGGCAGCAGCCTGGTGCGGAGGATATGTAGAAGAAAAATACAGGGATGTTTCTTTTCTGGGAGCCAATATCGACTCCCGGAAAGTAGAACCCGGACAGCTGTTCGTTGCATTGGTAGGGGAACGGGATGGACATGATTATATCCCCATGGCACTGGAAAAGGGCGCAGCCGCTGTGCTTTGCTCCCGAAGCTGCGGTGACTATCCTGCGATCATTGTAGAGGATCCCCGGTTGGCTCTGGGTGACATTGCCCGCGCGGAACGAAAGCGCATCGGAATGCAGGTGGTTGGTGTTACCGGATCCGTGGGTAAAAGTACCACAAAGGAAATGATCGCGTCGGTTCTGGCAAGCACTTATCGGGTAGAAAAGACACCTGTCAATCAGAACAATGATCTTGGTATGCCCATGGCTATCCTTTCTATGCCGGAGGATACACAGGTCGCTGTTTTGGAAATGGGCATGAACCATTTTCGGGAAATTGCCTACCTGACCTCTATTGCCCAGCCCAATGTGGCGGTAATTGTCAATATCGGTACCATGCATATTGAGCATCTTGGCTCCAAAGAAGGCATCCTGAAGGCAAAAATGGAGATTTTAGAAGGGATGCGTGAGGATGGTAAGGTGATCCTCAACGGCGATGATCCGCTCCTGTGGAGTCAGCGAAATTTGACCCATCTGAAGGTCAGCTATTTCGGTGAGGAAAACGAGCTTTGCAGTGTCCGTGGCAGCGATTTTGCAGAAGAAGCGGAATACATGCGTTTTCAGGTAACGGCAGGGGATGTAACATTCCCGCTGGAGTTGAATCTGGAAGGAAAGCACTATGTTTCCGATGCGTTGGCGGCTGTCAGCGTGGGCCTTGCCATGGGCATAGAGCCTGTCAAAATTCAGGAAAGCCTTTCTCAGTTCCGCAATATGGCGGGCAGACAGGAGATCTTTTCGCAGCATGGCTATACCATTATAAAGGACTGCTACAATGCCGGCCCCGAAAGTATGGCTGCGGCTTTGGAAGTCCTCGGCAAAAAAGAAGGCCGCCATGTGGCGGTTCTGGGCGATATGCTGGAGCTGGGGTCTTGCACCCAGGCGGAGCATTACCGGGTAGGCAGGATAGCAGCAGAGAAGGCAGATATTTTGCTGGTCTACGGCCCTAATGGACGGCGTGTGCTCAGCGGTGCCATGACCGGCGGCATGTCCGACTCGAAGGCGATGGCCTTTGAAGACCGGGAAATGCTCATCGCCGCCTTGAGACGGATCGCAAAACCCGGCGATGTGATGCTGTTTAAGGGAAGCCGGGGCATGCGTATGGAATTGATTCTGGAGGGCTTTTTGAAAGAAGCCTAAGTTACATAAGCGGAGGAATATACATGACAAGAATGTTCATTACAGGGATCGCGGGCCTTGTGCTGTCCGGCGTTCTGGGCTATTTCCTGCTGCCCGTACTGCGGGCACTGAAGGCAGGCCAGTCCATCCGGGAAATCGGCCCAACATGGCACAATAACAAAGCGGGTACTCCCATGATGGGTGGCCTTATGTTTATTCTGGCTGCAGTTATTTGTTTAATCGGAAATCTGTTTACAATGGAAGAGTATTCTGCCCTTTATGCATTGGCTCTGAGTCTGTGCTTCGGTTTCGTGGGTTTTCTGGACGATTTCTATAAAATCAAATTTAAACGGAATCTGGGTTTGACCGCATTGCAGAAGGCAATGCTGCAGATGGCTGTTTCTGCAATTTATCTGTACATTTTGTACCGTCAGAATATTCTTACCTGTGATATTTACATCCCGTTTTTTGATGTGACCTTCTATCTGCATCCGTTGGTATATATTTTCTTTGCCATGTTTGTAATGGTTGGCTGCGTCAATGCGGTGAATCTGACAGACGGTGTGGACGGACTTTCCAGTTCTGTTACCATTCCGGTTCTGGTTTTCTTTGCGGCTGCGGCATTCAGCATGGGAAAATACGATCTGGCATTGCTGCCTGCAGCTTTGGTGGGTGGCTTGATTGCCTATCTGTTCTATAACTGGCATCCTGCCAAGGTCTTTATGGGTGATACCGGTTCGCTGTTTTTGGGCGGTATCGTGTGCGCTCTGGCCTTTGCTCTGGATATGCCTTTGGTTTTGATTCTGGTCGGCTTTGTATACATTGTAGAAACACTGTCGGTAATTCTGCAGGTGGGGTATTTTAAACTGACCCATGGCAAGCGGCTGTTTAAAATGTCTCCCATTCACCACCATTTTGAGATGTGTGGCTGGAAGGAAGAAAAAATTGTTTTGACCTTTGCGTTTGTATCTGCATTGATGTGCCTGCTGGCATGGTTCGGCATTTCCGGGCGGGTATAAGAAAGGAGACCTTATGGCTGTGCAGAGGATTTCTCTGTATGCCAAAGAGGACCGCCCTCTGCACAGAAAGCGGAGGGATGACAGCGTAGACGCGTTATTTCTTGTTTTGCTGCTGACGCTTTTGTGTGTCGGCCTTGTAATGCTGTATTCTGCAAGCTATGCCCAAAGTGAATATGATACGGGGTATACCAGTTCTACCCGCTATTTGCAGAAACAGGCAGTATGTGCGGGAATCGGTTTGGTAGCTATGGCAGTGCTCTCGCGGATTCCGGCGGATTTCTGGCTGCGCTTTGCGTGGCCTCTGTATGGCATCAGCATTGTATTACTGCTGAGTGTGCTGGTGGTGGGTGAGTCGGTCAATGGTGCCAGACGGTGGATTAATATTGCAGGACTGCAGTTCCAACCATCGGAAATCGCAAAATTTACCATGATCGTGCTGTTTGCCCGGCTTACAAAGGGTTTTGGGGCTGACGCAAAAAAATTCCGGTATGGAGTTTTGGGTTTTGGTGCTGCATTGTTGGGGATTCTGGTGCCTTTGGCACTGGAAAAACATCTTTCGGCAATTATGCTCATGGGTATGGTTGCGGTTGTGATGATGTTTGTTGCCGGAACGCATCCCAAGTGGTTGTTGGCAGGTGCTGCCGGGGCGGCTGTTTTTGTCGTGATCTATATCACCTTTATGGGATATGCCGGTGACCGGGTCACGGCATGGCTTCATCCGGAGGCGGATCCGGGAGACACCGGTTACCAGATATTACAGTCACTGTATGCCATTGGATCCGGTGGCGTGTTTGGCCTTGGACTGGGAAAGAGCAGACAAAAGTATCTGTATCTGCCCTTTCAGTATAACGACTATATCTTTGCGGTTATTTGTGAGGAACTGGGCCTGGTTGGCGCTTTGCTGATTATTGCACTGTTTTCGGCATTGATCATCCGGGGGTACTGGATTGCGCTGCATGCCTGCGACCGGTTTTCTACGGTTCTGGCAGCAGGCCTGATCACCTTAATCGCAGTGCAAACTGTTTTGAATCTTTGTGTCGTTACAAATCTGCTTCCCTCTACCGGCATTGCACTGCCGTTTTTCTCCTACGGAGGCACGGCGCTGGCAGTCAATCTGGGAGAAATGGGAATCGTACTGGGAATCTCCAGATTCCGAAATCAAGCAAAAAGACAGGAGGAATTCCTATGAATGTGATTTTTACCTGCGGTGGAACCGGGGGGCATATTAACCCTGCCATTGCAGTTGCCAATATTTTGCGGGAACGCCACCCGGACAGCAAGATTCTGTTTATTGGTGCCAGCGGGCGTATGGAAGAGAAGCTGGTCCCCGGAGCAGGCTATGAGTTGAAGACCTTTCCGGCATCCGGTATGAGCCGTAAACTGAATTTGAAGGGTATCAAGTCAAATATTAAGGCAATTTCCAATGTGATTGGTGCTGTCAATGGCTGCCGGAAGATCATCAAGGAGTTTAAACCGGATGTGATTATTGGCACCGGCGGTTATGCCAGCTTCCCTGCGTTGCTGGCAGGACATATGATGAAAATACCCACCTGTGTACATGAGGCCAATGCCATGCCCGGCCTGACGACCCGCATGGCTGCGGACTGGGCAGACCGGGTGCTGATCTGTTTTGCCGAGAGTGCGAAATACTATAAACACCCGGAAAAAACAGAGGCTGTGGGTATGCCGGTAAGGCGGGAGTTTATCTTTACGGATAAGGAAGCTGCCCGACAGGAGTTGGGTTTGGACAGTCGGCCTGTGATCCTTTCCACCTTCGGCAGCCAAGGGGCAAAAGTCATGAACCAGACAGTGGCCCAGGTGCTGAAGCTGGAGCAGGAGGATGGCTTCCCATATCAGCACATCCATGGTGTTGGCAGCTTCGGCTGGGAATGGTTCCCGGACCGCCTGAAAGAGCTTGGAGTAGATCAGGAGAATGACGCTCTGGACATTCGGGAATATATCTACAATATGCCAACGGTTATGGCGGCTGCGGATGTGATCATCAGTCGTGCAGGCTCTTCTGCCTGCAATGAGATCGCAGCCAGCGGCACACCCTGCATTTTGATTCCTTCTCCCAATGTAACGGATAATCATCAGGAGAAAAATGCCCGGGCAATTGCAGACCGTGGCGGTGCTGTTTTACTGCTGGAAAAGGACTGCACACCGCAGGTTATGTATGAAACAATGAAAGAGATTCTCTCAGACCGTCAGCGGCGGGATCAAATGACCACGGCCTTGCGCGGTGCCTGTGTGCTTGACAGTGCAGAGCGAATCTGTGATATTCTGGAGGCACTGGCGGCTTCCGGAAAGTAAGGAGAAGCCAATGGATACCAAGAAGACAAGGCAAACGCCGGCGCGCAGAAAGACAGGAAGCGGGAGTGCGGCTTCTCAAAGACCGGCAAGAAAGCCCTCCCAGAGTGCTGGAGTAAACGGACAGCGTACGGCACCCAACCGGCGCAGACGCTCTGCTGACACAGTAAAACCGGACAAGCCAACAACAGCGCCCCGGAAGGTACGCAGGAATATTCCGGCGCAGCCTGCACCGGAGGTCGTATATACCCCAGCCAAACCCTTTAACCGAGGCAGAGTATTGCTGCATCTGATTACCGTTGTTGCGGTTGTGCTTGCCCTTACCTTTGGTGTTTCTATCTTTTTCAAGGTAGAGACCATAACAGTGTCCGGTGCAGAAAAATACGATGCATGGACAGTCAAGGAGGCATCCGGAATCGAAATAGGAGATAACCTGCTGAGCTTTGGTGAGGCAAGGGCAGCAGGCAAGATAAAAACAGCACTTCCTTATGTTAAAACTGTACGAATTGGAATAAAACTGCCGGATACGGTAAATATTGAAATCAAGGAACTGGATGTGGTGTATGCCATCAAGGATGCGGTGGAACAGTGGTGGCTGATCACCTCTGATGGCCGTGTTGTGGATAAGGCAGACCGTGCCACGGCGGGTGATTACACGGAAATCAAAGGCGTAAAAATTGTGACGCCTGCAGCCGGACAGCAAGCGGTTGCCTATGAGGAGCCGGTTGAAACAACGGATGCAACTGAGGAAACCGTTGTCACACTTGCACCGGTTGTCAGAGCCGGCGACCGTCTGGCTGCTGCCCTTAATATTATGCAGTATATGGAAGAATGCGGCATTATCGGTGAAGCTGCCAGTGTGGATGTTTCCGATTTGGGAAATCTGGAGTTGGAGTACGGGCAGCGTTTTTTGGTCAAGCTTGGAGACACGACACAGCTCCTTTACAAGATCAAATGCATGGATGCTGCGATCAATGGTAAAGATGAAGAGAACAGCCTGAAGGACTATGACAGCGGCGTTTTGGATGTTTCCTTCACGATTAAAGAGAACCAGGTCATTTATCAATCTGCAGAAGAGTAACAAAAAATTAAAAAAGTTCGACAAAATAATAGATTTTCTATTGACCATTTGGCGTTTTGCGGATAGAATAGAAGAGAACATTTATAAAAATGCGCAGAGTGGGTACTTTGCCCCTCTGCAAAGGATACATAGGAGGAAAGCACAATGGCTGATTTTCAGGAACGCGTAGTTAAGATCAAGGTAATTGGTGTTGGCGGCGCAGGCAACAATGTTATTAACCGCATGATCGAATCCGGTGTTGGCGGTGTCGATTTTGTCGTTGTAAATACCGACAAGCAGGATCTGAATAAGTCTATTTGTAAGAATAAGATCCAGATCGGTGAGAAACTCACCGGCGGTATGGGCGCAGGCTCCAAGCCCGAAATTGGCAAGCAGTCTGCGGAAGAAAGCCGCGCACAGATCTCCAAGATTCTGGAAGACACCGATATGGTATTTATTACCGCCGGCATGGGTGGTGGTACCGGTACCGGTGCTGCACCCATCGTGGCAGATCTGGCTCACGAGGCCGGTATTTTGACCGTTGGCGTTGTAACCAAGCCCTTTAAGTTTGAGGGTGCCAACCGTATGCGTCAGGCGGAAGCCGGTATTGCGGAGCTGAGCGGTAAGGTTGATTCTTTGATCATCATCCCCAATGACCGGCTGAAGTACGTCACCGATCAGAAGATCACTTTTGCCAATGCATTCGGCATTGCGGATGATGTTCTGAAGCAGGCTGTTACTTCCATCTCCGAGCTGGTTGGCTTCTGTGAGAATGTGATCATCAATCTGGACTTTGCGGATGTTTCTGCGGTCATGAAGGATGCCGGCTTGGCTCATATGGGCGTTGGCACTGCCAGCGGAAAGGAGAAGGCGGAGCAGGCTGCCCTGGCGGCTGTTTCCAGCCCCCTGTTGGAGACTTCTATCAATGGCGCTACCGGCGTTCTGGTGAATGTGACCGGTTCCTCTGAACTGACTCTGGACGATGTAGAGACTGCTGCCAGCATTGTGCAGGAGAATGCCAATCCCGTGGCAAACATTATTTTCGGTGCTACCTGCACAGACTCCTTCCAGGATGAGATGCGCGTGACCGTTATCGCTACCGGTTTTGAGAAGAAGCCGGAGTCCGCGACTGTGGCTCCTTCCGCAGCTGTTTCCGAGGCGCCTGCCAAGGCTGCCGATGTAAGCGAGATTGACGAGATCTTCAAGCTCTTCAACCGCTGAGAATGATTATGCGGCATCCCGGGAAACACCCGGGATGCCTTTTTCTGCGAAGGAGGAGTATTGTGAACGCGTATGGTGCGCTGGCTTCCAGCTACGATCGATTGACCAATGATGTGGCGTATGAAGCGGTTGTGGATTTTTATTTTGCCGTTTTGGACAGAGAGAGACTTCGTCCAAGAACGGCAGTAGACTTAGCTTGTGGTACCGGCTCTGTGGCGCTTCTTCTGGCACAAAAAGGCTTGGCGGTGACCGGCGTTGATATGTCAGAGGAAATGCTGTGCGTGGCTGCCCAGAAGGCACAGGAGATAGATAACAGACCCTTGTTTGTCTGCCAGAAACTGCAGCAGCTGCAACTGCCAAGAGGCGTGGATCTGGCGGTATGTGCGTTGGATAGCCTTGACTATATTACAGAGCCTGCAGACTGCCGAAATGCAATACAGCGAATTTATAAGGCTCTCAATCCCGGTGGCTGTTTCGTCTTTGATGTCAACACGCCGGAAAAGCTTCGCAGCATGGATGGGCAAGTCTTTCTGGATGAAGATGATGATGTCTACTGCGTTTGGCGGGGAGAGTTTGATGAACAGACCAATGTCTGCACCTACGCAATGGATCTGTTTCAAAGAGAGGGAAGCTGCTGGCACAGGAGCTTTGAAGAACACAGGGAGTATGCGTACTCTGTTGAGCAGTTGACCGGCTATTTGAAGGAGGCTGGCTTTACATCCATTGCTGTGTATGCGGACCGGCGGTTTGAGAAACCTGCGCCGGGAGAGCAGAGAATTTATATCAAAGCAAGAAAGGGAAAAGTCCTATGAATGATTATTTGGTCCGCGGTATGACAATGGATGGCTTTGTCAAGGCCGTAGCGATTCGCTCCACGGAGATTGTCAGAAGAGGCGCGGAGATTCAGAAAACCACGCCAAACGCCACAGCGGCCTTTGGACGGGCACTGACAGCGGCTTCCATGATGGGAAACATGCAGAAGGTGGAAAACGGTTCCATGACCCTGCAGATCAAGGGCGGCGGTCCCATTGGTAGTATTGTTTGTGTGTCCGATCCTGACGGCAATGTTCGTGGCTATGTGTACGAACCCAATGTCCCACTGGTAGAAAAGTACCCCGGTAAGCTGGATGTGGGTGCAACGGTGGGTACGGATGGAACCCTGACAGTGATCCGTGACCTGCAAATGAAAGAACCGTATGTTGGCAGCATCCCCTTGGTCTCCGGCGAGATCGGTGATGATGTAACTGCCTACTTTGCTCAGAGCGAGCAGACACCGACAGCTTGTGCGCTGGGTGTGCTGGTTGACCGCGATATGTCTGTGAAAGTAGCCGGTGGATATTTGCTGCAGCTGCTGCCCGGCGCGCCGGATGAGGTTGTCGACAAGCTGGAAGCAGGAATCCAGAGAGCGGGTGCGGTGACGGCGATGCTGGAAAACGGGCTTTCTCCGGAAGATATTTTGGGTCAGGTCTGTGGAGACCTTGGCGTTGTGTTCATGGAAACAGCGCCTGTATCCTATAAATGCTACTGCAGCCGCGAGCGGGTTACCTCTGCGCTGATCAGCCTTGGGAAAAAGGAACTGACGGAAATTAAGGAGGAGGGAAAGACATTTCCGGTAGAATGTCAATTTTGTGATACGGTATATAGCTTCACACCCAGCGATATTGAAAAACTGCTGGAAAAACTTTAAATAATATATAAAAATGGTGGGAAACAGACGGTTTCATCAGGCGTAAAATTTTTAAGAAAAAATCAAAAAAAACGCTTGACAAATTGGCTATCCAAGGGTATAATGTGTCCTGTCGCTGAGGTGTGCAGCACTGAAGCGGAAACGGGAGCATAGCTCAGCTGGGAGAGCATCTGCCTTACAAGCAGGAGGTCACAGGTTCGAGCCCTGTTGTTCCCACCAAAATTTGGCCCTGTGGTGCAGTCGGTTAGCACGCCAGCCTGTCACGCTGGAGGTCGACGGTTCGAGTCCGTTCGGGGTCGCCATAAAGCATCTGAGCAGAGCTTATTGCTCTGCTCAACATGCCTCTGTAGCTCAGTAGGTAGAGCAGCGGACTGAAAATCCGCGTGTCGTTGGTTCGATTCCGACCGGAGGCACCACGGTTCCCAAAAGGGAGCCGAGATGCGGGTGTAGCTCATCCGGTAGAGCGCCACCTTGCCAAGGGGGAGGTAGCGAGTTCGAGCCTCGTCACCCGCTCCAATCAAATAGAATAGGAACGCTCTGCGTTCCTGTTTTTATAAAATGGTACCGTGGCCAAGTGGTAAGGCAAGAGTCTGCAAAACTCTCATTCGCCAGTTCAAATCTGGCCGGTACCTCCAAAACAAACACGACCTGTTTCGGCAGGTCGTTTTTGTTTTGGAGAAATCAAGGACGGCCAGATTTGAAAATCTTGTTTCCATATTTATCGTTTTGATAATTCGTAGCGTTACCTCCATTCTGTGTTATTTTACAGTAGCTTTCTTACGAATGCAACCTTGCACCGTGGATATTCGTGTGCTATCATGTGAATATCGAAATATATAACACAAAAGGAGCGTTTTTATGCTGCTGATCAAGAACGGTTACATCAAACCTATGGTGGGCGAAGATATCCCCTGCGGCTGTGTTTTGATCGACGATCAAGGAAAAATTGCTGCTGTTGCAGCAGAAATCTCCGTTCCCGAAGGTACAGAAGTGATTGATGCGCAGGGGCGTCTGGTGACGCCCGGTTGTGTGGAAGCCCACTGCCATATTGCTATCAGCAATGAAGCCATGGGTTGGGAGGGAAAGGACTACAACGAAAGCTCTGACCCGGTTACTCCCCATATGCGTGCCATTGATGGTATCAATCCCATTGACGAAGCACTGCCTCTGGCCATTGCCGGTGGTGTGACGACTGCTTGTACCGGTCCCGGCAGCGCAAATGTGATTGGCGGTACCTTTGCAGCCATTAAGCTGACAGGCAAACGGGTAGACGATATGATCGTGAAGCACCCGCTGGCAATGAAGTGTGCTTTCGGTGAGAATCCCAAGCGTCTCTATGGTCAGTCCGGCAAAAAGAGCCCCATTACCCGCATGGCGGTGGCGGCACTGCTGCGGGAGATTCTATATAAGACCAAGCGGTATATGGAAGACAAAGATGCCGGCAAGGATCCCGGTTTTGATATGAAGCTGGAGGCAATGATCCCTGTGCTGCGTAAGGAGATTCCGTTGAAGGCCCATGCCCATAGAGCAGATGATATCTTTACCGCTATTCGGGTCGCAAAAGAATTTGGCGTGAATATTACCTTGGATCACTGTACCGACGGCAGCCTGATTGCTGACGAACTGGCCAAGGAAGGCCTGCCTGCATTCGTAGGCCCCTCCTTTGGCAGCAAGACAAAGATCGAATTGTCGAACAAGAGCTTTGAAACCGCTGCCAAGCTTCATGAAGCTGGTGTTAAGGTCAGCATCATCACCGACTCTCCGGTCATTCCGCAGCAGTATCTTCCCATGTGCGCAGGTTTTGCAGTGAACAGCGGTCTGCCCTACGAAGAAGGCTGGAAGGCCATTACCATCAATCCTGCGGAGTCTACCGGTATTGGTGACCGGGTTGGCAGCCTGGAAGCGGGTAAGGATGGCGATGTGGTTATTTGGACGGCAGATCCGCTGAAAACCGTGGGTGCAGGTGCTTATATGACTATCGTAGACGGCAAGATCGTACATGAGGTATAAGACTATGGGACATATTTTGATGACTGCGGTCAATGCCGTGTTTCCCATTGTGCTGCTGATCGCAATTGGCTATTTTCTGCGGTACAAGGGTCTTATTAACGAGAACTTTGTTAAGATAGGAAATAAGCTGGTATTTGCGCTGTGTCTGCCGTGCATGTTGTTTGTAAATGTGTATGATATTGCGGATGTGGGCGCTGTCCCCTGGGATATCATCATTTATTGCGCTGTAGCAGTAACAGTCCTGTTCCTGCTGGGTATTGTTGTAGCCGTGGCTGTAACCAAGCATAACCGTCGCAGAGGCGCAATCTGGCAGTGCTGTTTCCGGAGCAATTTTGCCATCATTGGCATTCCTTTGGCCGGTGCGCTGGGCGGAGAAGCAGCAGCTGCGGTCAGTTCTCTGATTGCAACACTGGTGGTTCCTGTTTTCAATATCTTTGCTGTCATTGCTCTGTCTGTTTTTGTGGAAGACGGGGAAAACAGCAAGCCCGGGATGAAACGGATCCTTTTGGATATTCTGAAGAATCCGCTAATTATTGGCGTATCCATCGGGCTGGTATTTCTGGGAATTCGGGCACTACAGGTCCGGTTATTTGGGGAAGTGATATTTTCCCTCAGCCGGGATCTGACATTCCTGTACAATGTGCTGGAAAAACTAAAGGCAATTACCACACCTTTGGCGCTTCTGATATTGGGTGGGCAGTTCCAATTTAATGTAGTGAAGGGCATGTTCCGGGAAATTGCGGTGGGAACTGTGTTCCGCATTGTAATCGCCCCTGTACTGGGTATCGGCGCAGCCCTGCTTCTGGAACGGTTTACCGGTGTGATTTCCTGTGGCCCGGAAGCGATGCCGGCAATGATCGCACTCTTTGGCTCTCCTGTGGCAATTTCCAGTGCTGTCATGGCATCCCAGATGAAGAACGACGAACAGCTGGCTGCACAGCTAGTGGTATGGACCAGTGTTGGTTCCATTGCGACGGTGTTCCTGCAAGTTTGCGCTTTAATGCTGGCGGGATTTTTGGTTGTGTAATTCTTCAACAAAATTCTTTACAAAACTACAAGTTATTTATATAATAACACCAAGAGAGTCTGACTCTCAAATATAAAGGAGGTTCTTGTATGGATAGGGTAGAATTGAAAAATCTGGCGAAGCAGCAGATCAAAGGCAACATTGGCGTGCTGTTTTTGATGATGCTGGTGATCGCGGGTGTTTCTGCACTGGCTAATCTGATCCCTGTGGTGGGATCTCTGGCAACGGTACTTGTTATTACACCCGCATTTGGCATCGCAATCGTAATTGTTTATCTGAAGTTGGCCCAGGGAATCAATCCGGATTTAAAGGAACTCTTTGCACATTTTGATAAGTTCTGGGGTGCATTCAAGGTTACATTCTTTACAGGGCTGTTTACTGCTCTGTGGTCGTTGTTGCTGGTAATCCCCGGCATTATAAAAGCGTATTCCTATTCCATGTCCATGTACATTCTGGCAGAAAACCCCGAAATCGGCGCCTTGGAAGCCATTAACCGTTCCAAAGCGATGATGAACGGTCATAAGATGGAACTGTTTGTTTTGGAACTGTCCTTTATCGGCTGGTACCTGTTGGTTGCTGTTACCTTTGGCATAGCCGGTATCTGGGTTGTTCCTTATATGAGTATGACCGTCACCAATTTCTACAATAACATTAAGAATCAGCCGGAAGTGGTTTGATACGATTACAAAATCCCCCTTGGGCGAAAACCCAAGGGGGAAAATTTATGCGATTATACATTGAACAGGAAGTTGACGATGTCGCCATCCTTCATCACATACTCTTTACCCTCACTGCGAACAAGACCTTTAGACTTGGCGTTCGCCATGGTACCGCAGTCCTTCATGTCCTGAAAAGCAATGACCTCCGCACGGATGAAGCCCCGCTCGAAGTCGGTATGGATCTTGCCGGCAGCCTGAGGAGCCTTGGTTCCTCGCTTAATCGTCCATGCGCGGCACTCGTCACTGCCAGCGGTGAGGAAGGAAATCAAACCCAGCAGTGCATAAGAACTCTTGATAAGACGGTCCAAACCGGATTCGTTGACACCCAATTCTTCCATAAACATGGCCTTTTCGTCGGGATCATCCAACTCAGCAATATCGGCTTCCAGCTTGGCGCAGATGGGCAGGCACTGGCTGCCTTCTGCATCTGCCAAAGCCTTGACCGCATTGTAGTGGCGGTTTGCTTCCGGTTCGTTGATCTCGTTTTCTGCAAGGTTGGCGACATAGATGGTCTTTTTCAGAGTCAGCAGATCGGATTCTCCAATGATAGCCAGATCGTCAGCATCGTCAGTAAAGGTGCGGGCCAGCTTACCTTCATTCAGATGGGCCAACAGATCAGTCAGCAATGCAGCATCCTTCAGATACTTCTTGTCGCCGCCCTTGGCTGCCTTTTGACATTTGTCAATCCGGCGCTCCACCATTTCAATGTCGGCCATGACCAATTCCAGATTGATGATATCGATATCCCGCAGGGGATCGGTGCTGCCTTCTACATGGGTCACATTGGAATCTTCAAAGCAGCGGACTACATGCACGATGGCATCGGTGGTACGGATGTTGCTGAGGAACTTATTACCCAGACCTTCGCCTTTGGAAGCGCCTTTTACCAGTCCGGCAATGTCAACAAACTCTACCACGGCAGGTGTGGTCTTCTTAGGCTGATGGAAATCGGAGAGCCAGTCCAACCGCTCATCGGGCACGGAAACGACACCCACATTGGGGTCTATGGTGCAAAAGGCATAATTATCCGCAGGGACACCTGCGTTTGTGATAGCGTTAAACAGGGTGGACTTACCAACATTGGGAAGGCCTACGATACCTAATTTCATCTTTTCTATAACTCCTTTGTTACCGGTGTTTTATGCATTTCCATCATTTTAGCATAAGGTGTGGAAAGTTTCAATAGATTTTCACGGTTTAATGAAGTTTGACCGCCTTTTGAAAATCGAACTGCTATATAAACACCTCCGGCTTGCTGTAAGCCGGAGGCAGTTTCTATTTGGGAAGGCGGATCAATGCTTGGACATGATAGCCTCGATCTCTTCGACGGTTTTCGGAATGCTGCGGGAGAGATCTTCACAGCCATCCTCGGTGATCAGTACATCGTTCTCGATACGGATGCCAATGGCTTCTTCTTCTATATACAGGCCGGGCTCTACGGTAATTACCATACCGGGCTGTAAGGTGCGTTCCCGCTCGGTGCAAATGTCGTGGGTATCCAGACCGAGCTGGTGGCTGACACTATGATAGTAGTAGTCACGGACAGTCTTTCCGTCTTTACGAAGTCCAAGATCATCCAAACGGCTTTCGTAGTAATCCACAACCATTTGATTCAGTTCGCCCAGTGTTTTACCGGGCTTTGCATTGGCGATTACCAACTGCTGTGCGGCCAGTACGGTATTATAGAGATCCTTCTGGCGCTGCGAGAATTTGCCGTTGACGGGAAAGGTACGGGAGATATCTGCGCAGTAATTTCCACAGGCACTGCCTAGATCGATCAAGACCATTTCACCATCGGCTACAGACTGGTTATTCTCACCATAGTGCAGTGTGGTGGCACGGACGCCGCCGGCGACAATGCTGGGGAAAGCATGTTGGCGGACGCAATGCTTCATCAGCGAGAAGTCAAAAGCACCCTCCAGTTCGCTTTCGTTGATGCCGGGATAGGCTTGCTTCAACATGGCCTCAATAGCGATGCGGGTATCCTCCTGTGCCTGCCGCATAAAGGAAAGCTCTTCTTCGGTCTTGCATGCCCGCATGGCGGCAATTTGACCGAAGAAATCGCTGATTGCAACGGCGGGATAACGATTCTGCAGCTTGGCTGCCAGTGTGTGGGCAGGGGTGTCGGCTTGGTCCTTATTGTGACGCCACAGGTCCAGATAGACATGGAACTGTCCCAAACCTCTGCTGCGTTCAATCAGACTGTTGATTTGGCTGTCAAAGTCCTCAACAGAGAAAACCTGCGCAATACCGGAAATCTCCGTTGCTTCTGCGTTGCGCATCCGGGCACCGACCCATTTGGCAAGAACTTCGTCGTAGGGCTCAATATACAGTGCTTCGCTGTACTGGCCGGTGTAGCTTTTTTTCAGCACAAGAATCATATTTTCCCGCTGGATACCGGTAAGATAAAAGAAATTCCGGTCTACCTCAAAGGGATAGGCAGCATCCAGAGATTTCATAGGTGCGCATCCGGAAAAGACGCATACCATGCAGGGTCCCTGCATGGATTCCAGGAGCTTCTGTCGGCGCTGGGTGTAAAGGGTTTTCATATGGAGTCCTCCTGTGGATATCAATCAGTGTAGTTGCATTAATTGAGGGTTTTACGGCGGCGGTTATAGAGTTTTGCAAGACCGCCTTCGCTGGTTTCCCGGAACCGGTGATCCAAGTTGACGCCGGTTTCTTTCATGGCGCGGCAGACCATGTCGTAGCTGATATTTCGGGAACCGGTGAGGAAGTAGCTGAGGTTGCAGGCGTTCATGGCCCGTACGGCGGCAACGGCATTTCTCTCAATGCAGGGGATCTGCACAAGACCGCAAATGGGATCACAGGTCAGGCCGAGGTGGTGCTCCATTGCCACTTCCGCAGCATATTCCACTTGATCCAGATTCTGCCCATAGAGTTCGGCCAATGCGGCGGCTGCCATGGAGCAGGCGGGGCCAATCTCAGCTTGACAGCCGCATTCCGCACCGGAAATCGAGGCGTTGGTTTTTGTCAAATTGCCGATAATACCGGCAGTGGCCAGACCGCGGCAAATTTGGGCATCCGTGTAGCCCTTGGTATCCTGTGCGTATTTTAAGACTGCAGGCAGTACGCCGCAGGCACCGCAGGTGGGGGCGGTAACGATGGTGCCGTTACCGGCATTCTGCTCTGCCACCGCATAGGCATAGGCTGCGATGGATTGAAACTCCAGAAGGGCAGGGTAGCTTTCCTCGGGAACTTGCGTATACAGGTACTTTGCCTTTCTCTGTACATTCAGACCGCCGGGCAAGACCCCTTCTGCATGTAGACCTTCATCAATGGCGTTCTTCATAGTCTGCCAGATTTCCATCAGAAAATCCCAGATCTCGGGACCTTCGTTCAGCTCTACATAATCGCTGAGCTTGTCGATGTAACGCCATTTGCAGAAATCGGCGATTTCCGCAAAGGAATGCTCGATATACACTTCGTCAGTATCTTTGATAGCAGCACCCGGGAAGCGGATATCGCCACCCCCAATGGACTCCACACGCAGGGAGCCGATTTCTTTTCTGTCCTTCAGTGCATACAGATCCAGTGTATTGGGATGAGAATTGATAAGGATCTCTTCGGAGAAAACGACCTCCGTAGGAAGAGGGGACAGAACCTCCCTTACCACACGGTCAGTGCCGTGACCGATACCTGTTTTGCTTAAGGAGCCAAACAGGACGACCCGGAAGGAATCGGCTTCCGGATACTGGCTGCGAAACAGTTTTGCTGCCCGCTCCGGTCCCATAGTATGGGAGGATGACGGGCCTTTTCCGATTTTGTAAATCTCTCGGATGGATTTCATGGAAAAACCTCCGTATTCTTTTTCTTTGAAGTATAACAAATTTGACACCTAATTACAAGTTTTTTCGGAAATTATTGTGCCTGTGCCCGCAATGCTTCCAGACTAAGTTCGCCAGCCAGTTTGAAAAGTGCATCGCACAGAACCTGCTCTAAAGAAATACCCAGACTGCCGGCAATCCGACTATAAAAAAGAGCAACCGTCGGCTCCAGTGTAAGTGTGACCTCTGTCATAAAAGACCTCCCTCCGGGAAATCAAAAAACTGTGCTCCATCCTATGCAGGCACTTGACAATGGTGCTATAATATAAAATAATGAAAAGCCGAGAAGATTCGGGAGGGTGAAAGAAAATGGCAAAGGACAAGAAGGTTACAGAGATTACAGATATGGAGGTCGACTTCGCCCAGTGGTTCACCGATGTGTGCAAAAAGGCGCAGCTGATTGATTACTCTTCCATTAAGGGTGTATTTATTTACCGCCCCTATGGTTATGCAATCTGGGAAAATATCCAGCGCATTATGGATGCGGAATTCAAGAAGCAGGGTGTTGAGAATGTGTACATGCCCCTTCTGATTCCCGAATCCCTGCTGCAGAAGGAAAAGGATCATGTGGAAGGCTTTGCTCCCGAGTGCGCATGGGTCACCATGGGTGGCGGCGACGAACTGGAGGAGCGCTATGCCATCCGTCCCACTTCCGAAACCCTGTTCTGTGAGCATTTCGCCAATGTGCTGCAGTCTCACCGGGATCTGCCCATGAAGTACAACCAGTGGTGCAGCGTGCTGCGCTGGGAGAAGACCAGCCGTCCCTTCCTGCGCCATAGAGAATTCCTGTGGCAGGAGGGTCATACTATCCACGCAACTGCCGAGGACGCGAAGAACTTCACCGAAACCATGCTGAATGTCTATGCTGACTTCTGCGAGAATGTGCTGGCAATGCCTGTTACCCGTGGCCAGAAGACCGAGAAGGAAAAGTTCAACGGTGCCGAGGCTACCTACACCATTGAGTGCATGATGCATGACCGCAAGGCGCTGCAGGCAGGTACCTCCCACTACTTTGGCGATGGTTTTGCCAAGGCCTTTGGCATTGAATTTACCGATAAGAACAACCAGAAGGTCAATCCCCATGAAACCTCTTGGGGTGTCTCCACCCGCTTGATCGGTGGTATCATTATGACCCACGGTGACAACAACGGTCTGGTGCTGCCGCCCAAGATCGCTCCTGTTCAGGTAGTGGTTTTGCCCATTGCTCAGCACAAGCCCGGTGTTCTGGATGCTGCCAATGAACTGAAAGCACGCTTGGTTGCTGCCGGTGTTCGCGTGAAGCTGGATGATTCCGATAACTCCATGGGCTGGAAGTGCGCCGAGTACGAAATGCGCGGTGTGCCGCTGCGTCTGGAGTGCGGTCCCCGGGATCTGGAGAACGGCCAGTGCGTTCTGGTTCGCAGAAACGACGGTGAGAAGATCATCGTGAAGCTGGAAGATCTGGAAGTTGCCGTTGCTGAGCAGCTGCAGGCGGTGCATGATGGCATGTACGCCAAAGCGAAAAAGAATCTGACTGATCATATTTACGAAGCACATTCTCTGGAAGAAGCAAAGGCTTTGCAGGAAGCGAACGGCGGCTTTATCAAGACCATGTGGTGCGGCGAACTGGAATGCGAAATGAAGATGAAGGATGAGGCGGGTATGTCTTCCCGCTGCATGCCTTTCGCGCAGGAGAATCTGGGTGATACTTGTCCCATCTGCGGCAAGAGCGCCAAGAAGATGATCTACTGGGGCATCGCATACTAAGAACCATAAAAACGACGCAGCTTTTGTGGCTGCGTCGTTTTCTGCTAAGGAGATATGATGGAACGAGTTATGATCATCGGCTGCGGCGGAAGCGGTAAATCCACTCTGGCACGGCAGCTGGGAGAAAAGACAGGTCTTCCTGTGATCCATCTGGATCAGATTTTCTGGTCACCCGGCAATTGGCAGCATCTGCAGCGGAAAGAATTTGACGATCTTTTGCGGCAGGAACTGGAGAAACCCCGGTGGATCATTGACGGCAATTTTGACAGAACCATGCCCATGCGCCTGGAAAAATGCGATACGGTGATCTATTTGGATTACAACCGTTTTGTCTGTATTTTCAGCTGGCTAAGGCGGGTGATCCAAAACAGGGGCAAGACCAGAGCGGACATGGGGCCAAACTGTAATGAGCGGCTGGATCCGGAATTTGCCAAGTGGCTATGGACCTTTAATAAACAGAACCGCGAGAAATACCATGAAATTCTGGCACAGCAGAAGGATAAAGAAATCCATATCTTCAAAAACCGCTACCAGCTACGAAAATTTCTAAAACGATTATAAATGGATGTTATCTATTTGATAAACTTGAAAGAGGAACAGATAATATGAATTTTGAATGGTATGATTATAATCCCAAAACAATGGGATATGTTGAAAACTGGCTTGATGAGCATGCTGTCAAATCTACGGGTTTAGATGAGGGGTTTCGAGCTTTTTATGAATATTGGGCAAATGAAGATGGATTTAATATTGGGGAGAATTTTTGGTGCAAAGTCGTTTCTGAAAACGGTACGCCGTTTGCTGTTATTGCCTTTTGCCAGCACGAATACAAAATATTGATTATGGAGATTGTCGTTGAACCTAAAAAGCGTGGTCAGGGCAGCGGTACAAAATTACTGAAAGAACTCCTTGAAAGAGAAGAAATCATTGGCTTTACCGTACGTAAAAGTGAAGCAGTGATATTTCCAAGTAACATGGCGTCACGAAAGGCGTTTGAAAATGCAGGGTTTCAATATCACCATACCCACGAAGATGGTGATGCCATGTATTATGTTTATGAAAGCTGTTCTAATTAGAATAATCCTAATGAAAAACCGACCTGTGAGAAATCACAGGTCGGTTTGCTGTTATTTAAGATTACAAGGCTCTTTCGTGACCAGACTGCCTAAAAAGTTGGCGGTGCTTTCGGTATAGAGCCGGTAGTAGGACACACCTTTTTCTCTGCGGAGCTTTCTGAAAGGCTTCAGGTTGCACCACAGAAAAGAGGGAATACCCATTACCGGCAGAAACAGCGGCCCCAAAATTGCGGACTGCACGGCATGGCCAAATTCGTGTACCTGTACTTGCGGGTCACTGTCATAACTTCTTTCACTGAGAAACAGGAACATACCGACGCCCAGACTGCCGCTTTGCTTCCACTTGGTCACAATGCAACCATGATAGGCCCTGTGGGACGCATCTTTGTGGGCAAGGTAAAGAATAAACCCAATAACTGTTTGGGGAAATCCCCAAGTCCATTGCAACAACCGGAAAAGAGCAGTCTTCAAGTGAGGTACCTCCCAACGATATCTTCCCGAATGGCAGTTACCAAAGTATCAATTTCTTCTTCGGTAGTGTCTTTACACAGGGAAATCCGGAAAGAACCGTCCATATTTTCGGGAGACAACTTCATGGCTGTCAAAGTGTGGCTTCTGTGACCCTTTGCGCAGGCGCTGCCGGCACTGACACAGATTCCCCGTTCCTGCAAAATATTGATGGTATTCTGAGTGGGGACACCCGGAATAGACAGATTCAAAATATGGGGTGCTTCGTGTGCGCCGTTGATCACCACACCGGGGATTCTTCGAATGGCTTCAATACAACGGTCAAGCAGTTCCCGTTCTCTTTGAATATCGTTCTTAAAGGAAGGTGTAAGGGCGGCGCAGGCGGCAGCAAATCCGAAAATGGCCGGCGTGGCCTCTGTACCGCTTCGGAAACCGGACTCCTGTCCACCGCCGTAGATCAATGGGGGAAAGGAGCGAAGACGGGGACTGATATAGAGTGCACCGGCACCCTTCGGCCCGTGAATCTTGTGGGAAGACACGGTGATAAGGTCAGCACCCAAAGTCTTTGCTTGAAAGGGGACTTTCAAAAAGCCTTGCACGGCATCAGTATGAAAAATGGCATCCGGAGCCAGTCGGTGGGTCAGCTTTGCCATCTGCGCGATAGGCATCACAGAACCGACCTCGTTATTGACCATCATAATGGATACCAGAAAGGTATCTTTTCGCAGTGCAGCTTTCAAAGAATCCAGGGTAATACGACCAAGCGCATCCGGCTGCAAGTAGGTTACCTCATAACCCTGTGCTTCCAGTTCTTTCATGGTGTTAAGGATGGCGTGGTGTTCAATGGCAGTGGTAATGATATGCTTATTCTTTTTGCCAAACCGTTTGACAGTACCCATAATGGCCCAGTTGTCAGCTTCCGTGCCGCCGGATGTGAAAAATACACGGTCAAGCTCCGCACCCATGGCGGCAGTAACTTGATTGTGGGCCGTACGCAGCTGGCGGGATACTTCAATACCGAAATCATACAGAGCGCTGGGGTTAGCCCAACCGTCTGTTAAGGCTGCGGTCATTGCCGCCACAGCCTCTTTGCAAGGCTTTGTGGTGGCGGAATTATCTAAATAGATCATAGCGTCTCACTTTCCTACACAGAACCGCTCAAAGATTCTGGCGGTAATATCTTCCCGGACGGTAGAACCGGTGACTTCCCCCATAGCTTCCATGGCATCTTCCACATCCGTCAGCACGGCATCGGGGGTTAAACCCAGTTTCAGCCCCTGCAAGGCACGGAGCATTGCTTCATAGCTCCTGCGGATGGCATCGAACTGCCGTGGATTGGTCAGAATAGAACCATCGCAAGGGGTATTTCCCGCAAACATCTCGTCTATAACACCGGCAAGGAGATCCAGACCTTCACCGGTTCGCGCACAGATGGGAATGACATATACGAAAGGAAGGTCGCTGGGAACAGTCTTTTGCGGTAGATCCCCTTTGTTGATCAATGCAACCACATACTCTGCATCGACGCAGCTGTCGATAACGGCACGGTCGTCGTCAGTCAGCGGTTGGGAACCGTCACAAACGAACAACACCAGATCTGCTTCCTCTGCTGCCTTGCGGGAACGCTCTACGCCCATGGCTTCGATCTGATCGGCAGTTTCCCGAATACCGGCGGTATCGATCAGCCGAAGGCGGGTGTTGCCCAATATGACCGTTTCTTCTACCGTGTCACGGGTGGTGCCGGGGATATCGGTGACTATGACCCGCTCAAAACCGGCCAGTGCATTGAGTAAGCTGGACTTGCCAACATTGGGCTTGCCAACGATGGCAGCGGATACGCCCTGCCGTAAGATTCGACCTTGTCCATAGGTTTGCAGCAGCGCGTATAATGCTTTTGCATCGGTGCGCAGAGAAACTTCGTAATTACCTAGCTGAAAATCGTCAATATCCTCGTCAGGGTAATCCAGAACCGCATGAAAATGGCTGCAAAGGTCAGTCAAATGGTCATAGACGGGGGAGAGCTTCTTTAGGAGCGTGCCACCAACCTGTCCTGCTGCATTTGCTGCAGCTTCGGCAGTGTCAGCTTCGATCAAATCAATGACTGCTTCTGCCTGAGTCAGATCCAGCTGACCGTTCAAGAAGGCTCGCTTGGTGAACTCACCCCGTTTTGCGGGCAATGCGCCTGCGACATACAGAGCTTCCAAGCCTGCAGCCAGCACGGCGGGGCTGCCGTGACACTGGATTTCTACGGTATCCTCGCCGGTATAGCTGTGAGGTGCCCGGGTATAAACGGCCATACACTGATCAATGGTACGGCCTTGCTTGTCCTGAAGCGTACCCAACATCAGTTTCCGGTTGGGTGCTTCCGACAACGGCTTTCCGTTATTTAATGTGAATACCTTTCCGGCGACCTCTGCACAGCCGTCTCCTGTGAGCCGGAGAATGCCGATGGCGCTGATCTGATTGCCGGTGGATACAGCAGCAATTACATGGGACATGATGGTTCCTCCAAATACTAATCCTAATTTAATAGTATAGCACGCAAGAATGGGATTTGCAATTGCTATATTCCGGGAGTTTCGGGGCAGACTACCCTGGAGGTGATACGATGACGGATGCACAGATTACAGCCGTTTTTGAAGGTGCGGGAGATTTTATTCGCAGGGAATTGCACTGCGGTGCGTTTACACTGTATGCATATGCAATTGACGGCTTGGTTTCCGGTGCGGATGCAGCAGAATATGTTTTCAAGCCGATTGCAACCAATCTGCAGGGAAATACAATGGAAGAACTGTACCATGCGTCCCTCTATGGAAGTGTCTACAACACCGTTGCCAGCAAATGTAAAGATACACAGGATGTGGCATTGAAACTGGTGAATGGTTTTTGCGTGGTACTGTTTCCGAAGTCCGGTGCCATTGCCTTTGAGGTTCGCACGGGTGTCAGCAGAACACCGGCAGCACCCGAGGTGGAAAACACAGTAAAAGGACCGAAAGATGCTTTTGTGGAAACGATGCGGATCAACACAAGCGTGATTCGCAGGCATTTGCGTACTCCGGATTTACAACTCTATCAAACGGTTGTTGGGCGCAGAAGCTTTACAAATGTTACTGTTGCCTGGATTCGGGGAATCACAAATGAATCTATGGTGGATAAAATGAAAAAACGACTGGATACGATAGATATCGATGGATTTATCTCTCCGTCGGCAGTAGAAGAGTATGTGACGGGATCCAGATTTACCTCGTTCCCGCTGATGCAGTACACGGAACGGGCAGACCGCTTTTGCCAAGGGCTCTTGGACGGGAGGGTTGGCCTGCTCGTGGATGGTTTGCCGCTGGGATATCTTGCGCCGGCTAATCTGGGATATTTAATGGAGAGCATGGAAGACCGGAGCCGGGACTTTATTTCTGCGTCCTTTGTTCGTGTTCTCCGGTATACAGCGCTGTTAGCAAGCTTGCTGCTGCCGGCGATTTATATCGCATTGATCAACTTTCATCCTCAATGGATCCCGGAGGCATTGCGAAATACCATAATGAATACAAAGCAACCGGTGCCGTTCACACCGGCAGGGGAAGTCTTGGGACTTCTGATCGCATATGAACTGCTGCAGGAGTCTGGTGTGCATTTGCCGCAAGCAATTGGCCAGTCTGTTTCAACCATCGGAGGTATCGTAGTTGGAACGGCGGCGGTTGAAGCGGGATTGATTTCGCCCGTGGTGTTGATTGTTGTCAGTATTGCAGGTGTCTGTGGCTTCGCATTACCGAACAGAGACCTCGCAAATGCAATTCGAATCTGGCGTTTTGGTTTTGGAATTCTAGGGGCATTTTTGGGTATGCCGGGCGTTGCGATTGGAGTTCTGATGCTGATAGCGCACTTGTGCAGTCTCAAATGTCTGGGTGTGCCGGTTATCAAGATTAAAAGAGGACAGAAAAGAACGATTCTGAGACACAGATTAAAGAACCAGAAATACCGGGATCCTGCGATGCGCACGGAAGATAAGAAGAACCAAAAATAAAAGAGAAAAAAGGCGAAAAAGCGCTTGACAAAGGGTGCAGTATCTGGTAGTATACTCAAGCGCTTCGGCGAGGCGCAGAAAAAGCAAAGCTGCTCAGAAAAAAGTTGAAAAAACTTGAAAAAAGTTCTTGACAAGTAAGGGAAGCTGTGCTAGAATAAGCAAGCTAACCGCGCAGCGGTGGCGAGCACTGTACCTTGTAAATTGAATAACGCAAAGACGAACAAAACACCTTGGACAATTATAATGGATTGTTTAAGTTTTCGTGAAAACGAATTAACAGCCAACGAAATTCTTGAGTATATTTGCTAGAGCGAATTACTTGAAAAATGATTTGAGGCACGGAAGTGCTTTAGATACAATTTTTTGAGAGTTTGATCCTGGCTCAGGACGAACGCTGGCGGCGTGCCTAACACATGCAAGTCGAACGGGGTAGAGAGCTTCGGTTTTCTACTTAGTGGCGAACGGGTGAGTAACGCGTGAGGAACCTGCCTTCCAGTGGGGGACAACAGTTGGAAACGACTGCTAATACCGCATAATGTTTTCGGATCGCATGATCTGAAAACCAAAGCTTTATGTGCTGGAAGATGGCCTCGCGTCTGATTAGCTAGTTGGTGGGGTAACGGCTCACCAAGGCGACGATCAGTAGCCGGTCTGAGAGGATGAACGGCCACATTGGGACTGAGATACGGCCCAGACTCCTACGGGAGGCAGCAGTGGGGAATATTGGGCAATGGGGGAAACCCTGACCCAGCAACG